>CAMTOQ010000032.1 GCA_947074205.1 uncultured Bacteroides sp. | reverse complement strand
AGATTTCTGAATGTGACTGGAGTTCAGACGTGTGCTCTTCCGATCTAAATAAGGGGCTGTCCAGAGTCTCTTGATGTGCAAATATAAAATATTAAAACTCAATTTACAAATATTATTATTATTTTTGTTTGATTGGGTGGTTTTTAGCTGTACAAGATGATTTTGTCACGGTTAGACACTAAGAATTAATATTATATAGTAACTCATATGAAATTGTTCTATAAAGATTTATTTCGCAAGGATCATAAAAGGTATTTAGGCGGGTTGGATTTTTTGAGATACATTGGCCCTGGTCTGCTAGTCACGGTGGGATTTATCGATCCAGGAAACTGGGCATCCAACTTTGCAGCCGGCTCAATTTACGGTTATTCTCTTCTTTGGGTAGTCACCCTTTCTACAATAATGCTTATAATTCTTCAGCACAATGTAGCTCATCTAGGCATTGCAACCGGCTTGTGTCTTTCAGAAGCTATAACAAAATATACTCGGAAACGGGTTTCTCATCCGATGTTAATATCGGCAGTTATGGCATCGGTATCTACCTCTTTGGCCGAAATCTTAGGTAGTGCAATTGCGTTGGAAATGTTGTTTGATATTCCTATAATTTGGGGTGCACTTCTTTCGACTATTTTGGTTGCTATTCTACTATTTACTAATGCTTATAAGCGAATTGAACGTTTTATTATTGCTTTTGTTTCAATAATCGGGTTGTCATTTGTTTACGAACTATTTTTAGTGGATATCTCTTGGCCCGAAGCATTTGTAGGTTGGGTAAAACCTACTATCCCTGAAGGTAGTATGCTTATTGTGATGAGTGTTATTGGTGCTGTTGTAATGCCTCACAACCTTTTTCTGCACTCGGAAGTCATTCAAAGCCATCAATACAATAAGCAAGATAGTCAATCTATACGCCGGGTTATGAAGTACGAGCTATATGATACGCTCTTTTCTATGATTGTTGGTTGGGCTATCAATAGCGCAATGATACTTCTTGCCGCTACGACCTTCTTTGTTACTAAGACCCCTGTGGAAGAATTGCAGCAAGCTAAATCTTTATTAGATCCACTTTTGGGACAAAATGCGGGGGCTGTATTTGCGGTGGCTCTTTTGTTAGCTGGTTTTTCTTCTACCATCACGAGTGGAATGGCAGCTGGTTCAATTTTTTCTGGGATTTTTGGTGAATCATATAATATCAAAGATAACCACACACGGCTTGGAGTATGTCTTTCTCTCTTCTTAGCATTGCTCCTAATTGCTTTTATAGGCGATCCCTTCCGAGGATTGATTATTTCGCAGATGCTTCTTAGTGTTCAGCTTCCCTTTACGGTTTTTATGCAGGTGCGCCTTACATCGTCTAAGAAAGTGATGGGGGAGTACGTCAACAAGTTTTCCACTACTGCAATTCTTTATATTATTGCAGCTACGGTCACTGTTCTTAATGTTTGGCTTCTTATTACTGCTATTCTATAATTGTAACGCTAATGCGTCGACTCCCTCCATTATTTCTAAACTCTCCAAGATAAATACCTTGCCAAGTTCCTAAATTTAGACGGTGGTTGCAGATAGGTATGCTGACAGAGAAGCCTAGTAATGAGGCTTTCAAGTGTGCGCTCATGTCGTCAGGACCTTCGTCTGTATGCGTAAAGTATGTCGTGTTATCTGGAATTGAACGATCAAAGAATTGATTGAAATCGTAACGTACGTCTGGGTCAGCATTTTCATTAATAGTTAAAGCGGCTGAGGTATGTTTTATAAATAGAACTAAAAGACCATGCTTAGGTAGATGGGAAAGTTAACTCACAATTTCTTGGGTTACTAAATGAAAACCGCGTGGATAAGGGCGCAAGTTGATATTAAAAGTTATAGTCATATAAAGAAGTATTGTTTTTATAATTTATCTTTGTTGCAAAGATAAATTATAAAATATGAACGATAAAGAATTAAATGATAGAGTTACTTCAGCAGTAATGCTATTCAAGGAAGGATATAATTGTTCGCAGGCTGTAGTGGGTGCATTTGCAGACTTGTATGGCTTTACTCCGGAGCAGGCATTTAAAATGGCCGCTTCTTTTGGTGGAGGAATTGGGCGTATGCGAGAAACTTGTGGAGCAGCGTGCGGTTTGTTTATGCTTGCTGGTCTAGAAACTGGTGCAACAGATGGGGGAGACAGAGATGGAAAGGCTCGTAACTATGAACTGGTGCAGACACTAGCTAAAGAATTCATCAAACAGAATGGAGCTATCAACTGTGGAGAATTGTTGGGTTTAAAGCCAAAGACGGTAGTGACAAATATTCCTGAAATGCGAGATGAGGAATATTATAGTAAACGTCCTTGTGTAAAAATGGTAGAGTCGGCAGCTTCAATCTGGCTCAATTATCTCAAAAATAAATGAAATAACTATTATATCATTGTGGTAATGAGTGTTATTTTGCTTTGAATATTAAAATTTTCGAATCAAATTGATGTTTTTTTATTATTTGCATGTTGTATAACATGAGAATATGTTATATTTGCACATATTAAATAATCTTTTTTAATTAAAAGAATTATAATGTTTAATGTCTAACTAAAATCTGGAAGAATGTTAAAATCTAAAGCAGGTGAAATGGCAGGTAAAATCTGGATCGCTATTGATGGTACAGATGGTCTTACTGCTAAGCAAATTAAAAAGGCGACTAAACTGGTTGACAAAGATCTATTTTTAGGCTTAGGTTGGTTGCTACGTGAAGATAAGATCTCTACAGAAGATGTAGAAGGTGAAGTTTTCGTAAGATTGGTTTAACCAACTTTTGGTCTATACAAAAAAGGCGTAGATGTTCCTTGCATGGAACTCTACGTCTTTTTTGTGTTAGAAAGTTGAAAAAAAGCGCTAACAAGCTATTTGATAAGCTTATTAGCGCTGTAAAAGTACACCCTCAGAGATTCGAACTCTGGACCCACTGATTAAGAGTCAGTTGCTCTACCAACTGAGCTAAGAGTGCATTGCAATGCTGATTTGCGGTGCAAAAGTATGTATTCAGTTCTTATCTACCAAATAAATATATAATAAAATTAGCATGCCTTTATCGCGTGTTGTGCTATTTTGCACATAATTAGAGTGTTATGGTAAGATATTTTTTAGTTTGCTAGGTGTAACTCTATTCTAGGAAGTGAGTTTTTCTTTAGTTTTTTAAAATAAAAAAATAGTGATATTCATTGCTTTGTATAGTCTTAATATTTAACTTTGCGCATTATTTTAAGGGAATGAAGAAAAAAATTATACTTGCGCTTTTTTTCGGAGCTTCGCTGTCCTCATGTGGAGAGTATAACAAGCTGTTGAAAAGTACGAACTACGACTACAAATACGAAGCGGCTAAAAACTATTATGCTAAGGGGCAATATGGGCGTGCAGCTACACTGCTAAACGAACTTATTACCATAATGAAGGGAACGGATAAAGCTGAAGAGTCACTCTATATGTTGGGTATGAGCTACTACAACCAAGAGGATTATTCAACTGCAGCGCAGACCTTCACAACTTATTGTAATACTTATCCACGCGGTACATATACAGAACTTGCTAGCTTCCATGCCGGTAAAGCATTATATGAAGACTCTCCTGAGCCACGCTTAGATCAGAGTGGTACATATGCAGCGATTCAACAGATTCAGCGATTTATGGAGTATTATCCTAAAAGCGAGAAAACAAAAGAGTCTCAGAGAATGTTGTTCGAATTGCAGGATAAGTTGGTGAAGAAAGATTATTATGCTGCTAAGCTTTACTATGATTTAGGCAATTATCTCGGTAATAACTATGAATCTGCAGTAATAACAGCTCAAAATGCTTTGAAGGATTATCCCTATACAGAGCTTAGAGAAGATCTTTCGATTCTAATTCTAAGAGCGAAATATGAGATGGCTGCAAATAGTGTCGAGACCAGAAGAATGGAACGCTATCGTGATGCAGTTGATGAGTATTACGCATTTAAGAATGAGTTCCCCGACAGTAAATATACTAAAGAGGCCAACAGAATTTTTGAGGCATCAAATAAAGTGATTAAAGAATAAAATATAAATTTATGGATTACAAAAAATCGAATGCTCCATCGAATACGGTAACACGTGACATGATGGAATTGTGCGCTGATACAGGTAATATCTATGAGACTGTAGCGATTATTTCAAAGCGTGCAAATCAGATTAGTGTTGAAATCAAGAACGATCTTTCTAAGAAATTGGCAGAGTTTGCTTCTTACAACGATAATCTAGAGGAAGTATTTGAAAACAGAGAGCAAATTGAAATTTCTCGTTATTATGAGAAATTACCTAAACCTACTTTGATTGCTACTCAAGAGTATATTGAAGGTAAGATTTACTATAGAAATCCTGCTAAAGAGAAAGATAAACTTCAATAATAGCAGTGTCTCTACATTTTAAAATAAGTTGAATTATAGTCAAGTGGTAGCGGAATACTCTATTGCTTGACTATTTTCATATAAAAACATCCAAATTCTACTATATTATGATACAACGAATTCAAACGATATACCTATTACTTGCTGTTGCAGCTTTAGTTTTTGCACTTATTTTACCTTTAGGCTACATGGTAGAACCTACTGGCGTAACCAATGTGTTCAAGAATCTAGGTGTTTCGTTGGTTGGTGAATACCAATCTACGTGGGGCTTATTTGCCATTCTTCTTGTCTCTCTCTTGACTTCTGGTAGTGCTATATTTATATTTAAGAAACGAATGCTTCAACTTCGTTTTGTTATATTCTCAGCTTTGATGTGTATTGGTTATTATTTAGCGTTCCTTGCTTTTTATCTTGTATTGCGCAATGATGCTATTATTTTCCAAATCAATTGGGCGTTTTGCTTGCCTGGTGTAGCATTAATTTTTGATTATCTTGCCATTCGTGCTATAGGTAGAGACGAAGCAATGGTTCAAGCTGCTGATAGATTACGATAAACACTTTTCTAGATACCAACAAAAAAGGTACATCCTGAGGTTATTATCCTCTTGGTGTACCTTTTTTTGTTTAGTCGCGGTGCAATCCGCACTCTTTATGGTTTGGACTTTCCCACCACCAGCGTCCTGATCGAATACTTTCTCCATCTCGAATGGGGCGTGTACAGGGTTGGCAACCAATTGTAGGGTATCCTTTATCATGAAGTGGATTATAGGGGACGTTGTTTTGATGAATATAGTCCCACACATCTTTTTCGCTCCAGTATATTAGCGGATTTACTTTAATCAGATTGTGTCGTTCATCCCATTCGATGAGTTGCATATTTGTACGTGTCACAGATTGGTCGCTTCTTAATCCGCATATCCATACTTTGGCAGTTGAGAGTACTCGCATCAGTGTATTTACCTTTCTAGCTCTACAACAGGCTTTTCTACTCTCCACACTATTATAGAAACCATTTACACCATGGTGTTGAATATAGTGCTCTACTGCCTCGGTTTCTGGGAAGTAGACTGTAATGCTAATATTATAGCGCTGGTTTGTGCGTTCTATCAGCTTATAACTTTCTGGGAAAAGTCGTCCTGGGTCTATTGTAAATATGCGGAATGGCTGATTCGTTTTAGCTGCCAAGTCTGTAAGCACTTGTCCTTCTGCACCAAGACCTGTCGCTAGGATAGCTTCCTCTCCAAATTCAGAGAAGAAGAATGATAGTATTTCACCTGGTGTTTTGTCCTCAAATTCTTTTATCCAATCTTTTATTTGCTTTTTATTATCAATCATTCCTTTTTATTTGTTACTTGATCTTGTTCTTGGAGAAGTAACTTGTTATGAGTCGACCGATGATACTTAGCGCTAAAACTATAATAGTAAGTAGTAGTGCTGCTGCATAAGCGCGTTCTCTAACCTCAGGAATGGGGCTACTCAACTGAAAGAAAACAGCAAGGGGCAACGTGGCAGCCGGCTGATCAAGCGTAGTTGGTATATTGTCCGTAAATCCAGCGGTGAATAGCACTGCAGCAGCGTCGCCTATAGCACGACCTACCGAAAGTAGGGTTGCTGTTGCAACACCGGGGGCAATTTGTCGCATCATTACTTTGCATGCCTCAAGGCGGGTAGCACCCAGTGAATAGCTAGCGTCAAGCATCTCGTTAGGTACCGAGCGAGCCACTTCGTCCATTGAACGCACAAATATAGGAACAATTAGCATGGTGATTACAATAATACCTCCTAATAAAGAGGCCTTGAGCCCTAGAAAAATCATAAACGTAAAAGCGAAGGCACCATATACAATTGAAGGGATGCCGAACAGAACATCAAATGATAATCGAGTATAATATACAAGTCGCGATCCCTTATTTAAGTATACGTTGATGTAAAACACGATAGGTATACTGATTATCAATCCAATAAGAGTAGATGCTGTGACGATCATTAGTGATCCCATAATGGCATTTAGTATACCTCCCTCCTTGCCGAGGTAGAAGCCTCCACCTGGTAATGAAGTCACCATCTCCCAATTCAATGTAGGAAGTCCCGTGTAGGCAATGGTGTAGATGATGCTCCCAAAGAAGATGAACACCAATAGGGTCGACAAAAACATAAGCAGATTAAAAATCTTCTCTTCGATAAACTTCCATTTCATAGTTTAAACCTCTTTTCGACGCGGTGCAGAATGATGCGCGACATCGCATTAAAAACTAGAATGATAACAAATAGTATAAGTGCTGCAAACATCAGTGCCGACTCGTAGATCGGGAGCGAAAGCATTTCGCCATAGTTATTGGCTATCAATGCAGGTAGGGGATAAGCACTATCGAAGAGCGACTTAGGTATACCTACCATATTCCCACAAACCATCAGTACGGCGAGCGTTTCACCAAAAGCTTTTGATACTGCAAGAATGATTGCCGCAATGATGCCTGGTGCGGTTTTTCTAAGAATAATGTAGCGCATAGTTTGCCAGCGCGTAGCCCCCAGTGAGGTAGAGGCGTCTCTTAGTTCTTGCGGCACAGTGGAGAATAACTCAATAAACAGACTCACCAATAACGGAATAATCATAACGCTAAGCACTATACCTCCTGCTAATAGGGTGTATCCACTAGTATATTCTACAAATCTTGGCCCGAATTTATCAGCTATCCACGGAACAATGATTAGTGTGCCCCATAAACCATAGACTACTGATGGAATACCGGCTAGGATGTCTAGGATAGGAAAGACAATCTTTTTCATAAATGGGCGCGAACGCTCAGTTAAGTAGAGAGCTGTGAGGAGCGCAATTGGTACTGCAATGGCAATAGAAAGCCCTGTAACATAGATGGAGGAAAGAATGAATGATTTGAAGCCAAACTCACCACGAAATGGACTCCATTCTACCCCCGACAATAGATTCCAAAGAGGGTAGGTTTTGAGTATAGGGATAGACTTATAAATCAGACCGGTGGCCATTGCTGCTAAGAAAAAGAGGGAGAGGGTGGTTAGAATCTTCATAGACCACCTCAACCATTTATCTTTTAATAACCTCCGCTTTAATAATGATAACCTCACAATATGTTTAGTTTAATAGATTATTGAACCTTAAATTTGGCCAGTTCGTCGTTAAGATGTTCCGTGGGCAGACCGATATATCCTGTCTCTTCGGCAAATTTCTGTCCATCAGTCAATACATATTCTAGAAATGCAACTACCACAGGATCCTCTGGTTTGCCTTTTGTCACAAGATAGAGATCTCGGGCAGGAGGTGAAGGAAAACGTCCGTCGCTAATTGCAGCGATTAACTCAGTCGATGTATCGTAAAAATACTCATCAGGTGAGATTGAGCCATCACCATTTACATCAATGGGCATAACTGCCAACCCTTCAAAAGGTTTCTTTGTGTTTTGATCGTATACATAAGCGATATTATTGTAGCCAATGCCTACCTTGTCTTTTTGTACAGCAGCAGCAACCCCCGGATCGCCAAATACAGCTATTGCTTTCAGATCCTCTTGACGCTCGTCAAACCATCCTGCAAAAGTTTCGGCAGCACCGCAAGCATCCGAGCGGGTAAACACATGTATTGGCGTAGTCGAAGAGCTACCTAGCAACTCGCCCCACGAATTAAATTGTTTATCCCACAACTTCTTTGCCTGTTCCCTTGAAAGTCCAACGGTACGAATCAACTCAATCTCCGGATTCTCCACATTTATTGTTGGTACCACAGCGTCCTTAACCGTAGCAATAGGAAAAGCACCTATATTTATCTCTTCTGGATAAACTTCGCGCGATACCATACCTATATCTACTACACCCGATATCGCATCAGTCATACCTTTGCCGGCACCGCCCCCCGATATATCAATCTGAACACCCGGATGCATTTTTTTAAACTCCTCAGCCCATCTTACTGCCATCGGATATAGTGCAAATGCCCCCGATAGTTGAATAGTGCCGTGTAGCTCTGTGCCCGATTCGCCCTGGACCACTCTATTTTTCTGTCTTCCGCCCGAGCAGCCCATTAAAAGTAATACAGCAAGAGCGAGGTAATGACTTTTAGACATAGTATTTATATTTATTGAGTTAGTAATAGACTGATTTACATTCTCGCCTCTTAGCTAAATGCTCCAGAGAGATATTGTTTAGTCAAATCATGTTGTGGATTTTTGAAAACCTGCTTAGCGGTGCCACACTCTATAATCTCGCCAAGATAGATGAATATCACGTAATCGGCTATGCGCAGGGCTTGCCTCAATGTATGCGTTACAAGCACTACACCATACTTTTCTTTTAGTTCCACAAACAAGTCTTCAATATTTCGGCTAGAGATGGGGTCGAGGGCCGAAGTTGCTTCATCGCCCAGGATAAAGCTTGGCTCTACCGCCAAGCCGCGTGCCAGGCACATACGTTGTTGTTGTCCCACAGATAGACTTGAAGCAGGAGCGTGCAATCTATCCTTCACCTCCTCCCAAAGGTTGGCATGGCGTAGGTTTAGTTCCACCACTTTGCGCAGTTCCTTTTTGTTATGAAGTCCATGAATTCTACAACCATAAGCCACATTGTCAAATATGGACATAGGTAGAGGGGTGGGGCGCTGAGATAGTAGACCCATTTTTTTGCGTATATGGGTTACTTCCGCATTGCGGCCATAAATATTCTCACCATCAAGATAGATTTCGCCGGTTATTACAGCTTTGTCTACATCGTCGTTTAAGCGATTGATTGATTTTAGAAGAGTCGACTTGCCACATCCTGATGGCCCGATGATACAGGTTATCTTTTTATCAGGTATTTCGATATTGATATCCTTTAGAATATGGTTGTTATCGATAGATACATTTAGATGGCGAATCTGAATAGATGTATTATTGTTGTTCAAATCGTTTTGCATAGATTTTGTCTCTACTGAACGGTGGTATAAAGATTTAATGTTTTGCTGCTATTAAATAGTAATTAAACACTCCTTATAAACTTATTAATAGCAACTTGTAATGGCAAAATTAAAATAATATTCTGATTAATAAACTTATATTCATAAATAAATGCAATAAATAGAAATGTAAGTTATCGGAGGATTTTGAAATATATATACAGCACTGAAATTAGTGTTCAGAATTAAGAAGATAATCTAAAGTCTTAAATGGAAGTAGTACGAATTTGCCAAAATGTATTTATTTTTATTAATCAGCTTTACAAAACCGACAGTTTTTAGTAGATTTGTGCACATAATAACATTGTCAAGACGACAAAACGCTCCTGATGCTCAGGACCCACAATCATTTAAATAACGCCTGAAACGACGTATGACTCAAAAAAAATCCCTGATTAACAAATTTCTGTATTATGTAGAGAAAGTAGGCAACGCACTACCCAATCCAGCCACACTTTTCGCACTCTTCGCTTTATCGGTAATAATCCTCTCTTGGATTGTGTCCTTGTTCAACCCCGAAGTAACCAATCCCGCTACCGGCGAGTCTATTCATGTAGTCAATCTCCTATCTGTAGAAGGACTCCACTTGATTCTCACCCAAACGGTGAGCAACTTTACCGGGTTTGTTCCTCTTGGCACCGTTTTAGTAGCGATGCTAGGGGTAGGTATTGCCGAACGCACAGGACTTATTTCTACCATACTACGCCGCATAGTTATGGCTGCTCCTCCGCGCATGCTTACATTTGTGGTGGTATTCGCAGGGATTCTATCCAATACAGCTTCCGAGGTGGGTTATGTACTTTTAGTACCCTTGGCGGCGGTTATCTTCCTTGCAGCAGGTCGTCATCCTTTGGCCGGTCTTGCTGCTGCCTTTGCCGGTGTATCGGGCGGTTATAGCGCCAACTTGCTACTTGGCACTATCGATCCCCTTCTAGCAGGCCTTTCTCAAGAGGCAGCCCAAATCATCGATCCGGGATATGTGGTTAATCCAGCCTGCAATTTCTATTATATGTTCATTTCTACCTTCCTTATTGCAGGGTTAGGTACTTGGGTAACTGAGAAGATTATTGTTCCACGTCTAGGCACTTACCATGGTAAAGATGTGGAAGCTATACCATTGACTCCGCTTAACAAAGATGAGAAACGTGGTTTGCTTTACGCCACACTTACTTCTTTGGCACTCCTAGTTTTTATTCTAGCAGGTGTGTTGCCAAAGAATGGCTTCCTGCTCAACCCCGAAAACGGTGAGTTCCTTACTTCGCCATTAATGAAAGGTGTAGTTACCTTTATCTTCTTGTTCTTTGCCCTTCCAGGCATTGCTTATGGCATTGGTGCGAAAAGCATCAAAAACGATAATGATGTCATAAAAGGAATGAGTAAGTCAATGGAAACAATGGGCTCTTATATTGTACTTGTGTTTTTTGCAGCGCAATTCGTGGCCTACTTTAAGTGGTCGAATATCGGTTTGCTGGTTGCTGTAAAAGGTGCTACTATATTGCAAGCGCTCGACTTGGGTACTTTCCCATTGATGTTGTCGTTTGTACTTTTGGCTGCCGTTATCAACCTTGTCATGGGGTCGGCATCTGCCAAATGGGCTATCATGGCACCGGTGTTTATACCTATGTTTATGATGTTAGGCTATTCGCCCGAGATGACTCAGCTGGCCTATCGCATCGGTGACTCTGTCACCAATATCATCTCACCTATGATGTCCTACTTTGCTTTGATTGTGGCGTTTATTCAGCTCTACGACAAGAAGGCAGGTATTGGTACCGTCATCTCCTTGATGTTACCCTATTCGGTAGTATTCTTTATCGGATGGATGATCATGTTTTTCGCATGGATATTGCTCGATCTTCCTATTGGTCCGGCATCTCCCATACAGTTTGCATTCTAAAACAATCTATACCAAA
Source organism: uncultured Bacteroides sp. (assembly GCA_947074205.1). Lineage (GTDB taxonomy): Bacteria > Bacteroidota > Bacteroidia > Bacteroidales > Bacteroidaceae > Bacteroides. The sequence continues at coordinate 25,564 of CAMTOQ010000032.1, read as the reverse complement.
CCAATACACACACACCTAGATGGTCTGCTGATGAACTTGTTTCTTAGCAGACCATCTTTTTTTTGTGAGCTATAGCAACAGTGAACAAACCTACCGTCACTCCGTTAATACAGATATAGGGCTAATCGTCTTTCAAACAGTATTTAAGTAGCATTTAAACACCATTAAATATGAAACCAAACGAATCAGAAGAACTACTCGGAAAGAGGAACACTTCCATGACCAATGAACAAGTAGATGAAGTAGAAGCCGAAGTAGCAGCCGAACAAGAGGAAGAGATGATGGTAATCAGTAGGGATACTACTAGTGAAGAAAAGCCGATCTCTCCACATAAGGCAGTCAACAAAGAGGCACGTGCTTTTGAAGATATGATGGTAAAAAGTCACAATCACTCTTCCGATGATGATTTCTCGGATGATGAAGAGACCGCTGAACTCGAAGCAGATGAATACGAGGATACAATGGTGGAGAGTGATGATTCCAACGTGGACGATGATACCATTTATGGCGATCAGCAATAGCATGATATAGTATCACACAATAATTATTTCTTGTCATTTCAAAAAGAAAACTATCTTTGTAGTACAATACTAATGAACAACATAGATAGAGCATGAGAATTTTGCTAATAGGGGATTGCAGTGGGGTTCACTCTACACTGGCAAGAGGTTTGCGAACATTGGGGCATGAGGTGTGCGTCGCTTCTGATGGAGGAGGCTGGAAAGATTATCCGCGCGACATCTCACTTACACGTAAAGACGATTCTTTTTTAGAGGGGATGCGTTGCCTTTTTCGTATAGTTACCAACCTACAACGTTTCCGCAACTTCGATGTGGTGCAAATCACTCATTGTCCTTTCTTACGCCTTCGTTCCGAGCGCACGCTTCCTGTCTACCGTTTTTTGCGCAAACACAACCGTAAAGTTTTTATGGGGGCATTTGGCACAGATCATTACTATGTCAAAGCCAGTCTAGAAAGTGATATGTATCGTTACTCCGATTTTAGAGTAGGAGATAAGTCACTCGACTTTCCCTACAACACAGAAGATATAGAAGAGTGTCTACGCGGCGGTACTGTGAGAGCCAATCAGGAGATTGCTTCTACATGTGATGGTATCATTGCCTGTTTGTGGGAGTATCATGTGGCCTATCAACCGCACTTTCCCGATAAGACGACATTTATCCCATTACCATTTGATATGGGGGTCAATAGTGATTCTCATGTACGAGGAGTGCCGCAGAAAGTCAACTTCTTCATAGGTGTGCAGTCAGATAGAGATCAAGTGAAGGGCACCGATGTTATGTACCCCATATTAAAAGAACTAGAATGCAACTACCCACATCTTTGTAAAGTAACAAGAGTCTGTGATCTCCCCTTTGCAGAATATCAGAAAGAGATGAATCAAGCAGATGTTTTAGTAGATCAACTTTACTCCTATACACCCGCGATGAACGCACTACTAGCAATGTCAAAAGGAATAGTAGTAGTTGGTGGCGGGGAAGAAGAAAATTATGACATACTAAATGAGAAAGAGCTGCGTCCTATCATTAATGTGACACCTTCGTATGAAGATATCTATCACAACCTAAAAGATTTGTTGCTAAATAAGGAGCGCATCCCTGAACTCTCTAGCCAAAGTATAGAATATGTGAAGCGTCACCATGATCACCTCAAAGTGGCTAAACAATACCTAGACTTTTGGGCTTCACGATAATGCTTTGAATACAGGTTTTACCTGTTGGCATTCGCTCTCAAAACCAAACCAGTAGCCCTTATCGGCTTCATGATCTAAGGGTAGGAAACATAAGCGGAGGTTTTCTTTGTACTCACCTTCCAGAATTGTCCAGTATTGAGGAGGCTTTTGCCCCTTGGTACGGACCTTTTCTGCCGGTTGTTTTTTAAGCGACAAGCCAGCTTCTATCCACGCCACTGTTACATTGTCTTGATGATGTGGATAGTTGGATTTGCAGTATTCATAGAGTATCACACCACGACGTTCGAGGCTCATAGGCTGCTCAATCCAGTTGTGTTCGGCCAGATGATTTAAGAACGAGATTAGAAACTCAGGATGCTCTAACATTAAACTACGCATCACCTCTTGCCAAGCTTTTACATTATAATATCCATCGAGCAGTCGTGATAGTTGACGTGCTGTTTGTAGTTCGTTGGCAGATATTTCGCGTGTCTGAAGCACTTCGTAAGGCGGATAAGGAGAAAAGCAAAGCCCTAGTTCGGCTGCCCTTCGTCGCATTTCTGTCCCTGGAAGCAACTTTAGCGATTCTAACTGTATCTCTCCAGCGCCATACTGCGCCAATGTATGTACATCCTCTATCATATCACTCAGCGTGTACAAAGGCAAACCCGCGATAAGGTCGGCATGTGTCTCCATTTGCGGCAATGTGCAGAGAAATTTCAACCCTTCCAAGGCATCGGCCAGTTTCCCAGCTCGTCGGCTTGTTTCTAAAACAGGTTCACGCAAGCTCTGTATGCCCGCTTCGAGATGGAGCAATCCTTTTGGGAGCTGTCGTAGTTCCTCTCGAAGTTCTGCCGTAAGTAAGGCTGGATGTATTTCAAGATGAAAACAGATATCAGGAGCAAACTTTAGGAATAGTTGTAGCAATGCTTTGGCGTGGCGGATATTATAATTAAATGTTCTATCGAGCACACGCACGTTTTTTATTCCATTGGCATGAATTCGTTCCAATCTCTTCTCAATCATATCTAAGGATAGTGAGCGTACAGGTTTCTCACCTCCGCTCACGCAGAACGCACAAGTGTTGAAACAACCTCGTGTGGTTTCTAACTGTACAAAAGGCTTGTCCCAATTAAAGAAAGAACTCTCCTCGGGGGCAATCAACTCCTCAAACTTAGCTACCTTGGCTACTCCATTGTCTTGATAAACACCGTCAGCATCGATATAGCAAAGTCCAGGAACATCTTTCCATGCTGATAAATCTTTGCTACAGCTCACCCATTGCGGAAACGATTCTTCGCCTTCACCGCGAAACACTGCGGTAACAAATGAGTTGACACGTAAAAACTCCTCATTCCCTCCTAGAAATTCAGGACCGCCCAATACTATTTGGCATTGAGGCAATAGTCTACTCACTCTTCCTAAAATATGAATTAACTGTTCGTGTGTGAACAGCCAATTGGTGGCCGCTATCACATCGGGTTGGGCTTGTTGAATCTGACAAACCACAGGTCCTAGGTTCTCGTTGATAGTGGTAGAAAGCCGTTCCCACTGTATAGAAGTGTCATCCATCATTTGTGCATGGAGGGCAGGAAGTGCCAAAGAGGAGTGTGCGTAAGAGCTGTTTAGGTCGAGCCAGAGTATTTTCATGTAGCTGTATTCTTATCTTGATAGTTGTACAAAGTTACGAAAATGTTGGCCGTTCTAAGTGAATTAGGCTATATTTGCATCCATTATTAATTAGAAACAACTATTTACAATGAAGGCGAAGCTACTAAAATTCTGCGTTTTTACTCTCTTATTAGTGACATCAATTGGTTTTACGTCTTGCGAAGATCAAGATGATAACGCTATTTACAGCGGGTTAATTGATAATACTTACTTTGGAGATCTATACTTCTATTACGATGAGTATCCCGTTGAAAGTTATATCACATTCAAAACTAGTGATTATGCCATCGATGAGCAATATTATTTTGACAATGGAAATAGAGCGACCACATTAGATCTGCGTTGGTGGGTTAGCAATGGGACTCTTTATTTGGACTATGGTAAGTATCTGCCTATGCTTGAAATCAGAAATATTGTGGTGGGCGGACTTTATCTGCATGGTGATTTATATTCAGATGGTGCCTACGTAAATCGTATAGAATTAGAACGCGAACGATAAATTCCGGTTTACTATTCTAACGGCTATTATCCATTATATTAATGGTTATCAAGGGCTGTTTTTAATAATCAGTATTCAACCTATAAAACAATACAAAAGCGCGAGAATGTCAATTAAGGCAATCTCGCGCTTTTGTATTATTCGCATTTACACTTTTTGTTAAACCAATAACTCAGCATTGAGGAGTTAGTTAAATGCTGTTGTTAAGTAAAGATTGTTTACGCTATCCGGTAAACAATTGAGTAAAGACTTTCGTTAATGTTGGAGTCGGTCTTCCCTACATTATTTATGTCTGGGCGATAATAGAGAATATGTCTCAGTCTGCTAATTTATTATTAATTTAATACGAATTCTGCAATGAAGACAATAGCAATAAAAATTCAGAGAATAGGTATTCTTGTTCTTTTATTGATTGCAACGATTGGTTTCATTTCGTGTGACGATCAAGATGATCATAGTATTTATCGGGATCTTATTGGCGATACCTATTTTGGTGACCTTTACTTTAATTACAACGGACGACCTGTTGTTAGTTATATCACGTTTAAGGCTAATGATTATGCCTATGATGAGCAATACTATGCGAACAGTGGCTACAAAGCCACAACACTTGATGTACGTTGGTGGGTCAATAATGGGACTCTTTTTCTTGACTATGGAAGAAATCTTCCTATGCTTGAAATAAGAAATGTCACAGTAGGAAACCTCTACTTGTTTGGTGATCTCTATTCCAACGGTAAGTATGTAAATAGGATCGAGCTAGATCGTGAGCGCTAGAACTATTTCCTCTGGACAGTCTAGCGCTTTTTGGCACTTGTATTCCGTAATCAGTTTAGTAGTATCATTTTAGATTCTTTTTTATAAATGCTTCTACATTGTCGAACATAGGCTCGGTCCAAAACTCCCAACTGCCATGGTCTGCATTGCGTAGTGCATAAAACTCATATTCCTTGCCGTTTTCTTGTAGCTTATTAGCAAGTATGTCACTTTGCGAGAAAGGTACTACTCGATCCTTTGTGCCATGAGCTAGAAATATAGGAGGTAGGTTTGTATCTTTATCAATATAGTACCAAGGGCTTATGCGTTTAGCCAACTCAGGGTCCTCATCCACGCCAATCTTTCCCATTAGAAGTCCCTCGGGACTATTTGCATCACCTTTTGTTGCTGCTGTAGGGTCATCCTTCATCACCAGTAAGTTGGTGGGAGGGAAGTAGGCTATTATACCATTTATCTCGGGAACAGTGTCATTATCAACGCTCATCGCTGTGAATAATGCAGTGTGCGCACCCGAAGAATCGCCCCAAACAAACATATTGTTAGGATTAACGCTGTACTCTTTGGCATGAGATTTCATGAAGTAGAATGCGTCTAGTGCATCATTGCGTTGTGCAGGGAATGTTGCATCGGGGGTTGGTCGATATTCAACTAAAGCTATTACATAACCTCTTCTGGCAAACTGTGACACTTGTGGTATGTTGTCATATAATCTTTGTTTTAGCCATGCCGATCCTTTTACAAATATGATGCAAGGGAAGGTCTGTTTCGACTTAGAGCTCGTTTGTGGTACGAATAGCTGTAAAGTAAGATCTTTGCCATCATTGTGCGCATATACCACATTAGGTATATAATTGACTTTATACAATTCAGCTTCTTGCTCCATATATTTAACTTCAGAATTTGTTGGAATAGCTTCAGGGAAACCCTTCAGATTATTGCGTGGAGCATTCTGGGCACTTGCACTCATAAAGTGTGCTACGAGTGGCATTACAAAAAATAGAACTTTCTTCATTGTATGTTTATTTTTATCATTTAATAGACACAAGCTAAAGAGCTCTGTCTTTTTACAAATAATCTTCTTTATTTAATAACACAAACTTAAGAAAATTAATTCGAAAAAGTGTGCACCGTTTATGGAAACAGAAGTGTGGATTGTATTATTATTAGCAAGGGCTAGCCACCTTGCTGACTACGGCAACTCACCGTGCTGGCAAAGGCTACTCACCACGGTGGATGTTAATGGCTACCAAGTAGGAGTTAATACGCTGTGAATCAGAGGTGCATAAAAGAGAAATTCCCGAGACTGTTTCGGTTGTCAGTCTCGGGAATTTTTTATTGTTCAGATCTATGTTGCTTCAGAAACAATTTCTTGAAAGCGGGTGGGTAAGGTGTATCAAACTCCATCAGCTGATTAGTTACCGGATGATAGAAATTGAGCTTAAACGCATGGAGTGCCAAGCGTCCAATAGGATTAGGAGCGATGTCGCCACCATAACGTCCGTCGCCAATTAGTGGATGTCCCAAACTCTGCATGTGCACACGAATTTGATTTTTACGACCTGTCTCCAAGTCTAGTTCCACTAGCGAAAGGCCATTGCCACGTTTGATGGTGCGATAGTGTGTGATCGATTTCTGTCCACCATCATCATAAGTGCTATTGGCTACATAGAGAGTCTTATCTGTCAACCAGCTAGTTACTGTGTCGTAATTCTTCTCTAGTTCGCCAGTCACCACAGCTACATAGCGGCGGTCGGTCACGATGTCATGCCAATTATCGCGCAATACACGTTGCGTCTTTTCATCCTTAGCAAACATCATCAAGCCCGAAGTATCACGGTCCAAACGGTGCACGATGTATACACGGCTACGCTTATTGGTGCGTTGCACATACTCATTTAAGATAGAGTAAGCTGTACGTTCCTTTTGGCGTTCAGTGTTCACCGAAAGCAAACCCTCCGTCTTTTCCACCACAATCACATAAGCATCCTCGTAAACGATCTTCAACAGACGGTTAGAGAACTCCTTACGCCCCTTATCCTTGCTGATTTTTACCTTCATGCCGGGTTGTAGTGGGAAGTTGAACTGTGTGGTAATCACATTGTCTACATACACAACTCGCTTGCTCAGTAGTGACTTGAGTTTAGTGCGGCTAGCATCGGGCATACGCGCTGCCAAAAACTCCATCAACTCCATCGGTTCCTTCACCGAGTAGTCGGTATATTGCGCCATAGCCTTCTCGGCGGGCGATCTTCTTGGTCTTTTTCCCATATTCTTTTTAAACTATTATCTGCGTTCCAACAACACTACGTTTTCCACGTGGTGAGTGTGAGGGAACATATCGACAGGCTGTACAGCTGTCACTTTATATTTGGCATCGAGCAACTGTAGGTCGCGTGCCTGAGTAGCCGGGTTGCAGCTGACATAAACAATCTTATGCGGTTCGGCAAATAAAATAGTATCGACCACATCTTGGTGCATACCTGCACGTGGAGGGTCAGTGATAATTACATCTGGACGACCATATTCGTTGATAAAATCTTGAGTAAGGATGTCCTTCATATCTCCGGCAAAGAACAATGTATTGTCGATGCTGTTAATTTCAGAGTTTACCTTTGCATCTTCGATAGCCTCGGGCACATACTCGATACCAATCACTTGGCGGGCTTTGCGCGATACGAAGTTGGCAATAGTACCTGTACCTGTATAGAGGTCGTACACTAGCTCATTACCTGTTAGTCCGGCAAAATCACGTGTCACCTTATATAAGTTGTAAGCTTGTTCTGAGTTAGTTTGGTAGAAAGATTTTGGTCCAATTTTGAAACGCAATCCCTCCATCTCTTCGAAGATGTGGTCATTGCCTTTGAAAACATGCACATCAAGATCGTTGATGGTATCGTTGCACTTATTGTTTACCACATAGAGTAGCGAAGTGATCTCGGGGAATTCATCAGCAATATGTTGCAACATCATCTTGAAAAGATCCATCTCCTCTTCTTGGTCAATCTTGCAAATAAGAATCACCATCAACTCGCCGGTAGTCGAAGTGCGTACAATCATATTGCGAAGCATACCTTCGTGATTGCGCAGATTGATAAATGTATAATTGTTTTCGTAAGCGAAGTCGCGTACAGAGTTGCGAATGCGGTTAGAAATGTCATCCTGCAACCAGCATTTCTCAATGGCTAGCACCTTGTCGAAAGCGCCAGGAATATGGAAGCCAACAGCATTCATTTGGTCGTACTTCACATCTTGCTTCACCTCTTCGTAGGTCAACCAACGCTTGTTAGAGAAAGTGTACTCCAATTTGTTGCGGTAGAATTGAGTCTTTTCCGATCCCATGATAGGCAAGAACTCAGGAAGTTCAATCTTGCCAATGCGACGCAAATTGTCTTCAATCTGCTGTTGCTTATATTTAAGTTGTTCCGAGTAGGGTAGTACTTGCCATTTGCAACCGCCACACACACCATAGTGCTCACAGAAAGGCACTGCACGTATGGGACTATATTCGTGGAAGTGTACAGCTTCTGCTTCTGCATAACTGTTCTTACGACGTTTCACTTGCAAATCTACTACATCACCAGGCACCACGTAGGGTACAAAAACCACCCAGTCGTTTACCTTCGCAATGGCTTTCCCTTCGGCAGCCACACCTGTTATTGTTACCTTCTCCAATAAGGGAAGTTCCTTCTTCTTTCTTGCCACTTTATACTATTGTATTAAATAATCACGCGAAATTACTACAATTCTTTCTAATAATAAAGCGATTGACATATGTTATAGGTCTGAGTAGCGCTAGCTAGGTGGATTTATTGGTGACTTGGAGTTGCGTAATTCCTTGTTTAAGGGGATTTGGTGTGAAGCTGTCGCTGCTTCCCTACCATTGTATTAGATAAATTCATACAATAACCAATTTCTACCTTCGAATGGTGACTATAAAGTATATTTATGACGAAAACGGTAATTCTATTTACTATAGTTACACACCCACATTAAGAAATATTCTTTCAAAGGGTTTTGCTGTGGCAGGGGAATTAGGAGGTTGTAAGTGGTTAATAGGATTTTGATATCACAAATGGAAATCGGTGCAAGATTTTAAATAAATGACTGTGAGAACTTTTTTTGAATACAGTTTTTATTGGGCGGCAAGATTTTATAAATCTTGGGGCGAAACCAACAGCTATTATATTTCAAAGAAATAAGCGCTACGGAAACCAAATTCCATAGCGCTCATTCATTTAATCACCGTTTAACAGCTTATCTTACCTCGTTTAGAATCTGTTTAATCACTTCTGGAGTAATCTTACCTCTTTCGCCAAGATTGTAGCCCCTTTCTCCAAATCGGTGAGCCACCTCTTCGATAGTCTCATTGCCAATGTTATAGTCGGAAAGCTTGATTTTCACGCCTAATGATTTGAAAAACTCTTCGGTAGCAGATATGGTTTTATCGATGCGCTCATCTTCTGTGCCGGTTGTGATACCAAATACACGTTCGCCATATTGTAGTAGCTTCTCTCTTTTATCAGCCTTCATCACTTTTATTACACCTGGGTAAACGATAGCAAGAGTTACACCGTGGTCTAGTCCGTGTAGGGCTGTGAGTTCTTGACCTATCATATGGGTAGCCCAATCCTCGGCAACGCCCATGGTGATAAAGCCATTAAGGGCCATTGTTGCAGCATACATAAAGTTGGAGCAGCTGTCATAGTCTTCTTGATTATCCATCAACTTAGGTGCTACTTCTATTAATGTTTTCAGAATGCCTTCTGCCCAATAATCTTGAATATATGCTTTGTTGTCGAAAGTAATATACTGTTCAACCACATGTACAAACGAATCGATGATACCATTGGCTAGCTGGTGCTTGGGTAGGGAGTAGAGTACAGTTGGATCGAGAATTGAGAATTGTGGGAAGCAAGCATCGTTGAAGAAGAAACGCTTCTCCTTGAATTCTCTACGACTAATTACTGAACCATTGTTCATTTCGGAACCGGTAGCAGCGATGGTGAGTACTGCTGCCAATGGCACAGCTTCTGTAACTTTTAGTGGACGGACAAGGAAATCCCAAGGTTCGCCTTCCCATTTTAGAGCGCTAGCAATAAATTTGGTTCCGTCGATCACTGAACCACCACCAACGGCTAGTAGGTAATCAATTCCATTTTCGCGACACTCTGACACGCAGCGCATCAAGGTTTCATATTCAGGGTTAGGCTCAATGCCACCAAATTCGCTTACACTGTGGTTTTTCAAGGCTTCCTTAACTTGGTTGTAAACGCCGTTTTTGCGGATAGACCCACCACCGTATGTCATCATAATCTTTTTATCAGTAGGGATAAGCGTTGCTAGTTGAGCAATCTCTCCTTTACCGAATACTAGCTTAGTGGGGTTCTGAAAGATAAAATTATTCATAAAGTGTATATTTTAAAAGTTTAATTTCTATATCACAAAAGTAGCGACTCTTTCTGTAAAGATTGTATAGATATTACCGCTTTCCTTATACGAATTACGGATAATAGAAAAAGAAAAATCGCATACTCTCATTAGATTAGAGAATATGCTATCTATACTTACCTTATTTTATATCCAGCTTTCCGAAACGATGTTTCCCTGAACACCCACAACAATCTTCTTGATAGGCACTTTGCGAGTGGCGCGTTGCGCTGCCATCTGAGCGATTTGTATCAATCCACCACAGCAAGGCACCTCCATAATAGCGACGGTAAGGGTGTTGATCTGACTTGACTCTATCATCTCTACCAACTTATCTACATATACCTCTTTATTATGGTCTAGCTTAGGACAAGCAATGGCAAGCTTCTTGTCTTTTAGCAGATGGCTATGAAATTTTGCATAGGCAAAAGCTGTACAGTCTGCTGCTAACAGCACATCGGCCCCTTTGAAAAAGCCTGCCCCAGGATTAAGCAGATGCAGTTGTACAGGCCAATGTGTCAACTGCGATACCGGTTCTGCCGACTGTGGCGCTGCTGCTACAGCTGGTTGATAACCCACACCAGATGCTGGAGCTGTAAATGAGCGTGCCATCGATCCTGGACAACCGCAAGCCATCTTAGGCTGATCTTCGTTATTCTCTTTCATTTTTTCTTTCTGTATTTCTGTTTTTTGTGGTTGATCTTCCAACGAACTTAAATCAAAAGGAAGGTTATGTTCCTTTATGTATTCAATTCCTTGTCTAAGATATTCCATCTCGTTGTAATCTTTCAAATGCTGTAAGTGTGCTAGAACAGTTTTTTCGCCTTTTTTTGAGATGCGGTCCATCACAGCTCTTTCGTCATAGGGTTCAGCTTCACGTTCTTCTATCGTAATGGCATCTACAGGGCAATCGCCAATACAAGCACCGAGTCCATCACAGTAAAGTTCGCTGATGATTCGTGCTTTACCGTCAATCATCTTTAAGGCTCCTTCGTGGCAACCGCTTACACATGCTCCGCAGCCATTGCAGAGATCTTCATTAATTGATATAATATTTCTTTTCATATTACTTAGTTTTGTATTTTAGTGATGGCAAAGGTAATGGGTGTAGAACATTAAAGGTGTAACATATGTTACCATGATAAAGTTTTTGCAATTATTAGTAAATAAAGAAAAGAGTATGGTTAGAGACAATTTATCATTTTTCTGCCGTGACTGCCGATGTAGTTCAAAAGGTACAAGCGGTGCAGAACAATGCAGCATGGCACATTCGACAAAAGCCTACAAGAGGGGAGAGTATATTGCTTATCAGGGAGATACGGTCAATCATCTATTGATGCTTGTTAAAGGCAAGGTGAAGACAGAAATCGTGTCGGCTTCTGGCTTTGTTCTCTCGATGGAAATCATAGAATCACCCTATCCACTAGCGGCTCCTTTCTTGTTTGCCGACAACAACCATTTTCCTGTCGATATTATCAGTCTAGAAGACAGTGAGGTGATGTTCATCAGTAAGCCATCCGTAGAGAGGTCTATGGCTCAATGTCCGGGTTTCCTAAGAGGCTTTATGGCTTTTAATGCCAATAGGATAGAATATCTCACTCAGCGATTGAAAATCTTTGCCCAGAAAGGAATTAAAGGAAAACTATGCTATTATATTTTATCAAAAGAGGTAAAAGGGAGTTTTGAGTTAGGCAGAAGCATTAAATCGCTTGCTGAATATTTTGGGGTAGAGCGTCCCTCGCTTTCACGCACATTGTCCGAGATGGTGCAGCAAGGTATTATTACATTAGACAATGGGAAGGGGCGAATATTGGATTATAAAAAGATAGAGGAAGCGCTGATGTAAACTACCTTTTATCTACTTAAGTGGCTCTGTTCAAGAATTTTGTCCGGGATAAAGAAGGAAAGATGATTTATTTTGATATTTTTGTAAAAACTAACCAAACTAAATAATAATGATACGAAAGATAAAACACCTACTTCTTCCTTGCCTATTGGTATTGATTCTTGGAGTAAACTGTCAGAAACAAAAGGCTACTACAACGAATAGCAGACAAATTACTGACTTAGCCAATCGCTCGGTGCTAGTCCCTGACACAGTGCAACGAGTGGTTTGTATTCGTCCCGGTGCTGTTCGTCTTGTGACAATGGCAGGAGGATTCGATTTTATATCTGGTATAGAAGACAATGAAACAGGTAAAGCCAACTTTACACATACGCTTGCTTATCCACAAATTAAAGATATTGATGTGATAGGTAGTCGCTTCGGTGGCGACCCTGAGCTGATTTATGCTAACCAGCCCGATGTCATTTTTATGGCTACAACAACCGTAGAAGCAGCTAATGCTCTGCAAGAGAAGCTAAATATCCCAGTAATCATTATTGATGGGGGAGACTTGGGAGGTAACTATGCTAAGCTGTCACGATCATTGCAAATTGTGGGTGAGACGCTTGGCACTACATCGCATGTGGATTCTTTGTTGATCTATATTAATCAACAAAAAGAGGAGTTAAACAACCGCACTAAAGGGCATAAGCCAACCAATGCTTACGTGGGTGCCATTACCTATAAGCGCGAGCAGAATTTGACTGCTACAGATCCCTATTATGCAGCACTGAATTTTATAGGTGTGGCCAATGTAGCCTCGGAAGTCGATTCGACGATTGTTTCGCCTATAACAGGAACCTTTGTCGACTACGAGAAAATCATAGATTGGAACCCCGAGTATATCTTTGTCGATCGTGCTGGCGCTGCTCATGCTGATGCCGACTTTCGGAATAAGCCAAAGTTAAATAGTCTTCTCCAAGCCTATAACAATAACAATATCTATGTGATATGGCCTTATAACAATTATCATAACAACTTCGAGTCGATGCTAATCAACGCTTGGTACATGGGGAAGTGTATTTATCCTGATGCATTCGGAGATATCTCGATGCGCGACAAAGGCAATGAAATATTTATGATGTGCTATGGTAGACCCATCTATGATGAAATGGAACAGTTGTGGGGAAATCTGCAACAGTTAGATTATCAAAGCTCCGCCCAAACGGAGTGGCAATCGCTAAATCGCTAAACTACCTCTTGAGATGGAAACTACCGCATTGATTTATAAGAAGAGTCGCCGCAAAAACTATCTCTTTATGGGTGTAGTCACCCTGTTTCTATTCTCTACAATTGCCATCTCACTCTGTATGGGTAGTACCTCTATTGGGTGGCGAGATGTCTATGAACTTTTTATGGGTGAAGCTTCGGATGCAGCGATACAAATTATAGTAAATATGCGTATGCCGCGTATTGCCGCTGCCTTGATTTGTGGCTGGGCACTGGCCATATCGGGGAGTATTATGCAGATTATCCTTAAAAACCCTTTGGCTTCGCCTTATACACTAGGTATTTCGAATGCGGCTGCCTTTGGCGCCTCGGTTGCTATTGTCTTTGGCGGAGTGGCATCTAATGCACCCAAATCGGGTGATATAATGATGGTGACCAATCCTTATATTGTCACAGTCAGTGCGTTTGCCTTCAGTCTGCTAGCCCTCTTTGTTATACTTATTATTATGAGATCGTTGAACAATGATCCACAAACTATTATTCTTGCCGGCATAATTATCAGCTCTATTTTTGGTGCTTCACTTAGTGCAATACAATACATTGCAACCACCTCGCAATTGGCCTCCATCATATTCTGGACCTTTGGCGATTTGAGCCACATCAACTGGTCGGGACTAATTGTTAACTTTGCCGTTGTGCTGCCTATCTCTATTTGTTTATACTACAACCGTTGGAACTATAGGGCTATCGGAGCAGGCGATGAATATGCGCGTAGCATCGGTGTGAATCCTGACCGTACCCGTATAGCGGGTTTGGTACTTACAACAATCTGTACATCTGTGGTAGTATCATTCTTTGGCGTTATCGCCTTTATAGGTTTGGTAGTGCCTCATATGATTCGTAAATTCATAGGTAATAATGAGGAGTTCTTAATACTAGCTTCCGCTTTAACGGGAGCTGCCTTCTTATTGATTTGCGATACGCTTGCCCGAACTCTTTTTGCCCCTATTGTGTTACCAGTAGGTATCATCACCTCGATGGTTGGTGCACCTTTCTTCCTTATTCTTTTATTAAACAAGAAGAAACATGAAGTTCTCAATTGACGATTTATCCTACAGCTATAAAGAGACAGATGCGTTAAAGTATATCTGTTTCTCGCTGATTAATGGTGATTTTGTAACAATTGTAGGGCCTAACGGATCGGGTAAAAGCACTCTTCTGAAGTGCATGGATCGTATATTGAGATACAAAGAAGGTACTATTACACTAAACAGTGAAGAGATTCGTGAGATTCCTGTCGAAATACTCTCACACAAGGTGGCTTATGTGCCCCAAAAAGATGAAGGGATGAACTCTTCTACAGTGTTTGACGCAGTGATGTTAGGACGTAAACCTCATATTAAATGGCAAATAAATGATCGAGATATACGTATAGTATCGGATACGCTGGAGCGCTTTGGACTCTCCGAACTTGCCATGCGCAACATCAATACTCTAAGTGGAGGTCAACGACAGCGAGTTTTGATAGCTCGTGCGCTGTGCCAACAGCCCGATATCCTTTTGCTAGACGAACCTACTGCTAACCTTGACCTTTTCCATCAGTCTGAAATTATGGAACACCTCACACAGCTAGCTTCAGATGGATTAATCATTGTAGTGACAGTACACGATATAAATCTGGCAGTGCAATACTGTAATAAGGCCATCATGCTGGATGAGGGAATGCTTTTCGCTTGCGGTGGAAAGGATATTTTTACTAAAGATAATATAGATCGCCTATTTAAGACAACAGTACGAATTGTGCGGCAGGACGACCAAATATTCATAGTACCCATGCGAAAACATAAGATAGGATAATTCATTTAACATAGCGAAACGATGAAGATAGAAGTACATCCCATAGGTAAGGTAATAAATGCGATAGACGAGTTGACAGCTCCTGATATTATTAGAGAGCAGGAAAGCATCATCGAACTAGAGGAAAAGTTTCTTCTTGGTCTAAAAGATGTCTCTAATAATAAGTATATCGATATTGTCTTTTACTTTGATCGTAATAATGAAGAAGTCTTGCGTATAAATACGAAATCTGCACAAGACACCGGTATATTTGCAACTCGCGCGCCTTCTCGTCCCAATCACATTGGAATCACCACTGTAGAGTTACTAAAAGTAGAGGGGACTCAACTTCACGTTAAGGGGTTGGATGCTATCAATAATACTCCTATGTTAGATATCAAACCTTGTAATACAACGCGCTATGATGAAGAACAAATACACAAATCTATTATAGGGGAGCATCCACGTATTGATATTGAACGCTGCATACGTTCTTCTAATCACGACGACTTATTGTATAAAGCAGGACAACTCCACGGACATATCTGTCCCGGCATTGCTCTTGGCGTTCAATGTGGTGCAGAGATGATGAACCGAATTTGGGAACGTGGCGAAGATACATACGACTACACCGTCACTGCCGAGCAAGCCAATTGCGTACTAGACGGGATGATGTTTGCTACGGGTTTTACTCTCGGTAGAAAGCAATTAAAGCTAGAGTATGGCGACAGACTGCGTTTCTTCTTTGTGAATAAAGAAGGCAAAGGATGGGAAGTAGAATATACTGATGAGAATCGTGCTTTCGTCAATGATCAGCTTCCGGAAGAACTATCCAAACTAGAACGTGGACTTAGAGTGCTTCGCATGGACATCAATCGCATATTCAAGATAACCGAAATCATTTAATAACTGATTAAATACCACTCAAACAGTCGTTAAACTGTGGCTGACACTTTGTAGAGTAGTAAACTCTCTGTAAACTGAACTTTCTTCCTTTTTAGAAGTTATATATTGAAGGAAAGAACTTTAAAGTTTACAAAATGAATATACCTAGCATCAAAGGGAGCCATATATCCGGATTATGGATTGCGACTCTCGGTTTCTTCTTCGGAATGGCATCCGTTTCCCTGTTTGGACCAACTGCACACAAGTTTGGCGATGTTATGCATTTAAGCTCTACCACTATTGGTATCTTAGTAGCTATCCCTTCACTATCCGGCTCACTGCTTCGTATACCCTTTGGTGCTTGGGTAGACACAACGGGCGGTAAAAAACCTTTTGCCATCTTGATGGTGCTTGCCGTTATTGGTGTAGCAGGTCTGATGTGGCTGGTCAATGCGCATTATCCTGACACAATGGATGGTAAATTTCCATTGATTTTACTGTTTGGATTATTGGCGGGATGCGGTGTGGCCACTTTCTCGGTCGGTATTAGCCAGGCATCCTATTGGTTCCCAAAGAACAGACAAGGTTATGCCACAGGACTATTTGGTGGCATAGGTACATTAGCTCCCGGACTTTTCGCACTATTACTACCCATTATCATTGCCGCTATCGGATTAGGCTCAGCCTATGTGTGTTGGAGTATCTTCCTTGCAGTAGGTACAATCATTTATATTGTATTTGCTCGTAATGCACCCTATTTCCAATTGAAAAACAAAGGAGTGAGCGAAGAAGAATGCAAGTCAGTTGCCCTCACAAAGGGGCAAGAACTATTCCCTACGGGTTCTGTAAAAAAGAGTCTCAGCATGTCGGCACGTATTCCCGGTACATGGATTCTGACTATCTTATACTTCATTACTTTTGGTGGATTCTTGGCACTTACCGTATGGTATCCTAGCTACTGGCGTGAATTCTACGGTATAGGCGATATACAATGCGGTATTCTTACAGCAGCCTTTTCAATGTCGTCTGCATTGGTTCGTGCTAGCACGGGCTCATTGGCCGATAAGATTGGAGGTAGCAAACTAAGCTTCATCTCTTTGGCAGTTATTGCTATCGGTGCTATTGGTATGGGCTTCAGCCAAAGCATTGTCCTTTCTATTATCTGCACATTTATCATAGCCTTTGCCATGGGTATTAATAATACTGCAGTATTCAAGATGCTGCCCGTCTATATTCCTAAGGCAGTAGGTGGTGCTTCGGGTTGGATTGGAGGAATTGGTGCCTTTGGTGGATTCGCATTTCCTCCACTTATGGGAGCAGTAGCTGATAGTTATGGTAAAATGGGGTATGCGTGGGGATTCCTACTCTTCTTGATATTGGCCGTCATTGGACTAGCTATCTTGTGGTTGTTTACGCGTTCTTCCAAACAACCTGCTAATTAAAGATTAGACTATAAACATAACCTAGAATGATAGTATGAAATCAGTATTTAGAAAATCGAAATATTTTGTAGAGAACGAAACCGGTGAGAGCAACGTTAAGAAGACTGACTTTATCAATAAACGGCCCTCAGAAAATTTTTACCGCTTCCGTTGGGAGCACGATAAAGAAGTACGCTCTACCCATGGTGTCAACTGTACAGGCTCTTGTTCATGGAAAGTATTTGTTAAGAAAGGTATTGTGACGTGGGAATTGCAGGAGACTGACTATCCCCGCAATCACCCAGGATTGCCCAACCATGAGCCTCGAGGTTGCCCTCGTGGTGCCAGCTACTCTTGGTATCTCTACAACTCAGGACGTGTAAAACATCCTATCATTCGCTACGAACTGCTGAAGGCTTATAAAGCTGCTAAGATGATTGATTCGGATCCGGTAAAGGCTTGGGAGATAGTGATGAACGACCCAGTTAATAGTCAAGACTACCGAAGCAAGAGAGGGTTGGGCGGCTTTATTCGTTTGTCATGGGATGATGCGTTAGAGGTGATCGCTGCAGCCAATATTTATACTATTAAAAGATATGGTCCTGATAGGTTAGTGGGTTTCACTCCAATTCCCGCTTTCTCTATGGTGTCGTATGCTTCGGGCACGCGTTATCTTAGTTTGCTCGGTGGTACTTGCCTAAGCTTCTACGATTTCTATTGCGATCTCCCACCAGCGTCACCACAGACGTGGGGCGAACAGACAGACGTACCCGAGAGTGCAGATTGGTACAACTCTTCTTACCTAATGCTTTGGGGATCTAACGTGCCGATAACTCGTACACCCGACTCACCTTTCTTGACACAGGTGCGCTATAAAGGAACGAAGGTTGTAGTAATATCGCCCGACTATAGTGGTGCTGCTAAGTTTGCCGATACTTGGATGTCTCCTAAGCAAGGAACAGACTCCGCACTAGGTATGGCCATGGGGCATGTTATTCTTAATGAGTTTTATATTAAGAATAAGACACCTTACTTTGAATCTTACATTCGCAAATATACTGACTTACCTTATCTTGTTAAGTTGGAACAACTACCTGATGGTAGTTACAAAACGGGTATGATGCTGCGTGCTTCAGATTTTGGAGACCAGTTAGGAGTAGTCGATCGTGCTGATTGGCAAACGATTGTTCTAGATGAGGATTCCCAAAAGATGGTGGTACCCAACGGCTCTATGGGTAGTCGATGGGACGATAATGGAAAATGGAACCTGAAATGGGAAGATAGTCGTAATGGCGAAGCCTACAAACCACTTCTATCAGTGATGGATTGCAAGGAGGCTATAGTCGATGTATCGTTCCCTTACTTCGGAGGTGAAGAGTATAAGAATCCATATTACACTAGCTCCGGGCACGAATCGATACTGAAACGTAAAGTTCCTGTGAAGCAATGCGATACAAAAGAAGGTACTGTTTTCTATACCACAGCATTCGATCTTCTAGTAGCCAACTATGGTGTGGATCGTGGCTTAGATGATGCTTCAACAGCTAAAACCTATACAGATAATGTACCTTATACGCCCACATGGCAAGAACAAATTACAGGAGTTCCGGCCAATCAGATTATTACAGTGGCCCGTCAGTTTGCTGAAAATGCGGCCAAGACTCAAGGTAAATCAATGATTATTATAGGTGCCGGTGTCAATCAGTGGTATAATACGGATATGACTTACCGCTCTGCTATCAACTTACTTGTGCTTTGCGGCACAGTGGGACAATCGGGTGGCGGATGGGCACATTATGTGGGACAAGAGAAGGTTCGTCCGCAAGTAGGCTGGTCTGTGCTGGCATTTGCTACCGACTGGGTTCGTCCACCTCGACAGATGAACTCTACCAGTTACTTCTATATGCATAGCGATCAATGGCGCTACGAAAAAGTGATGGTCACCGACCATCTATCACCATTGGCTGATAAAGAGAAGTGGAAAGATTTATCTCTTATCGATTGCAACATCCGTTCGCAGCGCTTAGGGTGGCTACCTATTTCACCACAGCTCAACAAAAACTCCATTCAACTTAGTGCGGAAGCTGAGAAGCTTGGCATGAATGTGAATGAATATGTACCTCAGCAACTTCATACAGGCGATCTTTATATGGCCTCCGAAGATCTGGATAACCCTGATAATTTCCCTCGAAACTTATTTATCTGGCGTGCCAACCTGATTGGCTGTAGTGCTAAAGGTATGGAGTACGTGATGAAGCATCTATTAGGTGCACAGCACAATGTGTTGGGCGAAGATTTAGAGGAGATGGGGCTTCCATTACCAAAATATGAAAAATGGCGTAAAGATGAAACGACTGCTAAACTCGACTTGGTAGTGACGGTGGACTACCGTATGACAAGCTCATCTTTGCACTCTGATATTGTGCTACCTGCTGCCTCATGGTACGAAAAGAACGATATCAGTTCTACCGATATGCATCCATTTATCCATCCCTTCTCGCAGGCCATCGACCCAGTATGGGAGTCTAAGTCGGATTGGCAGTTCTTCAAAGACCTATCGAAGAAGTTCTCCGAACTTTGTGTTAACCATTTAGGGGTAGAGAAAGATGTAGTGCTAGCACCAATGTTGCACGATTCACCTGGAGAAATATCAGAACCGCTTCATGTAGAAGATTGGAAAGAAAATAATACTGTGCCCATTCCGGGGAAAGATATGCCTCACATTGCTGTGGTGGAACGCAACTATCCCGACACCTATAAACGTTACACCTCGCTTGGGCCTGTGCTGGCTACACTTGGCGAAGGTGGTAAAGGTATCTCTTGGAAAGTGCAACAAGAGATTGATTTTCTTAAGCGGCTCAATGGCACAGTGCTCGAAGAAGGTGACTCGAAAGGTTTACCTAAACTCGATACCGATATTGATGCTGTAGAAGCTATACTTAGTCTATCGCCAGAGAGCAATGGTGCCGTGGGTGTGAAGGCTTGGAAAGCACTAGAAGGACGTACAGGTCTAGAGTTGGTGCACCTAGCTGCCGATCAGGAAGAAACTCAAATGCGATATCGCGATTTGGTGGAACAACCTCGTAGAACATTGGTTTCGCCTATTTGGAGTGGTGTGGAGAACAACGAGCAGACCTATTCGGCCAACTATGTTAATGTGCATCAGCTGGTGCCATGGCGTACCCTCACAGGCCGTCAATCGCTCTATCAAGATCATCCTTGGATTTCTGCATTTGGTGAAAACTTAGTAGTATACAAACCACCATTGTGCAAGAAGGAGGTCGACAATCTCAAAGAACGACTAGGACTGAAAGGTGATATGTTGACGCTTAACTTACTAACACCCCACAACAAATGGGGCATCCACTCAACTTGGAGTGACAACTTGATGATGTTGACTCTTGGGCGAGGTGGTCCTGTAATCTGGATTAGCGAAAGCGATGCTGCCAAGATTAATCTGAAAGACAATGACTGGGTGGAAGTGCTCAACAACAATGGTACTGCCATGTGTAGAGCTGTTGTTTCTCAACGCATCCCCGAAGGCGCCCTATATTTCTATCATAATCAAGAACGTACGGTCAACGTACCACTTAGTCCTACAACAGGCAACCGTGGTGGTATACACAACTCTATTTCTAGGCTTTGCCCTAAACCCACACATATGATTGGTGGCTATGCTCAGTTGTCGTATAGTCTAAACTACTACGGCACCATTGGCGCCAACCGTGATGAAGTTGTCATTCTGCGCAAATGCGACAGCGTGGAGTGGGGAGATGAAGTTACTAACGATTTTAAAGAATAACGACATGAAGATAAGAGCACAAATAGCCATGGTGATGAATCTAGATAAATGTATCGGATGTCACACCTGTTCCGTGACCTGTAAGAACGTGTGGACCAGTCGAGAAGGAGTGGAGTATACTTGGTTCAATAATGTAGAGTCTAAGCCCGGTCCTGGCTACCCTGTAGAGTGGGAAGATCAGAAAAAATATAAAGGCGGCTGGAAATTAGATAAGAATGGAAAGATAGGATTAGTACAAGGTTCACGTATTCGAATCTTAGGAGATCTGTTTGCCAATCCTTATATGCCCACTATTGATAACTATTACGAACCGTTCAGTTTCAACTTCTCAGCTCTTAAAAGCGGTAAGCGCTATAAAACTGTTCCTTCGGCACGTCCTTACTCCTTGATCTCGGGTGAATTGATGGAGAAGATAGAGTACGGACCCAACTGGGAAGATGACCTAGGAGGAACCTTCGCACAGAGAAAGAACGACCCCAATCTGCACGATATGGAGCAGAAAGATATGGAGGCATTCGAACGCTCGTTCATCTGCTACCTACCTCGCATTTGCGAACACTGTCTGCATCCTGCTTGTTTGGCCTCTTGTCCATCTGGCGCTATCTATAAACGCGAGAAAGATGGTATCGTACTGATTGATCAAGATAAGTGTCGCGGTTGGCGTGAGTGTGTGAGTGGTTGTCCCTTCAAGAAGACCTACTTCAATTGGCGCCGCCAACGTTCGGAAAAATGTATATTCTGTTACCCCCTCATCGAGAGTGGGTTGCCTACTACATGCTCAACCTCATGTGTAGGAAGAATACGCTACATTGGAGTGATGCTCTATGATGAAGAACGTATTGTGAAGAATGTATCGGTTACCGATCCCAAAGAACTTTATCCAGCACAGAAAGATATCTTCCTCGATCCAAACGACCCGCTAGTTTATGATGAAGCTATGCAGCAAGGCATCAGCTACGAATACCTCGAAGCCGCCAAGAAGTCGCCCGTTTACAAGATGGTAAAAGAGTGGGATATTGCTTTTCCGCTACATCCTGAGTTTCGCACTTTCCCTATGGTGTGGTACATTCCACCAATGTCGCCCATCCTGCAAGAGATGAACAAGCTGGAACAAGAAGAATATATTGCCGATGTAAATGCGATGCGCATCCCTGTGAAGTATATAGCCAATATGCTGACTGCAGGCGACGAAGCTCCTATCGTAAAGGCCCTCGAAACGCTTATCGCCCTGCGTCGTCGTAAACGTATGCAAACTGTGGACGGAATAGACAATCCTGAGCTTCCGGCTAATCTTGATCTAACTGCCGAACAGTACGATGAAATGTATCATCTGCTAGCAATTGCCAATCACGAAGATCGCTTTGTGATTCCTACTACAGCACACAAAGATGATAACGATCTGTTTGCTATGCGTTCGGAAGGTGGATTTGAATATCCAGAAAACATAGAAGGCGAATGGAATGCCTTTGGAGGATTATAAAATTTAAACTAATCAATACGATTAAAACTTTATGCAGCGAACCTATAAAATAGTGGCATTGTTGTTAGACTATCCCGAGGTGGAGGTTTATAAGAGTTTGCCCGAAATAGAGAAGATGATAGCCGAGGACAATTTCCTAGATGAAAGCCAAATGGAGAATCTAAGAAACTTCATTAAGGCTTGTCGTGCACTCTCTTTCGATGAATGGCAAATCTATTACGTCAATGTGTTTGATATGTCGAAGAAGATCAATCTGTATATCTTCGACCATATATTTGGTGATTCAAAGGAACGGGGTCAGGCCATGGTCAGCCTTAAAGAGATGTACAGCAGTTGGGGGTTCGATATGACTTCCAACGAGCTACCCGACTATATTCCGGTGTTTCTGGAGTATATCTCGTTTATGTCAGACCCTTATCGCACCTATGAGTTGCTCAACGATATAAAACCTGTTCTGGAGAAGCTCTATCAGTTGACTTCCGAAGAAGATGTATTCTATAAATATCTATTTGATATATTGCTGTCACTCTCGCAAAGAGCAGTGCCGGTAGAAACCAATTAAAAAGAAAAGGTATGGACTTTGTAAACAACTTATTTTTCGGCTACCTTCCCTATATTGCCGTAGCTGTCTTTTTCGTCGGTGTCATCTATCATTGCATTGTCTCCGATAAAACCATTCATGCTACTTCCACCATATTCCTAAAAAAGGATGGTTTGATGAAGTGGGGTAGTCCCATGTTTCACTTTGGTATTATTATAGTGTTCTTTGGTCATCTATTTGGCTTGTTCACACCTATGTTTATTGTAGAGTGGTTTATGCCACTCGAAACAAAACGCATACTTGCCATCATTATCGGTCTTGCAGCTGCTGCCGTTGCTTTGGCCGGACTACTAATGTTGCTTGTTCGTCGTTTCAGTTCTACGCGTGTTGCCAAGACAAGTTCTTTCCAAGACTATTTCATTGTAATCCTTATACTAGTGCAAATTTGCTTAGGTATAAGTAGCACTATCATCACCACACGCTCCAGTCTAGCCGACTACCTAGCTTTCGACGAATGGGCGCAAGGCATGGTGTGGTTTCAGCCTGATGCTTGGAAATATATATTAGAAAGTAACATTGTCTATAAATTGCATATTGTCAATGGATTATTTATATTTATGATTTTCCCATATACCAAACTGATGCACATGATTCGCTTGCCTCTTCGTTATCCGTTAGAGCGCAATAAGATCTTCCCATCAGACCCACAATCGACTAAAATATGATCACAATTATCACAGGAATAAAAAACTCTGGCAAAACGAAATACATAGAAGATTGGTATCGTAAAGAGCCGAAAGGAGTAGGGTGTTTCGCCCGCAAAGTCTATGCCGATGGGCATTGGCTGGGGTACGATTTAGAGTTGGCGCCCCATGGTGAAACGATTCCATTTATACGGCTTATTCCTTATCGTCATCTGCTAAAAGATACAGATATTTGGTTGCACAACCGTTTCGCTTTTTCAAGGAAAGCTTTTTGCACTGCTTTCGAGTGGTTGGATGCAGCGGTTTTAAAAGGTAAAGG
Organism: uncultured Bacteroides sp.; assembly: GCA_947074205.1. GTDB lineage: Bacteria > Bacteroidota > Bacteroidia > Bacteroidales > Bacteroidaceae > Bacteroides. The sequence continues at coordinate 1,454 of CAMTOQ010000032.1, read as the reverse complement.
TCCTATCTGGATAGACGAGGTGGGCAATATGGAGATGAAGAGCGAAGGCTATGACATTGTGATACGCAATGGCATAGCTAAAGGCTTGGATATGCGTATGGTGTTTCGCTACCAACATTTGGAGGAACTTATTAAGCATTATGGACTTATCGATTACCGTCTGATAGATTGTAATCACCTAACCAATGATAGAAAAGAGTGACATAACCGGTGTAATTCTAGCAGGAGGCAAAAGCTCACGCTTTGGGAGTAATAAAGCATTGTATTCTGTACAAGAGAAAACAATGCTGCAGTGTGCCATTGAACTATTGCAGCCATTCTGTTGCGACGTGTGTATCAGTGGTAATTGTGACGAATATGCCCAATACCGGATAAGATGTTTGCCCGATGAGATAACAGATATTGGCCCTTTAGGAGGTATTTATACAGCATTTAAACAGTGTTCAACTCCCTACATGCTATTTCTGACATGTGATATGCCCTTTCTTACTTCCCCTCTTATTAGCCAACTGCTTAGTGTTGATAGTAACACACAAATAGCCTGTTGGAAAGAAGCATCAGGTGATCTGCAACTCTTTCCATTATTGTTGTCGCGATCACTTCTATCTGTCATTGAAGAAAAGATAGCCGCTAAGTCCTACAATATCCGCTCACTGTTGCAAGTCTGCCGCCATCAATGCCTAAGCATAGCTATAAAAGATCAGACTTGCTTCCAGAATATAAATCGTCTAAAAGATATTGCAGTTTAACTACCTAATAGCTATAAATCTATGAGTAATACTGAATCTAACTTCCTAACGTTTTTAAAGACGCAGTTCAACTTCTCACCCCGCAAAGATTTGCTTCTTTATCTCGGAGCTTTTATAGGTGTAGGCATCGTTGCCTTCTATCAGAGTTTCTTCTTGAGTAAGGTAGATAATCTTTTCCTTATTGGATCCATGGGAGCCACAAGTACCTTGATTTACGGTGCTTTTCAAAGTCCATTGGTACAACCTCGCAATCTGTTTGGCGGTCATCTTATCTCTGCGTTTGTAGGGATTTCGGTAGTTAAGATATTTCCCGATTCTATATTTATCGCGGCCCCTTTAGCAGTGGCTACAGCTATTTTTTTAATGCAGGTTACTCGTACCCTACATCCTCCTGGCGGTGCCATTGCTTTAATCTGCGCTATGGGTAGCGAAAAGGTCCACGAAATGGGCTATCTCTTTATCCTCCCCGTACTTCTAGGTGCCTTTACGCTATTTGTAGTAGCTCTTGTCTTCAACAACCTCAACCGCAATATGCAGTACCCAGTAAAATGCAAGTTCATTACTCGTATTCGCGATAAGATGGGGCTGAATGATGTGGCCAGTACGGAAGTTGAAGAGAAGAAAGGGTAGCGCTGTTGTAAGATCATACAATCTGTCTTATACTGGAAAAGGTTGACTCATTTAAGAATCATAAAATTTGAGTTA
>CAMTOQ010000031.1 GCA_947074205.1 uncultured Bacteroides sp. | reverse complement strand
TTTCAACTTAGCTTCTCTTGCTAAGCGGATGCAAAAGTAGAGGGTTTTGTGTCTGTGGCCAAATGTTTTTGGGAGTTTCTTTTAAAATAAGTTTGGGTGAGATAGTCAAAGGTTTGCAGGTGTGAGAGTTAGCGTTTTGGTTTTATTATTCAGTAACACTTGAGGCACATATAGGCTATACCTCTTATTATATGCGGGCGCGCGAAGGGGAGTTTATTGGTGGATGATCGAGCAGGATATTAATGGTCGAATTGGTACATAGGGTAATGCACGGTGGTCCATTAGGTAGCGGACTTTTGTCAATCGGGAGAATGATTATAGTCCACTAGGGAGTGGACTGAACGGAAAACACTAGTTGCAAGTCAAATCAGCAAAACCAATATTATAAAGATAAGACATCTTGCTATCGAACCATATCCATTTAACATTGTTTTAAACTAATAGAACTTATGAATAAACTAACATTATGGATGAACAAACTGCAGCACCTAAGAAAAGTAAAAAGAGGACATTCCTTTTAATCGCTATATCAATAATTGCCATTGCAGCAGCTGTGGTATGGTGGCTAAACTACAACAAATATATAAGCACCGATGATGCCAATCTCGATTCATACAGAATTGATGTAGCCTCACAGGTTAGTGGACGCATTTCTAAGCTGTTGGTCCATGAAGGCGACACGGTAAAAAAAGGCCAACCACTATTTGAGTTAGAGAGTGAAGCAATGGAGTCGCGCCGCTTGCAAGCCGAGGCACAATTTGAACAATCGATAGCGGAAGTAGCAGTAACAAAAACTGCACTCAGTGAAGCGCAGAAGTCTTACGAGTTAGCAGTGCTTGCCGAGGGATTGAGTAAAAAAAACTATGAACGTGCTAAAACTCAATATCAAGGCGATGCCATAACCTTAGAGTCACTTGAAACATTAGAAGAAAGTTGGCAATCTGCTGTATTACAAATAGAGATAGCCAAAAACCGCATCCAATCGGAGCGAGCCAATATAGAAGCTGCCATTCGTACTGCTGAATCGGCCAAAGCGAATGTCGCGACTCAAACTACTGATTTATCTTATTATACAGTGACCGCGCCAGCGGATGGCATCATTGGTAAAAGGTGGAGCCTACAGGGTGATATGATTAATGCCGGACAAACCGTTTTTACGCTAAACAAGGGCAACGATATATGGGTCGCTGTCTATCTAGAAGAAACTAAGTTTAGCAATGTCCATCTACATCAGAAGGCCAAATTCACACTAGACGCTTATAGCAAGTTAACTTTCTATGGGCACATCTATTATATAGGAGATAATGCAGCTTCAGAGTTTGCCTTAGTACCTCCCAACAACGCATCTGGCAACTTCACCAAAGTGACTCAACGAATACCTATGAAAATATCTGTTGATAGCGTTGAAGGCGATGCCAAACAGAAAAGCAACATGAAACTTGTCTCCGGAATGTCGGCTACCGTGAAAATCATCAAAGAATAGCGATGATAAATCAAACATTGACTGCATCGGGCACTAGTCAAGGTTACAAATGGTTAACCTTGTTCAATGTGATGATTACAACCTTTATGGTTGTACTCGATTCTACTATTGTAAACACCGCACTTCCGGTTATCATGGGTACATTAGGTTCATCAATGAACACCACACAGTGGATATTGAGCGGCTACATGCTTTCAATGGCTACTACATTATCTACCACGGGATGGCTCTCCAATCGTTTTGGTTACAAGAATCTCTACATCATATCGATGGTTATTTTTGTATTTGGCTCGTTTATGTGCGGCAACTCCACTTCGATTAACGAACTGATCTTTTGGCGAATAATAGAAGGTGTTGGCGGAGGTCTACTAATGCCGGTGGGCATGTCTATTGTCACCACCACATTTACACCCCAAGAGCGAGGTATGGCTTTGGGGTTTTGGACCATAGCATCTGCTGCATCCGTTTCATTCGGTCCAATGATTGGAGGATATCTTGTAGACAATTTTAACTGGAACTACATCTTCTACATCAATGTACCCATCGGTATTTTTGCCATTATATTTACTAGTATCATAATGCATAAATATCCTGTAGAGAAATTATTAAAGTTCGACCTGCCGGGATTCATCACTTCCTCCATCTATATACCGGCTTTTCTGTATGGGCTGTCACAAGTTAATTCATCAACAAACCCTGAAGGGTGGAACAGTGTCACAGTAATGACGTGCATGTGGATATCAGCGGTAGCATTCATTCTATTCATCTATTTTGAACTCACGGCTAAGAATCCACTTATCGATCTACACCTTTTCAAGGACAGGAATTTCAGCTTTTGCAACTTCGTAATCTTCGTTTTTGCTGTAGGCATGTTTGGTAGTACCTTTCTTATTCCCCTCTATATGCAAGACACACTAGGTTACTCAGCATTCGATGCTGGGCTAGTATTCTTGCCGGTCGGACTGATTCAAGCCATTGCTGCACCTACCGCTATGCGCCTTACCAAGTATATTGATGCACGTATAATTATTATTGTAGGATTGTCACTTTTGGCCATTAGTTTCCTATTAAATAATAGTTTTACACTCCAAACCGATCACAGCTATATCGTTTTCAGTTTAATACTTAGGGGTGTAGGTATGGGCATACTCTTCCCGCCACTGCTTAACCTTTCGTTGGAGCGTATATCGCAACCACAGATGGCACAAGCCTCTAGTGTGACAAATATTATCCGCCAGGTTGGTGGAAGCGTTGGCGTGTGTTACTTTACTTATATGCTTACTATCAGACGCAATTTCCACACACAGATTTATTCTGAAGAGATCAATTATACAGGGGAAAGTTATCAAGAAGCTGTATCAAAGTTGTCTCATTTTTTCTCCAGTACAGGATCTGAGAACTCAATAAGCGCAGCCTCTGAAGCGAAGAGTTATCTTGTGCAGTGGCTCCAAACCGAATCTTATATAAGCGGATTAAACGATAATTTTCTTATTGGGTGTATCATTACTTTGATAGCTATAATTCCTGTATTCTTTATCTCCATCAAACGAAAAAATCAGATTAAAACTTAACAGAATATGAAACAGAAAAAACGAATATATCATAGATTAGTACTGCTTAGTCTACTCCTTTCCATCTACGGAAACGTGTATACGCAACAGTCAGCAGATACACTTAATCTGAATGAGGCGATAAATAGGACACTCGCCACCTACCCCACTGTGCAACAAGCACAAGAAGCAGTCAACACAGCTCGCCTGCAAACTAAATTAGTGGAATCGGCCTACTTGCCAAGTCTTTCGGGTGTAGCATCTTACTTATTTATGAATCCTATTTCTAAGCTGACTTTAGACGAGCGAACAATACATATCCAGTCCAACCATAACGCACAGCTAGGGTTGTCTCTCAACCAACTGATATGGGATTTTGGAAAGACTAAATCGAGTATAGAGTCAGCTCGAATTAAAGAAGAAGTTGCATTACTGCAACAACAACAAGTAATGCAGAGTCTGACATTACAAACCATCAGCAGTTATTATATGACTGCCTATGCCCGTAAATCAATTGATATCAAAGAGAGGCAGCTAATAGATTACGAACGTTTGTTGGCTCAAACAGAGGTGAAAAGAAACTCCGGATCGGCCACAAATTTCGATTATCTCAATACGAATGCCGAATACAACGGAGTTAAAACAGCCATTATCGCACTAAAAACAGCAAAGGAGAAACAGTACGTAACCCTTAGCCTTTTAGCCGATACTCTCATCAATGACGAAACTTTACTCCCAATATCTTTCCCTCATATGCAAGAAAAGCGAACATTAAAGGAATTGATTGACTTTGCACTACTAAATAGGATAGAGATGCAGCTGGTCTATAAAAACCATGCCATAGCCATACGTGATCTAGAAACTACGGTAAGAAGTTACAACCCTACTTTAAGTGCAGGAGCTTCTGCGGGATTCAAAAACGGTTATGAACCTACATTGGGAGAAATGCGTTTCAACTACTCAATAGGAGCAACTCTGCATATACCAATATATGAAAGTGGGCGTCGAAATAAACAAAAAGCTATAGGAAAAGTAGAAATAGAGAGAGCCTTGACTGCAATTGAGTCGGCCAAAAAAGAGATTACTACTCAAGTGGCCGATAGTTACCTATCATTAGTTTCGGCGTGGGCCAAAGTAGATCAATTGAAGATTCAACAAGATGTGGCCTCTCAAGCGTATGAGCAAGCCAAAACCAACTACAGTGCCGGAGCCATTACCAACTTAGAGCTTATCACCAGCGGTACAAATGCTATAAACAGCTCGCTACTATTGCTCCAAGAACAGATTAATTACCAAATCTATTATTATCAGTTATTGCTAAATATTGGAGAGATAATTTATTGATATAAAAGCTCAGCATCAGCAGACAGATGAACACTCTCATCAAGAGCTACCTTGTTCTCTTCGGCTTCTTTGATAAACTTAGCCACCATCCAATTCTTCTTAAAGGAGCAGGGTGCATCATCTAGTATGACTTGAATCTCCGGAGTAATTATAGGGTATGGCAATGATCCACACAACATCATAAACACATTAGGTCCTAAAACATTGTCGGCGTGTTCCAATATGAAACTATGCACACAAGTGTTCATTTCTTGGAGCAGAAGGTCCATCTTTTCATCAAGATGCTGCTGAGTGATATTAGAACCGCCATATGCAGCTGTATTATTAGAATAGGTTATTTCGAGTTCGCTCATCTTTGCTTCCAACCGATGCTGCTTATCAAAAAAGTGATATAATGCATTGTTCAAGGGTGTACCCGATGCGGCGGTATGATTGTTGCTTATATCAATATCAATTTGTCCTTTCTCCAAAACAACAGGTAGTATAGGAGTATCTTTGATAAAAAGCATTGCCATACACAAACTATCCAATCGGCCATTCATTGCAAATTCTCCATGCACAATTTCAGCCGAATCCAATCCAACCCATTCCCCACCTTGAAGAGTCTTGAGTTGAATTACATAACCATCCATTTTACTATAAGAAGAATGACCACATATTTTATAAGAGCGTGTGCACGAAGCTAGAAGCACACATAATAAAAGTAGCAATGGCTTATTCACAGGAATTAATTATTATGTTTGATTTACTACAAACATACAAATGTTTGCTATTTCGTAGAAGCATTTTATCACTATTTAAAGATTCTAATAGTTCTTTTCTAGAATAGAGCTTATAAACATTACGTTTTTGAGAATAGTTATCAACCATAATAATTAACTTTGCGATTTGGTTTTGATAATATTAGTCAAAAAGAAACTATTACTTAACATATACCTTCTTGAAGTAAGAAAAACAATCATTTAAATATCAAATATTAGATTTATGAACAGACTGAGACTATTCGCACTGATGCTAACAGTGTTTGTAATCGGTACAGCCAAAGCTGACGAAGGCATGTGGCTGCTGCAGATGATGCAACAACAAAATGCAATCGACATGATGAAAAAACAAGGTTTGGAGCTCGAAGCAGAAGAGCTTTACAATCCTAACGGTGTATCATTAAAAGATGCTGTAGGTATCTTTGGCCGCGGATGTACCGGTGAAATAATTTCTCCTGAAGGTCTTATCTTGACCAACCACCACTGCGGTTACGGTTTTATCCAACAACACAGCTCAGTGGAGCACGACTATTTGACAGATGGCTTCTGGGCACTCAACAGAGAGCAAGAATTGCCAACACCAGGACTTGAGTTTACTTTTATCGAGCGCATCGAAGATATTACAGACTTAGTAAATGCTAAAGTAGCAGCAAAGGAGATAACAGAAGCAGAGTCTTTCTCATCTACTTTCCTTAACGGTTTGGCTAAAGAGCTTTTGGCTGCTAGCGACTTGAATGGCAAACCAGGTATCGTACCACAAGCATTGCCTTTCTTTGCCGGCAACAAGTTCTATATGTTCTACAAGAAAGTTTACCCAGACGTACGCATGGTAGCGGCTCCTCCCTCATCAGTAGGTAAATTTGGTGGTGAAACAGACAACTGGATGTGGCCACGTCACACTGGCGACTTCTCTATCTTCCGCGTATATGCTGATGCTGATGGCAACCCAGCTTCTTATAGCGCTGATAACACACCCCTTCAAACTCCTAAACACTTGCCTATTTCTTTGAAAGGTGTTGAAGAGGGCGACTATGCTATGGTAATGGGATTCCCAGGAAGCACTAGCCGCTATCTTACTCAATCGGAAGTGTTAGAGCGTATGAACTCTATCAACAATCCACGAATCGATGTTCGTACAGCTCGTCTTGCAGTGTTGAAAGAAGCAATGGATGCTAGTGATAAAACACGTATCCAATATGCTAACAAATATGCTGGATCTTCTAACTATTGGAAGAACTCTATCGGTATGAACAAAGCAATTGTTGACAATGATGTATTGGGAACTAAGGCCGAACTAGAAAAGAACTTTGCTGCTTATGCTCTAGCCCAAAACAATGCTGCCTATCAAACTGTAGTGAAAGAGATTGATGACGCTGTAGGCATCACTGCCCCACTTAGATATCAGCTGTCTATGCTTACCGAAACGTTCTTTGCTGCTATTGAATTTGGTGTATCTTACGAAGTGATGGGACAGTTGAAAGAAGCCCTTAGCAACAAGAATGATTCTGCAGTAAACGCTAACATTGATTTGCTAAAGAAAATCTACAGCCGTATTCACAACAAAGATTACGATCACGAAGTAGATCGCAAAGTGGCTAAAGCTCTCTTCCCACTTTATGCTAATCTTGTTCCTGCCGATCAACGTCCTGCTTTCTACAACATCATTGACACTGAGTACAAAGGCGACTACAACCGTTTTATTGATGATATGTATGATAACTCTATCATGTCTAATCAAGCCAACTTTGACAAGTTTATCAAGAAGCCTACTGTGAAAGCTATCGACAAAGATTTATTGACCGTTTATTCGCGCAATAAGTTCGAGAAGTTAGTAGCTCTACAGAGCAGCCTTGCCTTGGCTAACGAGCAACTATTGACACTTCACAAGACTTACATTCGTGGTTTGGGCGAGATGAAATCTCCTACTCCCTCTTACCCAGATGCTAACTTCACTTTGCGTATGACTTACGGTACAGTAAAGCCTTATAGCCCACGCGATGGTGTGTACTACAATTACTATACTACTACCGATGGAATCATCGAAAAAGAAGATCCTAACAACCGTGAGTTCCATGTACCAACTAAGTTGAAAGAGTTGATTCTAAACAAGGACTTTGGCAACTATGCTATGCCAAACGGTGAAATGCCTGTTTGCTTCCTATCGACAAACGACATCACCGGCGGTAACTCGGGTAGCCCTGTATTGAACAGCAAAGGCGAGTTGATTGGCTGTGCGTTTGATGGCAACTGGGAATCATTGAGCGGTGACATCAACTTCGATAACGATTTGCAACGTTGTATCAACCTTGATATTCGTTACGTTCTTTTCATCCTTGACAAGCTTGGCAACTGCGGCCACTTGATCGAAGAAATGACTATCGTAGAATGAGAAAAGGAATTATATTAACTCTACTAACTATCGCTTCGTTGGCCGCACGTGCCGACGAAGGGATGTGGATGCTTACCGACCTACACGAACAGAATGCTGCCGTGATGCGCGAGATGGGATTAGAGATACCCATCGAAGATGTGTATAGTGCCAATGGCATCTCATTGAAGGATGCTGTGGTTCATTTCCGTGGTGGCTGTACAGCGGAGATTATTTCGTCCGAGGGTCTATTGTTGACCAATCATCACTGTGGTTATGGAGCAATTCAGAAGCACAGTAGCGTGAAAAACGACTACCTTACTGATGGATTCTGGGCTATGAACCGTAGCGAGGAGCTTCCTTGTGAAGGTCTATACGTTACTTTTATCGACAGCATCTATGATGTAACTCCGTATGTGGTGGAACAGCTAGCTAAGGATGAAGACCCTAACGGCACTAACTATCTTTCACCAAACTATCTGGAGAAGGTAGCCGAAAGACTTGCAGCAGAAAAAGGAATCGAAGTAGGTCCTTTTACTCAACTCGAGTTGAAAGCTTTCTATGGTGGAAATCGCTATTATATGTTTGTAAAAACAGTATACAACGATATTCGCATGGTGGGTGCACCTCCTTCGTCAATTGGTAAATTTGGTGCCGATACTGACAACTGGATGTGGCCTCGCCAAACAGGAGACTTCTCTTTATTCCGCATCTACGGTGATAAGGATGGTAAGGCTGCTAATTACTCGGAAGATAACGTTCCTTTAAAGGTAAAGAAGCATATTAAAATCAACCCTAAAGGTATTCAAGAAGGCGATTTTGCTTTCGTTATGGGTTTCCCAGGACGTAACTGGCGCTATATGATTTCTGACGAGGTGGAAGAGCGTATGCAAACTGTCAACTTTATGCGCGACAATGTACGCGGTAAACGCCAAGAGATATTGATGAGCGAGATGCTTGCCGATCCTGCTGTGCGTATTCACTATGCCAGCAAATATGCCTCATCGGCTAACTACTGGAAGAATGCTATTGGCATGAACGAAGGATTGGTAAAACTGAACGTACTAGATACCAAACGCAATCAGCAAGAGCAATTGCTTGCAAAAGGTCGTGAACTAGGCGATAACTCATATCAGCAAGCATTCGACCAAATTAGAGGTATTGTTGCACAGCGTCGTCAACCTATGTATCACCAACAAGCCATAAGCGAAGCTTTGGTGACAGCGCTAGACTTTATGAAGATTCCCGTAGCTAGTATCAATGAGCTAGAAGCAGCTTTGAAATCTAAAAACCGAGAGAATATAGATGCTGCCTTGGAAAAACTACAGGTAGAAGGTGATGCCTATTTCAATAGCGTACCTTACCTTGAAGTGGAGAAAAAAGTAGGTAAAGAGATGCTGAAGACTTATATGGAATACATTCCTGAAGGTGAGCGTATTACTATATTCGATGTAATCAATACACGTTTCAAAGGTAATAGCGATGGGTTCGTCGAGTCGATGTTTGCCAATTCAATCTTCGGGAGCCGCAAAAACTTCGATAAGTTTATGAAACGTCCTAATCTGAACCAATTGGAAAAAGATTGGATGATTCTTTTCAAACACTCTGTTCTTGGTGGACTTGCTAAAACTGCAATGGCCATGCAAGAGGCTAACAAGAACTATGATGCAGCACATAAAGTTTGGGTCAATGGGATGATGAATCTAAAGCTAGATAATGGTCAGCCTATCTACCCTGATGCTAACTCTACATTGCGTTTGACTTATGGGCAAGTACTTCCTTACAAACCTGCAGATGGAGTGACTTACGCTCACTACACTACTCTTGATGGAGTAATGCAGAAGGAAGATCCTACTAATTGGGAGTTTGTAGTTCCAGCCAAGTTGAAAGAGCTTTACCTCAACAAAGACTTTGGCAACTACGCTATGGAAAATGGCAAGATGCCGGTTTGCTTTATCATCAACACAGACAATACCGGTGGAAACTCGGGTAGTCCTGTGTTCAATAGTAAAGGTGAGTTGATTGGTACCGGCTTCGACCGCAACTACGAAGGCTTAACAGGTGATATCGCCTTCCGCCCATCGTCGCAACGCGCAGCTTGTGTAGATATTCGCTACACATTGTTCATCATCGACAAATTTGCGGGTGCATCTCATCTTATCGAAGAGATGGATATCGTAGAGTAATCTATACCCCATATAATAAACAAAAGTCTGCAAGTTTGAAATGTCTTGCAGACTTTTTTTATTGTCTTAGGCTGTAATGCAATCCGATATTTCTTGAAAATCTGAACGAGCATTCCAGCGCACTGTATCCTCTATTTTTTCTAGAATAAGTCGCTCGCAGCTTTTCACCCAGTAGATAAACTCTTGATTGGTTTGATAGGTATCGGCGAAGTCTAATAAATGCTCTATTTCGAATTGGTCAGACACGATACCCGCACCCGATCGAGACGCGTCAGCAGCATTAAATTGTTGCTCAATGTGCGTAGGTATCATCTGCACAGGTTTTCCCAAATACATAGCTTCGCATATCGATTCAAATCCTGCTGTTGTGGCAAAGCCTTTACACTTAGCCATCATATCCATAAACTTCAAATCATCTATTTGATGATAATTCAACTGCTGATCTACTATCTTGACATCGTCGGCATCTATATTGTCCCAGAAGAAATGAAGAGACACATCAGGATGACGATTATGGAAAGCCTCTACTTGGCTGGCAAAACGGTTGAAAAGCAAATAACCCTGAATATAATCGCCCTCTTCGGGTATCATTGATGTAACATCTCTTCGCAACAAAGGCGGAATTACCATTATATTTTCAGCTTCATCGGTAGGCATTTCTACAAACGACAGTGCCAAACGCTTAGCTGAACGTAGACTAGTGCATCTGGTATATAGATTTAATATAAACTGATCTATATTGCTACAATCCGGTGCTTTAAAGGCAGAGTGTAGAAATAAGTATTGGTGGCCCACACAAACATAAGGAATGGTTGGACGGAATAAAGCATAAGTCAAGCCAGTCAATAGCTCATAGAAATTGATAACTGCATCGGCTCCACTAGCTTCTATTCTACGGTATATATAGCGCATACTACGATAGTACTCCGGAATGAGCCATAGATTATCTAAAAAATCAACTCCTTGTTGATTCTTTATTTCTTCTTCCACATAGGGATGATAAGGGCTGATGAAACGTTTGACAGGTGCCTGAATGTTGCGATTAAAGAAACCCGGCAACCGGCGAGTAGTACTTCTACCCACTAGCACCTCTACCACCTGATGCCCATTGCTGGACAACATCTCCTCAAGCGCTAAGGCTTGTGTGAGGTGCCCTCTTCCTTCTCCTTGAACTATAAATAAAAATTTCATCTTGTTATCCTGTTTATTGTTTATAACAATTACGTTGTTGCATTGTTTTAACGTGCAGTAAAATAAGGATTTATTTAATTCGGATATGTGAACTAGCAATGACAATAGTGTGAACAAATTGGGGTGAGATGGTGTTTAGTCAGTACTGCCAATATAGCAGAATAGCCAATCGTATCAGTGATCATTATAAAAAAATATTGTATGGAAAAGTTTAGCGAAGTGATTCAATCATCGACCCCAGTTTTAGTAGACTTCTTTGCCGAATGGTGTGGCCCTTGCAAGGCCATGAAACCTATATTAGAAGATGTAAAATCGCAAATAGGCGATAAAGCTCGTATCATAAAGATTGATATCGATAAGTATGAACCATTGGCTCGCCAGTATGGCATACAGTCGGTACCTACTTTAATCATTTTCAAGAATGGCGAAATATTGTGGAGACAATCGGGAATGATGCCAGCAGATAGCTTAATGGAGATTTTGAACCGCCACATTTAACTATTTTACCTTAAACTCTTTGTTTTAGATGCAATAGCTGTGTAGCAAAAAAGATTTTTTCTATCTTTAAAACCTCATCTATGGCAGTAAAAATACATAGATGCATAGCAATTAGTATTAACTAAGAAACGATAATATGAAAAAAGTATTAAGCTCAACAATCATTGCACTATTTGCACTGTTTATCACATTGCCACTTTCTGCGCACTTACCTGGTGGTGAGATCACTCAACAGGATAAAGAGAAATCTGAAGTGGTACAAATGGACAAAGCAATGTTCATCAAAGATGTGTTTGACTACGAAAAGAACAAGGAGTGGAAATATCTTGGCAATAAACCTGCAATCATCGATTTTTATGCAGATTGGTGTGCACCTTGCCGTGTTACAATGCCCATCATGAAGGAGCTAGCTAGCGAGTATGCAGGTAAGATAGTAATCTATAAAGTAAATGTAGACCATAACAAAGAGTTGGCCTCGCTGTTCAATGCATCTAGCATACCATTATTTGTATTTATTCCTATGGAGGGTGAGCCTCAAATATTGCGTGGTGCAGCCGATAAAGCTACCTACGAGAAAATCATAGAAGAGTTTCTTCTGAAATAAACAGAAGCAATATTTCAAAACAAATAAATGCCGATAACTGTCTTCCCAAAAAACAGTTATCGGCATTTATATTTTCTTATTTAAAGTAGCCCACCGGCTGATTGAGTATCAATAGTTGGCTATCGTTGAGTTGCAAGGCTTTTTTCAAGGCAGCAGCATCCATAGAGCCTCTTGGCACTGTGGCCAATCCTGCCGAAGCACAAAATAGGGAGATATTTTGAGAGACTATTCCTGCATCGACAGCTCCCATTGTAGCAAAGCGAGATTGATTATCTCCTCCAAAACGGCTTAAATCGCTAACTAGAACAAGCGAAATAGGAGCATCAGTAACCCAAGTTTGTTGACCAGCCACAGCAGCGCGATAATCGCCATCGGCCACTAGATTGAGTTGATGCGCTTTTGCATCATAGAGATAGACTCCTTGCGGCATCACCACATAAACATCCACATCTTGCTTGTTAAGTGCTGATGGAGCTGTACGTTTGGCACTCTCGGGACGATTGATGCCATTGGCAGCCCAAAGTAAATCGGACAAGTCTTGATTGGAAAGAGCCTTCGTAGAATACTCGCGTGTAGACTGGCGATCGCTCAATGCTTTCATCACACTGCCCTGACGCTGCATATTGGGTTTTGAAAGCTGAATCACTTTATCTGCTGCAAAAGACGAAAACGAACACAACAGACAACATAAAAGAAGGGTCAAGTTTCTCATAGTACATTTTTTAAAATGGATTACTAACACAAATATATCATTTATTGATTAAAAAGTGATTATTTTAGCTCAATAAAAATTAGAGTCAATGTTGGCTAGAGAACAATACGTCGGCTTTAAAAGTTATAATAGTCTATACTAATAACCTAACAATCCATATGAGAACAGTAATGCTAATCATATCCATCATCCTCCTTTCGGGAGGGATATTCTATCTGACCCAGCGTATCACCAAACTTTTTAAAAACATCAGTTTCTGGTGGACACTTATCTTATTAGCCATTTTCACCGCGCTTGCAGTGATGGGGAGTACACTTTTGTTCCTATCCCCCACTAAACTAGGCAGCATGCTCTATAATATCAGCTTCTTCTCATTGGTCTGTTTGGGCAGTGTAATTCTGTCATCGCTATTTGTATCGTTACTCAATCTCGCTCTTGGCCTTAAGAGATGGCCACGAGCAGTACTTAGCTGCTTGATAGCCATAGCATTTGTTGCCTATGGCATGGTGCATGCTTTCGATGTACAGGTAGTAAACATCACCGTACCGATTAAGGGGCTTACAAAAGAGGTGACGGCTGCACTGATTACCGACATACATCTGGGCAACTTCTATGGTGAACGACAACTGGAAAGTATTGTAGAAAAGGTGATAGAACTAAATCCTGATGTAGTATTCAATACAGGCGACTTATTCGAAGCAAAAGTTCACTTTAACGAAAAGAGTAATGTACTCGAATCATTCAACAGATTGACTATGCCTCACTATTTTGTATTAGGTAATCACGATGAACACGCCGGTGTTGATGAAGTAATAAAAGAATTAGAAAAGACCAATGTGATAGTGCTACGCAATGAGATAGCCAATCTTGGGGAATTACAAATCATTGGCCTAGACAACATGCCGGCAGATAGTTTATCGTCGAAAAAATATACTACCGAAGGGGGTAAAACCGTGGATGAGGTAATGAACGAGTTACCCATAGAGAAAAACCGTCCTACTGTAGTGCTGCACCACCGCCCCGAAGGAGTGGAATATATGGAACCTAAAGGCGGAGACTTGCTTCTAGCAGGCCACACGCACAACGGTCAACTATTTCCTTTCAGCCTCATCGCAAAAAGGACGCATAAATACAATCACGGGATGTATCAGTTTGGAGATATGCAGATATACGTATCGGCAGGATCGGGTGCCGTGTCTTTCCCGATACGAATAGGCACAAACAGTGAAATCACTTATATAAAGCTTGTTCCAACTAGCAATCCATAGTTTGGTGGCAAAGGCTTCTCAGCCTAGTACATAGGGCTATGTACTCTTGTCAATAGCCGTGCGCACCACAGTGCATAGCCCTATGCACTGCATCAAGTGTTATAGCGGACTGACTGAGGTGAGCCTAGCTTTTGGTGAAGATTCGCCGGTACGTGTGCTAAACGGCGTAAACTCAACAGTGTAATTATAGTTATAGCCGGCAAGAAAAGCCCCACTATCTGGAGTTGGCAGATCAAAGCTAAGCCATCCTCCTGTGGCATATTCGAAGTTTATATAAGCATAACACCCCAGTGAGTAATAATTACTTGTATTGAATGGTGGGATATCTATGGAGGCTGTTGTCCCATCAATAGTTAGATCAACCTCACCCGATGCGAGATCAGTTACAGGTGATATATAGCCGGTGGCCAGCTGGAAAGTCGTCGCAGAAGTATCGAGAGAATACATTACTACTTCTTCTACCGAGCTTACCGTATATCCATAACCACCTACACAGTCGATTGTTATTTTTGAAGCGGCGTGTTGAAAGTAGATGTCCAATATTTGCACATTTCCAGGTGTCAACTCTACTCCTTGCGTTGAGCACCAAAGATAATCCATTCCCACTTGAAGACCTGTCGCTTCCCCACTCCTATCTAAGTCAAAATTGGGTATTTGGTCAGTTGTAGAGTTATAAACAGAAACGGCATATAAGTTGTATACACCTGGATCTAATCGCGCAACATTGTAGACGGGGGTAAAATAGCCCGAATTCTGTATAACGAAAGACATTTGTTTATATACATTAGCATTTTGAGGCGTACTATCTTGCTGATAAACATACACAGTAACATGACAGCCATTGGGCAATGACTCTGTCTCATCACTTCTGCTCCCGAATACATCCGCATGACTGCCCACAGTGCCAAAAAACAGTAAATTAGAGGTGTAAACTGAATCATTCCCGATACTATCTATTACAATAATCTCCTCTATGCCGATACGATAAGTATCTCCGGCACATGCTCCCCAAAACAGCATAAGCCAACTACAAAACACTATATTTAATAGATACTTCATCATTTTCTAATTATCGCTTTCGATATCTGTTGATACAGTTACATCGTTCCATGCATCCACTTCAGCATCAACTAATATTATCGAGTCGGCATTAAAATATAAATCGTAATTATAGGAACGCCCAGAAAGATATCCATCCTCAGGAAAAGGTATATCCACATTGCATGACATAGTCTCACCTTCTTGTAGAGTTACAACCGCTAAATAGGGTAGTTTTCCATTCTTCATCACTATCGGTACCATAATATAAGAGGTTGTCAAACCATTTATCTGCATTAACCCTCCGGTAGAAGATAAAGTGTCAGCTGGGGAGATAACACCAGTAGTCAAATCCCATGTCACATCATTGGTAATTTGTGGATTGGTAACCCAAGCATCATGTATAGAAGTCACGGGGTTAAGGGTATCCTGATTGACGATATTCACAACAATCTGTGTAGCCACATGGTTAAAAGTAATTGGAATAGTAGTTCCATTTTGGTCAATCATTTGATCTGATATGCCACACCATAGGTAATCTTTATTATTCTCCAAACCTATTGCAATATTATCTGTAAATGTTGGTGGCAACGAATCTTCCTTGAGTGACACGGCATAGAAATCGTAAGTTCCATTAATTAAAGTCATGGGGGTTTGTGAGGGAGATAGAGTACCCGGTTCTAAGGAACGGTATACTGGAGACGAGATAGACCTTTGAGTGCCATAAGCATTGAAGGCGAATATCTTAACTTTACAATATGCCGGAAATGGAGAAAGCGTACGCGTTGCAAATTTACTCTCTATGCGAGGTAGAAAATAAACGACATTCTTCGTTGCTTTTGAGTTGGGAATACGACGATAATCATCAATAATAAATTTATTGTCTACACAGGCAAAAAGTAGCATCATGAGCCCTAGTAGCAAAATAAAGGTTCTGCTACCTGCTAGTGATGTTTTTATGTTCATATCATTCTTCATATTCATACATTATTGCGCAATTACTGTATCAGCCTCTAAGTCTATAATGTAGTTATACTGATAGCCACCTTGAAAAAGGTTTCCAGTGGGTTGGCGTACACTCTTGTTATATTCTTTGCGTTCGCCATTATATTCTTCTACTATCGTTAAATTTAAAGGTACATAAGATATCAGCGGAAGAATATTAACTTTCGCTACATTCTCTAAGACATCAAAAGCTACCATTCCGGTAGTACTTGTGGCATGAGATATCATTCCTGAACTGATAGACAATGTAGATTGATCTGTAGTGGGTGCTGATATGTGCAAGGATTTTATCGTCCTATTATCTCTTATCCCCTTTACCTTAAAGTATATAAGAGGACACAACGGTTGTAGTTTTATTACCACTGATCGAGGTTCAAGATGCGACAGCTGTAATACTTCACTCTCCCACCAATAATAAGCCTCATCATTGTATAAATACTCTGTTAAGCCAGTTTGAGGATTGATTACCGGAGTTTTATCGTCATTGGTTACATCTGTTGACAATGCATAAAACCGATATTCACCATCTTTTAGCTTCATTCGGTCATAAATAGGATATATCACACCTATTTTCGATGCTACATAAACACTCATATAGTTCCAAGCCCATTCACTAGGGTCTTTTTCACTATGATATACAAATATATTAATGAATACATCTTTCGATATGGGCTCATAAGACAATGGCATATCGACAGTTGTACTGTTGAAAGAGTAGACTTTATATTGCGCTATACTACAAGTAAGAGAAGAAAAAGTAGATAAAGTATCAATATTTGGATAGCTCAGCGAATCGTTAAGTTCATCCTCGACGTAGATATACACTCTATCCTTACTACAACTCGTTAACCAAGATAGTGACAAACATAAAAGAAAAATGGTCAGTATATATTGATGAGTTCGTTTCATAAATCAATCGTATATAATTGAAGGATAAAGAGGGTTACCATCAAGATCGACCTCCACCCAGGAATTAATCTCAACATCCCCTACATAAACGGTATCAGTTTCAAAGTTCACAGTATAGTAATATGCATTTCCTGCAAGCAGTTTCCCATCTGGAATATCTAGACTCACAGAAAATCCGGAAAGACTATCGGAAGAAGTAACATCATGCATCTTCATTTCTAAATATAAATCAAGTGATCCATCGTATTCTAGAGGTAGCACAGAAAGAGTTGACAATAACCCTGAGCTATTCATAACAGTCTGACTGGACAAAAGTGAGTTTATAGGGGAATATGAATTTGTAATAGAATCGTACTTGGCTAGATCCCCAGTATATAAATTCCACCGTACATCAGTGGTATCAGGCACCTGAAGCATAGCAAAATCAACCCAATCGACAACCTGATCTGGCCCACTATTCTTAGAGATAACCACGATCTGTGCTGTTTTATGTTCAAATACTACGGGAACATTTGTATTATTGGTTTGAACATGTTCTCTAGTCATATACCAAAGATAATCTATGCCATTGGCGGGTGGTTTTACCACACTATAGATCATAACTGGAGGGTACTCAGGTGTATTTATAGAGGTGAAATAAAGGTCGTAGTAGCCTGTTGGCACAATAATGGGGTCTTCGATGGGTGTTAGTGTCCCAGCCGAAAGAGCCCTATAGTAAGGCCAGATTAAAAACTGACCTTTGTCAATAGCTACATATATTTGAGCCACATTGCCTTTTGCAAAGGGCTTGAGGGATAAACCGCCATAAGCAGTAGTATTTGATACTTGAGGTATGAAGTTGATGATATATTCTCCTCCCACCTGCTTCTCATGATCATCAGCCAAATATTCTTTTTGACGATAATCCACAAGTACTACTTCATTGTCAGTACATGCACAAAGAAGCATAAGAAGCAAAAGCCATATGACCGTATTCCTATTCATTATCAGTTTACTTCATCAGGAATTAGAGGGCTACCATTTACATCTATAATATTCCAGTCTACAACGTCAACCCCACTATATAATACTGTATCACGTTGCAACGTCAAATTGTATTTATACGCATAACCTGCCTTCATATCATTATCAAAAACGGGAAGATTAACACTATAAGTTCTATTATAGATTTCATCATCAATAATAATTTCAAAAACACATGTGAAATATACAGCTTCTTCTACACTAATCGGAACCATTACGTAGGAAGACCTGAATCCGAAAGCAGTTTTCTTGAAAGGCATATTCACCATTGCATTTTTATCTGCATTGATAGAGTCGGTTGGCCCAATAGCTCCACTATTAAAAAGGTCCCATTTCACCCCACCTATGTAGGGAGGTGTCAACATTACAGAAGCCACCGATTTTACCGAAATAGTATCTTCAACTACTAGATCAACTTGTATTTGTGTATAACAATGATTAAAATCAAGATTTACCGTATCTGTTGAGTGCGCAATATCTACATTCCATACCCCAGCCCATAAGTAGTCGATCCCATTTTGGATATCAGAAGCGAATCCATCAACAAACTCGGGAACGGCAACATTAGGAGCGTTTATAGATACAGCATAAAGGGCATACGACCCATAATATAAAACCATAGGATGAGTTATTGGAGTCAAATGTCCTTTTAACTTGGAAATATACTTAACTGAAGAGCTGAAAAATGAATTCTCACTTATAGTGTAAGCATATATTGTAGTTAAACGCCCAGTAGGAATAGGATCTGTAACCTCTGCACTCCTAGTGGAAGAATTATATACATTGGCAGAGAAATGTATTTTGCCTTTTGATAAATCTAAACTATCACATACAACGAATTTATCCTTAATAGCAGTATTGTATATCAGCTCATTCTTTGTACACGAATAAACTAATATAAGTAATAGGGCTAAAGATAATATCTGTAGTCTACCAACAAGCCTCTTTGTTTCTATTTCATTAAACATTATTATACGAACATATTGAAGCTTTAAGATTTAACGTAAATTCTATAACAAGATACATTTATAATTTGTTTAATAATATTTCAAATTGCATCAACCCATTTGGCTACGACTCGGATTGGTATAAATCAAAAAAAGCCACCCTGAAACAGGATGGCTTTTTGCAATTATATAACTATAATCTTACTTGTTACCAAAATAGCGGTTGAACAGGCCTTCGAAACCTTTACCGTGACGAGCTTCGTCCTTACACATTTCGTGAACTGTATCGTGAATAGCGTCAAGATTCAAAGCTTTAGCACGTGTTGCAATACGTTTTTTATCTTCGCAAGCACCAGCCTCTGCATTCATTCGCTTTTCTAGGTTAGTCTTAGTATCCCATACGCAGTCGCCTAGAAGTTCAGCGAACTTAGAAGCGTGTTCTGCTTCTTCCCAAGCGTAACGCTTGTAAGCTTCAGCAATTTCTGGGTAACCTTCGCGATCAGCTTGACGGCTCATAGCTAGATACATACCAACTTCAGTACATTCACCGATGAAGTGATTGTTAAGGTCTTTGATCATCTCTTCATCACATCCTTTAGCCACACCAATTACGTGTTCGTCGCAGAACGACAAAGGACCACCTTCAGTTTCAACAACTTCTACAAACTTGGTAGCAGGAGCTTTACACAATGGGCATTTTTCTGGAGCAGTATCACCTTCATGAACGTGACCGCAAACTGTACATCTAAATTTATTCATCTTCTTTAGTATTTAATTAATTAGTCAATATTTATATTTAAACAATTCTTACATGTTCCTTTATAGTAAGCATGAACTTCATCTACTTGATGGCCTTCTTCTCTAAGCTCCTTTTGTTTTCTTAAGCCGACTTGAGAATGAAAATCAAATATTTTCCCACAACACTTGCACATAAAATGAGCATGTTGTGATGTATCAGCATCAAAGTTCACATTCTTATCATCTATCGTAAGCATCAATACTGCACCATTCTCAGCAAACAAACGCAATGTATTGTATACAGTGGTCTTCGAGAGTGTAGGCATCGATTCGGATAGCGCTGCATATACCTCTTCGGCAGAAGGGTGAGTCTTATGATCCATCATATATTCCATAATGGCAAGACGCTGCGCAGAGGGTTTAACCTGATGTTCTAATAATATATCGTACGCTTTCATACTTTCAACACTTACAAGTTTGTAATGATTACAACTTTATTGTGATTGCAAATATACGGGTTAATATTTAACCTCCAAACTATTTCCTCATTTTTTTCAAAAAAAAGTTTCAGTTAGAACAACATTGACAAGCCTCAAAAGAAATTAAGGATTACCACAAACCGTGAGTTTAAGAGCATTTCATCGATTTATCATAGATTGATAGCTACTATCAAAACTAAATGACTAATTTTGTTTCTATTATATAGTATAGATTTTAAGCGATATCAGAATGAAATATGGATTTATAAAAGTAGCAGCTGCAATCCCGCAAGTGAAAGTAGCCGACTGTAGATATAATATAGTGCATATCGAAGAGCAAATGAGATATGCAGAGAATGAAGGAGTGAAGATTATCGCTTTCCCTGAAATGAGTATTACTGCCTATACTTGTGGAGATCTGTTTGGGCAACAATTGCTATTAGAAGAAGCTGAGAAATCATTAAAAACATTGCTAAGCCATACAGCTAGCCTGCAAACTATAGCAATTATAGGGATGCCTATAGCTGTAAATGGTAGCGTAATAAATGCTGCAGTTGTGATACACAGTGGCATCATCGTGGGAATTGTACCTAAAACATATCTACCTAACTATAAAGAGTTTTATGAGCTTCGCTGGTTTGCGTCTGCCAATGATATAATGGAGAATGAAATTTCTCTTTGCGGACAAACAGTTCAGATGGGTACCCACCTACTCTTTGAAACGCCTGACACTACTTTTGGCATCGAAATATGCGAAGATGTATGGGCTCCTATCCCACCAAGTTCTTATTTATCACTTCAAGGTGCGGAGATTATTGTTAACCTTTCTGCTACTAACGAGTGCATTGGTAAGCACCGCTACCTATGTTCCATACTCAGCCAACAATCGGCCAGATGCATAGCAGGATATATCTACTCTTCTTGCGGATTCGGAGAATCGACAACCGACTTAGTATTTGCGGGTAATGGTTTGATTTACGAAAATGGTACACTTCTCTCTCAAAACAAAAGATTCGATTTTGAGCCTCAAGTGGTAATAAGCGAGATTGATATAGAAAGACTTAGGGCTGAACGCCGAATGAACACTACTTTTTCGGCAAATAAAGGAAGCATAAAAGATATACAAAAGGCTATCCGCATTAAGATAGATCAGAATTTAGAAAGTAACTTTTCATTGACTCGCTCATTTGACCGACACCCATTCGTACCAAGTGGACCTGCATTGGATCAGCGCTGTGAGGACATCTTTGCTATTCAGGTTTCGGGATTGGCACAGCGATTGGTTCACACTCATGCGAAAAGTGCTGTTGTCGGCATATCGGGCGGGCTTGATTCTACACTCGCGTTGCTGGTGTGTGTACACACCTTTGATAAGTTGAAGCTTTCAAGAAAAGGTATTATCGGTATAACGATGCCTGGGTTTGGCACTACTGGACGCACTTATAATAATGCTATCAACTTGATGAAATCGCTAGGTATTACTATACGCGAAATTAGCATTAAGGCAGCAGTTGACCAACACTTCAAAGATATAGACCATGACCCAAGTGTACACGATGTGACTTATGAGAACTCACAAGCAAGAGAGAGAACACAGATTCTGATGGATGTTGCCAACCAAACTGGTGGACTCGTCATTGGCACGGGGGATCTTTCTGAACTGGCACTGGGATGGGCTACTTACAATGGCGACCACATGTCAATGTATGCTGTTAACACTAGCATCCCTAAAACATTGGTGAAGCACTTAGTGAAATGGGTAGCAGAAAATGATATGGATGAAGAGTCACGCATCACATTGCTCGACATTGTAGACACTCCAATCAGCCCTGAGCTGATACCGGCCGACGAAAACGGTAATATCAAGCAGAAAACAGAAGACCTTGTGGGACCTTACGAGCTGCACGACTTCTTCCTCTATTACTTCTTACGCTTTGGTTTTCGTCCTGCAAAGATTTATATGTTAGCGCAACGAGCATTCGGGAATGATTATTCGGCAGAGATTATTAAGAAGTGGCTATACATATTCTTCCGCCGCTTCTTTAATCAGCAGTTCAAACGTTCTTGCTTGCCCGACGGACCTAAGGTGGGAACAATTTCTATCAGCCCACGCGGTGATTGGCGTATGCCTAGCGATGCTTCTTCAGCTGCTTGGTTGGATGAGATTGAGAAACTATAAGATCAATTCCTTATAAACAGATACAAAAAAGAAGTCAGCCTATTGATAGCAATGCACCAATAGGCTGACTTCTTTTATAATTATTATAGCATTCCTTTGCTCGAAGGGAGCTCGTAGTGATAGATATCACGTTTAATAGCCATTTTTATAGCACGAGCCAACGCTTTAAAGATACCTTCAATCTTATGGTGTTCGTTTTGGCCCTCAGCTTTGATGTTAAGATTCATCTTGGCGGCATCGCTTAACGATTTAAAGAAGTGAAGAAACATCTCGGTGGGCATATCTCCTATCTTTTCGCGGTTGAACTCAGCATCCCAAACCAACCAGGGACGACCACCAAAATCCAAGCAAACCTGACAAAGGCAATCATCCATCGGCAGAGAGAAACCGTAACGCTCAATGCCTCGTTTATTGCCCAAAGCCTGCAAGATACACTCACCTAAGGCTATAGCTGTATCTTCTATAGTATGATGTTCGTCTACTTCAAGATCACCCCTTACTTTTATGGTTAGATTGATGCCGGAGTGTTTTCCAATCTGCTCTAGCATATGATCGAAGAAGCCTAGCCCCGTGGATATATCACAACTGCCATTGCCATCAAGATCGACAGCTACATATATGTCAGTTTCTTTAGTGGTGCGACGCACTTCCGCCTTGCGTTCTCCGGCAAAAAGATAATCAGCAATTCGATCCCAATCAGTGGTAGCCAAGACACAGAAGTCTTCTAGTCCCGTATCTTTCAAAATTGAGGTATCGGACTGAAGCAGTATCGCTTTGCAACCAAGATTTTTAGCTAGTTCTACATCTGTAACTCTATCGCCTAACACAAAGCTATGAGCCAGATCGTAATCGGGATTATTGATATATTTGCCTAACATCCCCGTGCGAGGTTTGCGATTGGGACTATTCTCTTCGGGTAAACTAGGATCGATAAATACTTCATCGAACTCAATTCCTTCCCCTTTTAGGGTTTGCATCACTAAGTTGTGTGTAGGCCAAAATGTATCTTCGGGAAATGAATCGGTACCAAGACCATCTTGATTAGTAACCATAGCAAGCTCGTAATCTAACTTATCGCAGATAAAGGCAAGGTTACGCATCATCTTGGGATAGAAAACTAATTTCTCGAATGCATCGAGTTGATAGTCGATAGGTGGCTCTAGCACTAGGGTGCCGTCTCTATCTATAAAGAGAACTTTCTTCATAATAGTCCCTCCGTTTCTGAATATTGTTGCAGTGCTTTCACCACACTATTGTTTTCACTTCGCATCCCTACCGTGATACGCAAAGAGTTGCTGCAAAGCGAAATCGTGTGACGATTGCGCACAATGATGCCCTCGCTAACAAGGTAATTGTACATCTTTACCGCATCGGCCACGCGCGCTAAAAAGAAATTAGCAGCCGACGGGTAGATATGCTCCACACAAGGCAGTTGCAAAAGTTCCTGTTCGAAGCGCAGCTTCTCTTCCTTCAAAGTCTTTACCCACTTCTCTATCTCATGGTGGCGATGGAGCATATCTATAGCATGCTTCTGCGTCAACATATTAATATTATAGGGATACTTTATCTTATTCAGTATTTTGATAATTTCTTCGGAGGCAAAAGCCATACCCAAGCGAATAGCAGCCGATGCCCAAGCCTTTGAGAAGGTCTGCAAAACTACCAGATTGGGATAAACAGACAGTTTACCGGCATAAGAAGCAACGTCCGAAAAATCAATATATGCCTCATCTACAACAACAAGTCCTTGGAACGATTCCAAGACCTTAACAATCTCATCCGAAGCAAGATCGTTGCCCGTAGGGTTGTTAGGGGAACAGAGGAAAATCAACTTGGTATGTTCATCTGCTGCTAGCAACAGTTGCTCGGCAGTAAACTGAAAATTCTCATCGAGCAAAACCTTGCGATACTCTACATTATTGACATCGGCACATACCTGATACATTCCGTAGGTAGGGTCGATTGCAACAACATTATCTTTGGCTGGTTCGCAAAAAGCACGAAATAGCAAGTCGATAGCTTCGTCGCTACCATTCCCTAAAAAGATTTGTTCGGGCTTGACCTGTTTCAACTTGGAGAGTTTCTTCTTTAAGTCCCATTGTAAAGGATCGGGATATCGGTTGTGCGGCGAATTATAGGGCGACTCATTAGCATCGAGAAATACTGATGCAGCAACACCTTTGTACTCATCGCGTGCCGATGAATAAGGTTTCAAAGCCCATATATTAGGACGCGTTAGTTCTTGTAATGTTTTCATTAATAGAGCGTAATCAGGTTGATTTATTTTTCTGTTTTGATGGTTGCCAAACGCACACTAACTGCATTTCTATGACCATAAAGAGACTCATTTTGCGCCATCACTTCGATTGCTGCACCGATATTGGCAATGCCTTGGCTACTCAGCTCCTGGAAAGTGATTTTACGAATAAAGCTATCAAGACTTACACCACTATAAGCATGCGCATAGCCATTGGTAGGCAGGGTGTGATTAGTGCCTGAGGCGTAGTCGCCCGCACTTTCGGGCGAATAAGGACCAAGAAATACCGAACCCGCATTGATCACCTTGTCGGCCACATCCATATAATTGCCCGTCTGCACTATTAAGTGTTCGGGAGCATATTGATTGGTCATTTCGATAGCTTCTTCCATATTATTGACAACAATTAGCTTGCTACTTTCCAAAGACTTGCTCGCGATGTCGCGACGCGGTAGCTGCGCCAATTGCCTATCGACTTCTATCTTCACTTTATCGACAAGCGCTTCGGACGTAGTAATCAATATAGAGTGACTATCCACTCCATGCTCGGCTTGAGAAATCAAATCGGCTGCAACAAATATAGGATTGGCTGTTTCGTCGGCTAGGACTTCCACCTCAGAAGGACCAGCGGGCATATCTATAGCTACATCGCGCAAACTCACCATCTGCTTGGCGGCAGTAACATACTGATTGCCGGGACCGAATATTTTATAGACTTTCGGTACGCTTTCAGTGCCATAGGCCATTGCAGCGATGGCTTGCACACCCCCAATCTTAAATACCTTATCTACACCTGCCACGCTAGCTGCAAATAAAATGGCTGGATGAACCTTTCCTGCCGCATTGGGCGGTGTACAAAGTACTATTTCTCTACATCCTGCAATTTTAGCCGGTACAGCCAACATCAATACGGTAGAAAATAACGGTGCTGTACCACCGGGAATATAGAGTCCTACCTTATCGATGGCTACAGCCTTTTGCCAACACACCACTCCAGGAGAGGTCTCTATCTTTTTACCTTCGAAACGCTGTGCTGCGTGGAAGGTTTCTATATTTTTATGAGCTAAACGAATGGCATCTTTCAAGTCATCAGCAACACAAGATTCAGCGTCTTGCATTTCTTCTTTGGAAACCAAAAGGTTACTGAGTTGCACCTTATCAAACTGGGCTTCGAACTCCAAAACAGCCTTATCTCCTTCGGTATACACCTTATTGATTATTGACTCTACCTTATCGAATAAGAAAGTAGTATCGAGCGCCGGACGTTTCAAAGACTCCTCCCACTGCTCTTTACTGGGGTATTTTATTATATCCATAAACACATTCTTAGCTATTATAAGATCATTTTCTCGATAGGAAGAACTAAAATACCTTCGGCACCCAAAGCTTTGAGTCTACCAATAATCTCCCAAAAGCGCTTCTGATCGAGCACTGTGTGAACCGAGCACCAACCCTCTTGAGCCAATGGCATCACGGTGGGACTTTTCATACCTGGTAGTACGTTGATAATTTCTTCTAGTTTATCTTTAGGCGCATTCATCAAGACATATTTCTTGTCTTCGGCAGTTTGCACAGCATTCAGACGAAATAATAGTTCATTGAGTATCTCAATCTTTTCCGGAGATAGATTTTTGTTGCCAATAAGTAGCGCTTCAGATTTAAGTACCACTTCTACTTCTCTCAAACGATTGCTTACTAAAGTAGAACCCGAACTCACAATATCAAAGATGGCATCGGCCAGCCCAATACCGGGAGCCACCTCCACAGATCCTGTAATGACATGCACCTCAGACACTATCCCCCTTTCCGACATGTACTTATTGAGTATTTCCGGATAGGAAGTAGCAATCTTTTTACCATTAAACCACGACACACCCGGATAGTCAATATCTTTAGGAATAGCTAATGAGAGTCGGCATTTACTAAAGCCCAAACGCTTAATAATTTCGGCATCTTCACCTTTTTCTACATACTCATTCTCGCCAACTATGCCGAGATCGGCCACACCTGTGGCTACGGATTGAGGAATATCATCATCGCGTAAGAAAAGGACCTCCACAGGGAAGTTTGACGACTGTACTAAAAGCGTACGCTTCGTAGCACTCAACTTGATATCGGCTTCAGCCAAAATTGCCATAGTCTCTTCGAATAATCGACCTTTGGCTTGTACTGCAATTCGTAGTAACATAGTAGATTTCTTTGAAAGTATTAAAACATTATTATTTTTACGGATAACAAAAAAGGCCTACCTAACGGTAAGCCTCCATTTATTTGATTTGTCTATACAATCCATCCTAGCCTACCGGTTTATTCGTTAGGTGCAAGATGATGATATGTAAACGATTTCTTCATATTGAGTTCTTTTCAATGCGACAAATTTAAACTATAGATTTGATACCACAAAATATTTATCACAAAATATAACCTTTTAGTTTCAAATTAAAGGTAAAAGTTCTTCTGGTTCTACATCGCAACTCTTAAAAAACATCTCCTCGCGAGCTTTTTCTTGTGGAAAAGTGAAGTAGGTACAAGTGGCTTCGGTGCAGAGTTCACCATCCTTGTTATACAGTTCAGCAGCGATCAATACAAGGTTGCGTTTAATCTCCTTGATACGTGCGCGAAGCACAACATGTGAGTCTTTTGTACAGACAGCTTTACGATAGCGTGTTTCCATCTTAGAAGTCATGCCAGCTGTTTGTAGCTTCCTAAACACCACCCAACCACAAATCTCATCTAGAAGAACAGCTTGTATGCCACCATGAAGCGTGTTGAACCATCCTTGAAACTCAGAGCGTGGTTTCCAGATACTCACAATATCATCTTCATCTTCATAAAACTCCATTTTCACTCCCGCTTCATTGTCGGGCGAACAACCAAAACAGTTATAACCTTCAAAACCTTTCCATGGGTTAATAATCTTTTTCATACGTCGTTGTTTCTTTTATAAATTTCCATTCGTAGAGATCACAATTCAGAGCGATTTAAGACTCTGTTACAGCAAACTTACACTGTTTTTGAGAACTAAACAAGCTAGCTCTAAGTTTTCTATAACTGGCATGCCTAGACAAAGATCTTATTATCGAAGAAAGTTAGCAGTCTTCATCTTCTTGAATAGTAGCTAGTATTTTGTCTATGCGCACTCCGTCCATACTAATCACCTCAAAACGGAAAAGCTCCCACTCTATTGATTCACCTTTTTGAGGGATACGTTGTAGATGTTCAATCAGCAATCCTCCTACAGTATTAAAGTTATTTGCATTAGAGTAAAGATGCTCCATTTCATGATAAGTCAAGAAATCATAGAGTGTGCATTGCCCATCTACCATCCATCCGCTTTCATCTTTCAGTTTCACAATATCAGGTTCGCCATGACTATCTTCGAGCGCCCCAACTAACCCTTCAAGAATATCTTTAAGAGATATAAGCCCTTGGCAGCCTCCGAATTCGTCGCAAATCAATGCCTGACAAATTTTCTTTTCCTTCATGCATTCTAGAGCCTTATATACATTCATATTTTCATGAAAGAATACGGCGGGCATACAGATACTATTTAAATCTAAATCATCAGAGTCTAATTTAAATATCAGTTCTTTCAAAGTGATTATACCTTTGATACAGTCCAAATTGCCCTCCACTACCGGATACATTTCGTAAAGATCCTGGCGTAATACTTCACGAATTTCGGACACAGTCATCTTAGTATCCAAGAATATAATATTAGTACGATGCGTCATCAGTGTACTCACTTTTAAATCGCCCAATATAAATACTCGCTCCACAATGTCTTGTTCAACTTCCTGCACTTCGCCATCCTTAGTACCCTCTTCTATCAAAGACTTAATTTCAGCCTCAGTGACCTTGGTTTCATCCGATTTCAATCCCAACAAGTTAAAAACGATAGCCGTACTCTTGGCTAGCAGCCACACAAAAGGAGAGGCAGCCAGTGACAACAAATACATAGGACGTGCTACTGCTTTTGCGGCTTTCTCGGCTACACTCATACCGATTCTTTTGGGAACAAGCTCGCCAAATATTAAAGTAAAATAGGTGACTAAAACTACGATTACCGTCTGTGCCAAAGGATGGGAAAACTTGGAAGAAACACCCCATGCAATAAGTTTTTCAGAAAAACTATCGGCCAGCACACTACCAGAGTAGATACCAGTTAAAATACCAATAATAGTGATACCAATCTGTATGGTGGATAGAAATTTATCGGGATCGTTGGCCAATTTCAATGCAGTACGTGCAGATTTACTACCTCGCTTCATATCATTTGTTAGATGCGATTTACGGACCGAGATTAATGCAATCTCTGACATAGCCAAAACTCCGTTGAACAGAATTAATGCTGCTATTATTATAACTTCATTCATAGGTGAATATACAGTAAATGTATACTATAAAGTAACACAAAACACCTTGTTTCATCGACAAGTGGAGTCAATGAAACAAGGCTAATATTATGTTTATACACGCGTTCGAAAATTGTTTATCTATTGGTGAATAGAGCGAATGAACTTTTTTTTATAGAAATAGATGATTCACATCTTTTGCTCCTTGATATCTTAAAACACTAAAGAGAGTGTTTTGGTTCGTATGATCTATCAAAGCCAGAGAGTGGTGGTCTAAATAAATAAGGCTGTATCACATGAAGATGAGATACAGCCTTATTCATATTAAGTTGCTAAAAGATTATGACTACTCTGCAGCGATATCCTTACCCAGCATCTTATTTTCGATGAAGTAATCTACCATATTAGATATAACCTCCTGAATATTTTCTTGAAGTTCTGGTGATAAGAATTTAATCTCACATTCGAACTTACCTTCCATACGCTTGAAGATATCTCCGGGATACATAGCCCATTCGGTTTCACGATCTATATCAGAATAGAAGGCCAGCTCCACCTTGCCGGTATGAAGTATCACTTTTCCAAAAAAAGTACGCACACCATTCAATTCGGCCCATACTTCATAGTGATGTTCTTGATCAATCGTAGCAGTGAGAGGAGGCACATAGTTTCTAAAATCGTTTCGAATGTCTTTGAATATTCTTTTCAACTTATCCATAAATTTACACTATTAGGAGTTAGTAATCCAATTCTTCTCATTAAAATAATAGAGCAACTTCTCGAAAGCGTCTTGCAGATCATGACGGAAGTCGGCTACATGAGCATTGCGTACCTCTATACGACAGTGATCATTCATCTTCTTCAACAACACATCCGAGAACAACTGATGTTTATCTTGTTCTGGAATCTGGGTGTTAAATCCAATTGTGATAACATGTTCGTGAGCTATAACATAGGCAAAAAGATGCTTTTTACCTTCCTTGTCCACCGCCGTAATTTCATAATGGGTAGGGGTATCAATCACTTCGCAAGTGGGTGTAGCGGCACCCTTCAGAAACTGTTTCACCATCTCGAAAGATTGATCAACATGAGGTTTGTTTTCGTTAGACATAGCTATATTTATTAATTGTTAGTAGGCTAATCCTATCACATAGACAAACATACAATAGGTATCATTGTTTAAAAGAGTCAAAAAATTTGCAGTTATTTAGTAGAAAATGAAAAACGCCACAACAGTTTCCCGTTGTGGCGCCATTATATCAATATAAAGAGTTACTTACTAGTTATGGAGTCCATCGATCAGAAGTGTGATGTTTGAAGTAAACAATCGCACAGCAATAGCTAGCAGAATTATACCAAAAAACTTACGACTTAGGTAGATCCCTCCCTTACCTAAGAAGCGTTCGATTCTCCCTGTCATGCTAACCACGAAGTAGACAAATACCATATTGAGTAAAAGAGCTATTATGATGTTTACACTTGCATATTCGGCTCGTAGAGACAGCAATGTAGTAAAAGCTCCTGCACCGGCCAGTAGCGGGAAGACCAAAGGAACTAAAGTGGCTTCTTTAATAGGTCCTTGGTTCTTAAAAATCTCGACATCAAGAATCATCTCCAAAGCCATCAGAAAGATAATGAGCGAACCCGCCACGGCAAACGATTCAATATCAACATGAAATAACTTGAGCATCATGTCGCCAGCATAAAAGAAACCCAAAAGCAATGCCAAGGATATTAAAGTAGCTTTAGTAGCATTGACACCTTTTCCTTTCTCCTTAAGACTAATGATAATGGGTATCGACCCTAAAATGTCTATCACAGCAAACAGTACAATGAAGGCACTAATCAGCTGTTCTAAATTAAAATCTGCAAACATATATTTATTTTTTAGCAAAGATAGTCGTTTTTAAAGCATTTCATAGTTCATTGAGTTGCAAAAATCAATTAATTAAGAAATAATAAAAAAGATAAAATTAAAGGGTTAATATATACATAAACAATTGAATTACTTATTTTTGTATGTTAAGTATATAAGCAAAACAATAGAGGTATGGATACAATGTTCAATACATTACTACAATTACCGCTTTTTCAAGGCTTGTGTCATGAGGACTTCACCTATATTTTGGAGAAGACCAAATTGCACTTTACCAAGCATAAGAACAATGAGGTGATCATTGAAAGCGGTTCCCCCTGCAAAAACTTGATGTTTCTTCTTAGTGGGGTTCTCAGTGTCCAGACCACTTCCAAGGATGGTCTCTACTCTTTTGTGGAATATATCGAAGCACCTGCTGTGATTGAACCACAAGCTTTATTTGGCATGCAGGTCAACTACGTTTCCACCTACTCTGCTCGTACCGAAGTCAATACGATAAGCATCTGTAAATCTTTTATTCTAAGCGGCTTGATGCGTTTCGAGATATTCCGACTAAACTATATGAATATCATCAGCAACAAAGCGCAATCACTCAATGCAAAGATTTGGGACCAAACACCTACCACTCTGGAAGGAAGAATTATTCGCTTTATTTTGATTCATGTGGACAAAGCTCAAGGCGAGAAAATGCTTAAAGCTAAAATGGAAGATTTAGCCGAATGTTTTGACGACACTAGACTCAATATCTCAAAAGCACTCAACTCACTTCAAGATAGAGGCCTGATTGTATTGAGGCGAAAAGAGATAATTGTGCCCGATGCCAGCAAACTTCTAGAGATTGAAATTAGCGAACGATAAAGAAAGTACCCTATACACCAAAGAGGCTTCTCAAAACAATGAGTTAAGCCTCTTTTTTATGCGCTAAGCTAGCCAATATAGTTGCTTAAACAGCAAATTCATTGGAGATTTATTCTAAGGCGGGTTTTATTTAAGTTGATAAAAAACTAAATTTGCAAAAAAGAAAAATCATTTATGTCAAGAGTAGTCATCCTTTTATTACTATGCAGTATGTTATCATCAGCATGCAACACTCGCAACTACACTCCTAAAGCTTCTGACGAAGTGACTATGCTAGTGGGAACTTACACCTCTCCTGAAGCTAGCAAGGGAATCTACAGTTACCGTTTCAACCAAGAGACTGGAGTAATCACACCCCTCAGCGTAGTGGAAGTAAACAACCCTTCGTATCTCACCCTATCGGCAGACAACAGATTTGTCTACGCAGTTAGCGAAGCACGAGACAGTGCTGCTGTGGTAACAGCCTTTACTTTCGACCCTAAAGATGGCACTTTCAAGCTGCTAAACAAACAACGCACCTTTGCCAACTCTCCTTGTTATGTCATCACCAATGGCAAACGCGTTATCACTGCCAACTATGGCGGAGGAAGTGTTTCGGTTTTCCCGCTACGATACGATGGCTCGCTTGATAGTCTGAGTGCTGTGTACGAAGGAGAAGCAGGTGGACCAGACCCTAAACGTCAAGCCAAGGCTCATGTACACTGTGTCTATTTCTCACCCGACAGCAATTATGTATTTGCTACTGATTTTGGTTCGGACAGAATCTTACGTTATGCTTACAATCCCAAAGAAGAGCAGCTTTACCCATTGGCTGACTCGATACAACTGGCTCCCGGCTCAGGTCCTCGCCATTTAACGTTCAGTCCTAATGGCAAGCAGGCTTACGTAATCAATGAATTGTCGGGGATGGTAGATGTATTAAACTATGCCAATGGTAACCTCACAGTGACTCAGTCGGTGGTTTCGGATACGCTCTCTGCTCGTGGTAGCGCCGATATTCACCTCAGCCCCGATGGTCGCTATCTCTATTCCAGCAACAGACTCCAAGGAGACGGAATCACGATATTCGAAGTTAGTCCGGAGGATGGAACATTGACTCGCGTAGGCTATCAGCCCACAGAAAGCCATCCACGCAACTTCAACATCTCACCCAACGGCAAGTATCTATTGGTGGCTTGCAGAGATGGCAATGTGATTCAGATCTTTGCTCGCGATTTGGCAACCGGTGAATTAAAAAATACCGGCCAAGAACTCAGAATGAGTAAGCCGGTATGTATCAAATTTGCTAACGAAGAGTAACATCTTAGAAATAGAATAACTCTACCTCATCCGAAGCCGCATAACGTTTCAATAGATCTATTGTCAGGTTTGCGGCTTCTTCTATACCCTCAAGGCCGCTATAACCATTGATAAGTGCTAGCAGATGAGTGGTTCCTAAAGTCAGCTTGGTGCGCTCATGGTCACTAGTAGGAGTACCTATACCACCCTCTTCATCTCGATAGAGAGGCAATCCTTGAATATTTAGTATTCCCCTGCCAATACCCTCGAAAGGCTCATCGGCTTCTCCAATTCCTAGTTCAACATGGTCACCTACAATCTTATCAGCATCAAAACCACCAATAGAGTAACCGGTGCGCAACGACACAAGGTTGATAAGATCCACTAAGGTATCGATCTGATACAAAGGGATGCCACGAAGCAAGCGGCGACGCAGTGCCTCAGCGGAGGGCCTGTATCGGCTAGGATCTTTGCCACAACGCTTATAGGCTTCGCGTGTAGCTGCAATAGTGGCAATATTCTTAATATCCTCTACGCTCGAAGTGGCTTTTAATTGGGCATCAAACTGATTGATCTCTTCCCAAAGTCCTTCACAATAGTTCGTGTTGGTGACACGTGCATAGACAGCTGCCCCCACAAATTCGGGGCAACGCTTTTTAATCTCTTCTGATACAGTAATCTTCATTTCCATAGAGTTTGTCTTTACTATTTAATCATAATTCCCGAAAGTATTCTGCCCGATGCAATGCCTAATCGGCGCGCCGAGAAGAACTGTTCGTGCTGGGTCCACGTGCAGATACCTGCAACTTCAATTTGTGCCGATGGTATTTGCTTGGCTAGTAGTAACTGTCTGTTAGCCTCCCAAAGGTCAATATGCCATTTTTGTGTTTTTTGATGCCGATTGGCAATAGATAACATCTCGAAACCTTCTTTCTGAAAGGTAGCAAAGACCTCATCTCCTACTTCGAAAGCGTCTTGCGAAATACTTGGCCCAATTGAAGCAATTAAGTCAACACCTCTAGTACCATAAAGCTCAGTCATCTTATCAATAGTCTTGCCCACAATATTCTGTACTGTTCCACGCCAGCCGGCATGGATAGCGGCTACAGCGTGATTCATCTTATCGTAAAGTAGTACAGGCACACAATCGGCTGTAGAGATAGCCAAGCAGCAGTTAGTTTGATTAGTAATCAATGCATCTACACCTTCCAATCTAGCTTTTCTTTCATCGGTCGACAGCTCCAAAAAGTCAGCATCAATCACGCCTACTTCGCATCCATGTGTCTGATGAGGAATAATAAGTTCTACCTCCTGAGAGGGAAAGTGAGATATTAGTTTCTGTTGATTCAAAGCTACA
Organism: uncultured Bacteroides sp.; assembly: GCA_947074205.1. Taxonomy (GTDB): domain Bacteria; phylum Bacteroidota; class Bacteroidia; order Bacteroidales; family Bacteroidaceae; genus Bacteroides. Next base: position 2,861 of record CAMTOQ010000031.1, on the reverse strand, counting down.
TGCTCGGCCTCATCACCACAAAAGGGAGAACAGTTGAACGAGTCATAAGCCCCTTTGCTGTAGCCAGCTTGTCGTGTTGTCACAAAATGAAAAATGTTGGGATATAGCTGCAACGAGCTATATCCCAACATACTATTATCTTTGGTAATTGCAATCATCAATCGTCCAAATCTTCTTCGTACTCGTATTCGAAATCGTCATCATCATCCGATTCGTATTCGTATTCAAAGTCGCCATCTTCACCCATATCTTTGAGCTCCTGACGAAGACTAACCACCTCTTTTGGACGGTGAACAATAGCTTCGATCTTGTTGCTCTCTTTATTGAGTTCTTCCCAGATGATATCCTTCAATGCTTGAATACCTAGTCCTGTGACAGACGAGATAAACACGTGAGGAATGTTATCGGGTAGAGTTGGCTCTATTTCATCCATCAACTCTTGGTCGAGCATATCACTCTTAGTAACAGCTAAGATACGCTGTTTGTCTAGCATATCGGGGTTGAAGGTTTTAAGCTCATTGAGCAAAATATCGTACTCCTTACGAATATCAGCGCTATCGGCAGGCACCATAAAGAGAAGCAACGAGTTGCGTTCAATGTGGCGTAGGAAACGAAGTCCAAGACCTTTACCTTGACTAGCACCTTCGATGATACCAGGAATATCGGCCATTACGAACGATCTGTTGTCGCGATAAGAAACGATACCTAAGTTAGGCTCGAGAGTTGTAAAAGGATAGTCGGCAATCTTTGGCTTAGCTGCCGAAACTGCTGAAAGCAAAGTAGACTTACCTGCATTAGGGAAACCTACCAAACCAACATCGGCAAGCAACTTCAACTCCATAATGACCAATTTTTCTTGCATTGGTTCACCAGGTTGCGCAAAGCGTGGAGCCTGACGAGTAGACGTTTTGAAGTGTGTATTACCTTGACCACCACGTCCACCTTTCAACAACATTACCTCTTGACCGTGGTCTGTAACGTCGCAAAGATATTCGCCGGTTTCGGCATCGTAGACTACTGTTCCGCAAGGCACCTCAATCACACGGTCTTCGCCGTCCTTACCGGTACTTCTACTCTTACTACCCGATTCGCCATGACCTGCAAAGATGTGACGATCAAACTTAAGGTGAAGAAGTGTCCAGTAGTTTCGATTTCCTCGAAGAATTACATGGCCTCCTCTACCGCCATCGCCACCGTCGGGTCCACCATTGGGACAGAACTTTTCACGACGCATGTGCGTGGATCCACGTCCTCCTTTGCCCGAACGACAGTAAATTTTTACATAATCAACAAAATTCGATTCAGCCATATAAGTTATTCTTTTAAATTAAATGCTCTATTAAGAAAAAATGTGCTGCTGCGCCAATTTGTATATAGGCACATCAGCACATTTCTATTATTCTGTCTATTATAGCGAGTCAATCGCTTTGCAGATATCTGCAAAGATACCATCCATAGTTCCTAAACCGTTGATGTGGTGGTATTTGCCTTCGGCTTTGTACCAGTCGATCAATGGAGAAGTTTGTGAATGATATACGTGAAGACGTTTCTTGATAGTCTCCTCGTTGTCATCAGCACGACCTGAATCTTGTCCACGTTTGATAAGACGAGTCATCAACTCCTCTTCGGGTACTTCCAAATCGAGCATAATAGAAACTTCCTGACCTCTTTCGGCCAACATATTCTTTAATGCTTCTGCTTGTGCAATTGTTCGTGGGAAACCATCGAAAATTACACCTTTGCTATCTTTAAAGCTATCGAAAACACTTGCAAGGATATCAATCATCAATGCATCTGGAATCAATTGACCTTGGTCAATGAAGCCTTTAGCTGTTTTACCTAGTTCTGTACCGTTTTTAATTTCAGCACGAAGTACGTCTCCTGTAGAGATGTGGTTAAGCGCGTATTTGCTTACAATGCGCTCGCTTTGTGTACCCTTGCCTGAGCCGGGAGCACCAAAAATCACAATGTTCAACATTTGAATATCTATTATTATTTAAAGTCCTTAATAATCAATCAAACGAATGTAGAGGATTAATCTACAACCGTGTAAATATCGGGATAGTTACGTCCAAATCCATCATAGTCTAGACCATAGCCCACAATAAAGTCATTAGGGATGTTCATTGCAACATACTTAATATCTAGCTCAACCTGAAGTTTTTCCGGCTTAACCAACAAAGATGCGATATGCACTTTTTTAGGGTTACGCTTAGACAATGTTTCAAGAAGATGTTGCATAGTGAAACCTGTGTCAACAATGTCTTCTACAATAACGATAGTGCGACCTTCGATATCTTGGTTTAGACCAATCATCTCTTTGATTGCGCCTGTAGACTCGGTTCCTTCATAGGAAGCCAACTTCACAAAAGATATCTCACAAGGTATTGTGATATGTTTCATCAAATCTGATGTAAACATAAACGAGCCGTTCAATACGCTCAAGAAAAGTGGTTGTTCATCAGCCAAATCACGATTAATTTCGCCAGCCACACGTGCAACTTCCTTAAGAATATCTTCTTGCTTAATAGAAATAGTAAATTGCTTATCTTTAATCTGGATAGTATCCATAACCAATAATTTAAGTTATTGCGCACAAAAATACTTTATTTTATTGGGGTCACTTCAATAAACCTCTCTTTTTTACTAGTTTTTAATTGTTTGCTACTAAAAAGCGATGAATGAGGGTGTGCAGAGGCTTGCTCCTAATCCTAAAAACACACCTACAGATGGGTGCAGCTTTTCTCTTTCTTCTTTCTAATATTGAGGTCATCCTTTATTAGGAATAGTAAAATAAGAAGATCCACCTTATTTTACTATTCCTAGAATGAGTTGACTAGGGTTCGGCCCTATTCCTAATA
>CAMTOQ010000030.1 GCA_947074205.1 uncultured Bacteroides sp. | reverse complement strand
CGTCTAGCAATACATCGATCGCCTTACGCATCACCACAAATGCACCCCATTGTGCAGCCGTCAAATAATCTTTGAACGAGCTAGTAGGGATAGACAATACACATACATCCGTATTTACACGGCGGAACACATATTCGCCTAGTTGTGCAGGCACTTTACCAAATACAGTAAGGTTAGCTAGTACTCTACACTCTCTAAATGCATAGTCACCGATAAAGTTTACCGATTCAGGAAGATTCACAGTCTCCAACTTCTTACAGTAGTCGAATGCACTTCTTTCGATAGTCGTAAATTCGGTACATTCCGAGAAGTCTGCTACTTTAAGCGATTGGCAACTATAGAATGCCTCTTCGCCGATTCGAGTTAGTGTAGCAGGGAAGTTGATATTTACAAGGCTAGAGCAGTTGTAGAACGCTTTTTGTTGGATAGACTGCAGATTCTCAGGGAGAATCACACTCTCTAGCTTAGGACAACTGTAGAATACGGAGTTTTCTATAGTCTGTAGGTTAGCAGGGAGAATCACAGATTGCAAGTTGTTACAGTCATAGAAAGTCTCCTGTGCTAGCTTAGTCATTTTAGTAGATGCTGAGAAGTCTACACCGGTGATATTGTTACAGTTGGCAAATGCTCTTCCTAAATAGTTCCAATGGCTTTCATCGCTTGCTTCGTCAATAGATAGCAATGAAGCAGGGAAGGTAAGCGTACCAAACAGTCTGCTACAACCTTCGAATGCATACCCACCTATTGAAATAAGGTTCTCGGGGAATGTAATCTCTTGTTGTAATGAGCTACAGCTTCTAAATGCGCTAGCGCCAATTTTAGTCAGGCTGCTAGGGAATACAACTTCTGGGAGTGATGTACACTTCTCGAAAGCTTTATCGCCGATAGTTGTCAGAGATTCCGGTAACACCAAGGTCTCTTGTAGCGAGCCACAACCTTTGAATGCTTCCTCGCCAATGGTCATTACATTATTAGGTAGAACGACGCTCATTAGCGTCTTCTTATCTAGAAGGGCTTTGGTAGGGATAATCTCCGCATCAGCACCCGCCATATCAAGATGGAGAAGAACTGTCATATTGCTGCGCAACACACCAAAGTCAACCTCATTTAGCTTACCACTCTTAATAGTAAGATGTGTTACCAAAGCAGGAGATGTCTTACCTTGTTCGGCAATGTCTACAGCCAAGTTACCCGGTTGAGTCACGTCTACAGCAACGTGCAATTCGCCACCAAGGATGCTATATTCTTCCCATCCTGGTGCTTTTTTGTAAGCCGCAAGGCTTTGCTCCGGAACAAAAACTGCCACCAAACCATTGCCGTCCATGCTCGCTCCAAATCCGTCAAGAGGCAAAGTAGGAGGCACTATAGCATTGACTCTACAGATAGGACTGTTGTTAGAGAATGCATATGATCCAATAGTTGTTACTCCGGCAGGAATTTCTAACAATCCGTTTAGGCGGATAGCGTTGAAAGCATGGTTGCCGATTGATTCAAGCTTAGTGCATTCTGCTAAGTTGAAGTTCTCAATAGGTGAGCCACTAAATGCGTCATTCTCGACAGAGGTGATTCCAATTGGAAGTATTACCTTTTTGAGATTAGACGAAGAAGAAAATGCACTACTAGGTATTGTTTTTAGTTTTGTTAGTTCCGAGAGGTCAAGCTCTGTGATGGCAGTGCCATAAAATGCCGAGTTGCCGATTTTAGTGATGCTTGAAGGAAGAATTATTTGTTCTAGGGTTCTACAATAGTAGAAAGCACCATTGTCAATAGATGTAAGGTTGCTAGGGAACTTTACTTCTTTTAGGTTTTCACAATATTGGAATACGTACTCATTTATAGACTTTAGCTTATCTAGTGTAGATAAATCTATGCTAGTGATCTTCGTGTTGTAGAATGCATAACTGCCAATCATTTCAATTGTAGCAGGGAGAAGTGCTTCTTCCAAATTGTTGCAACTAGAAAATGCCCAGCTCGGAATTGACTTAACCTTTGTATGGCTCAAATCTACAGAAGTAATCTTACTATTTTGGAATTGGCCATCAATAGTAGTCAAACTACTAGGGAACTTCACCTCTTTAAGTGAGCTATTTTCGTAGAATTCATAATTAGAAAGTGAAGTAATCTTAGTGTTAGATAAATCGGCTGTTTCTAATCCTGTCTTTCTGAATGCATGATTGTCAATTCCTGTTAGCTCCGTCAATTCCGCAAAGTTCACCTTCTTCAAACTAAAACAACCTGCAAAAGCATACTGCCCAATCTGACGTGTGTTTTTAGGCAGGCGTATTTCAGTCAGAGTCTCTTTACCTTCTGGTGTGTCGCTACTCAAACAGAAAGCCATATAAGGAATATAACCTTCCATACCACCGTAATTCATTGTAGTTTCATACAAATCAATAACAGACAACACTATCATATTATTCATCATCGTAGCGAAATCGCTCTCATTAATCTGGCCCTTCAAAGTAAGGTGAGTAATGATAGCCAAGTGCTCGCTGCTAAGCAAGGTGTTAAGCGTACCGGCATACTCCATATCCACTACCACTTCGGTATCCATTTCGAAAGTTACCTCTAGTTGAGTAGAAGCAGTTACCTCTTCGGCTACAAATACACCGTCTACTACTTGCGAAGTTACATTCTTACCGCCATAGCTCACGCGAGCAATGCGGTAATGTTGGCGTGGAGTGATGATAAACTCAGGACGATCGTTCTCCTTTACGCTGATGTTGGTTTGTGCCATCATCGGCGTGTTTTGGTAAACCACCGATCCGTTGTCACCAATAGATAGATTGACGGTATACATTGCACCCATTGACTCTTGCGAAGCAAACTCTACATAAAGAGTAGCCGTGTCCTTGGCAAATGGAGTGACAAATACAGTACCGTCCATCTGTGCAACACAAGGGAGGTCGTTATATTCAATCTTGCTTGCTACAAAACCGGGTAGTGGCTCTATAGTGAAGTTTACTACAGATGCGCTGTCTACCTGCAGCGTTTTTTGTCCTGAATAGATTTTATCACCGACTTTCAACACACCATTGCCAGTCGTGTTGATGTTAAGATTGAATTTCTTTAATCGGAAAGTCACGCTAAGTACGCCCGACTTCACATCCTCGCCTACAGTGAATGAGTTGTTGCTAACAACTACATCTTCCTTAGCGAAAGTCACTTTGTCTACCTCGTAACCATCTTTGGGCACAGCCACAAAATTCTCTGCTTGCGAGTAGTTGAAGATAACCTCATTGTTGATTACCTTGCTGTTGTTGTGGTAGATTGTACCGTTGTCGCCAATCTCCACCTTGATACCCATCTCTTGGATTTTGTTACCAAATGTTGACCACTCTTCGGCCACACGGTAATCAAAGGAAGAACCTGTGGGGACATTGACGATACATTGGGTTTTGTCTAAGCTGCTGAAAGCATTTTCAGAGGCTGCAATAGGAGTTGTACTGAGTACGTTGATCTCTTTTAGATAATAGCAACTGCTGAACGAGTAGCTTTGTAGCTGAGAAATTGCAGCAGGAAGAGTTATTTTAGTGATTCCTGTATAATGGAAGGCGTTGCTATCAATGTAGTATCCACTCATTCCCATCATTGAATTGTCTCCTTTTTCAGGGAGGCTAACCTCGCTTAAACTACTACAGCTCTCAAAAATCGAAGATTGAATGCTATATAGCGAACATTTGCTCATATCAGCTTTAGTTAAGCGATAGCAATATCTGAATGCGCCATACTGCATCTGTAAGTATCCATCACCAAAGGTAACACTGGTTATTCCAGACTCTTGAAATGCGTAATCTCCAATGCTTAAAGAAGAATCAGGGAATACTATATCACCTGTCATCGATTGACAATAATTGAAGGCGTAACTGCCAATGTAACTGATACTATTCCCAAAAGGGATGTTGGTCAATTGTCTACATTCGCGGAATGCATATGCGCCAATAGAAATTACTTCGTCAGGTACATAGCAAGTAATAAGGCTACTCTTGCCGTCGAAAGCTTTTTCGGGGATCGTTCTAATACCTGTACCACGGAGGTCAATATTCTCCAGTGCCGGCATAAGTATTCTCATCGTCTGAAAGTCTTTCACGTTGATAGAGTCTACCAATGTGAGACTAGTCACAGTTTCGGGATCGATGCCCATCTCGCCCATCTGCTCCCACAACTTTCCTGGCTCACTCACATGGATAGTGACGGTAGACGTTGCGCGAACAATTCCGGTGACACAGAGCATCAGCATTAGTGTAAATAAGAATTGTTTTCTCATAAATTATTTGTTTGTATTAATTGAAAGGCAAAGAATTTTCTATTCTGCTAAAAACGCAAATAGAGAAGCCGCTGTTGGTGCGACTTCTCTTGTTAATTCCTCCTAGTAGACTAGGCAGTGTTTTATTAGCGGATTACGATCTTTTGACCGTTTACCACGTAGATGCCTTTGGCAGCGATAGTGAAGTTGTTGCTACCTGCAACTACAGGAAGAGATCTGCTGATACCATCGATAGAAGTGATGGTGATGTTGCCAGCTTCTTGAGCGTATACATATAATGTATGGCCTTCTGAGTAGATAGACATATTTTCAGTAGTTACCCCTTCGATAGAAGTAGGCACTGCAGAGATAGCTGTAGTAGTTGTAGGAGCGCTAAACTCTTTAGCTTCGGCAGTAGCAAGCAATACATTTCTGAAAGAAGAAGTCAACTCAGTACCCAAGTTTTCGTCTGCTTGCACAGTGATGTTGAATACTGTTTCACCGTTTTCGTTCAAGTGAGCGTTGAGCAAAGAGTAAGCAATGATGCGTAGTGAGCCGTCATATTGCAAAGCCGAAGCGATGGCATGCGTGTTTTCAATACCCGAAGATACAGAAGCAAAAGCGCCGTTTGCGCCCTCTACAAGGCGGATGCCTTCTGGAAGATAGAAATCACACTGAAAAGCTGTGTAGTCAAGGTTGCTTGCAAGCTTCACCTCAATTGTTTTAGTTTCGCCCGGCTCGATGCTGAAGTCGTTGATAAAAATTCTATCGGTAGTTGTTGCCGACTTTAAGATAGATGCTACTCTAGTTGCAGTTCTAGCAGTAGTATTTTCTCTTAGAATAATGTTTACCAAGGCCACCACGTCGGCAATATTAACCTCTCCATCGCCGTTTACATCGGCCACATCGCTAGCAAAGTCCCCATCGAGTTTGCCCAGGATATAGTTGATCATTGTAGAAACGTCACCAATTGATACTAAACCGTCGCCGTCTACGTCGCCAAGCACTTGCTTAATCATTGTTACCGAAGCGCTGATGTCTGCTAGTTTGAAGTCTACCGCTTCGATGCCTGTAGCGTGAATGTTTTTGATGTCAACTGTGTATGTTCCTTCGCCCGAAGCAACTGTTACAGGCAGGTTGAAAAGTACACCTTCTGAACCCACAAATGCATCGTTGTTAAGCGAATAAACTAAGACTCTGATAGCACCATTGGTCAGTTTGTTAGAGGCTACAACATGTGTCACTGCTCTTTCCGAAAGAAGGATAGGCGAAGTGGTATATCCGTCTTGGATAGTCATGCCGTCTGGAAGATAGATGTCACATTGGAAACCTACAATGTTTCCGGTATTGTTCATCGAAACAGGGATCGTTGCATTGATTTCATTTATATACTCGGCCGATGCAGGCGTTGTAAATGAGTAGTTCGCATTTTGTGCGTTGAGTTGAACTGTGTTGAAAAGTAAAAGCATGAGGCAGCATGCGCTGATGTGTAGTAGTTTTTTCATACAACGTGTTTTGAATAAAAAATATTTGGTTGATAAATAATGTTTAGTTGTGTAGTGAACCAAAAAGGTTCGCGAAGATACGTTAACCCTATCTAATAACCATAAAAATTAGCATAAAAAGATAACTAGATGTATAAAAAAATCAATTTAAACAGAAAAAGCACCTCCCATCTCTGCGATAGAAAGTGCTTTTGACTAAAATATACCCTAAATCGACTAATCGATGTCAAATTGATACGCTTGCTTCTCTCTTCTTAGCGGATAGTGTCCGCGCAGATATTCGAACTTATCGGGTGCTTGGCGTAGTGCATCGCAATCGTTGCGTGGGTCGTAGATGCGGAGGATGGCCTCGTCGTAGCTATCTACCTTTATAATGGATTGAGGTGGGGCAGGAGGAGTGATGTTGAAAGTCATGTTGAGGCCGTAGAAGGCAGCTACAGCTTCCAGCGCCATGCGGGTAGCGTTGGCTTTGCCGTCGGCCGAGTAGCCCGCTATGTGGGGAGTGCCTATCACCACGCGACTCAATAACTCTAGGTCGATGCTGGGCTCATTCTCCCACACATCGAGAATCACTTCGCTCACCAGTTGGCGATCCATAGCCGCCTTAAGAATCTCTGTCTTTATCACCTCGCCGCGGCCCGAGTTGATAATCACAGGGCGGCGCTTCAATTGTCCGAAAAATTCCTCGTTGGCAAGGTGGAAGGTGTTGTGCGCCCCTCCACGGTTTAGTGGGGTGTGGAAAGAGATGATGTCGCACTCCTCGGCAATCTGCTGTAGCGATACAAATCCGTCGGGGCCCTCTTGTTCGGCACGTGGAGGGTCGTTGAGAAGCACGCGCATACCCAGCTGTGTGCCTAGATCGGCAATCTTCTTGCCCACGTTGCCCACGCCCACCACACCCAGCGTGTAGCGAGTCAAATCTTCCAAGCGGGCCATCTTCAAGAGCATCAAACACGATTCGATGTATTGGGCTACCGAGGCTGCATTGCAACCGGGTGCGTTGACCCACTTGATGCCTGCTTCATGGCAGTAGGCCGTGTCGATATGATCAAACCCTATGGTGGCCGTGGCTATCAGCTTTACGTTGCTACCCTCCAGCAGACGGCGGTCGCACTGGGTGCGGGTGCGAACAATCAGTACATCGGCATCGCGAACCAACTCCGGAGTGAACTCTCTTCCCTCTACATATACCACATCTGTAGTGAGTTGTAGCACGGCTTCGTGGATGTAAGGTATCTTATTGTCAATAATGATTCTCATAGTTAATTTGCTTTATACATACTCCAACAAAGTTATCATAAAAAAGTTACTTTAATTGGTCGGATAATTATTATTTCATAGCTTTGTCTTCTAATACATTTTTAATTCATTGAATATATGACATTTAGTAGCCTTAGCAACGATATCTTCCAAAGATCGACCAACGACTATCATATTACAGACCACGTAGATGCACCCATCAACAACCCATTCGAGTTCAAAACGATAGAGTACTATTTGTACCTAAAGAACTGGATTGATGCTGTGCAATGGCATTTAGAAGATATCATTCGCGATCCCAATATCGACCCTGTAGAGGCATTGGCTATTAAGCGTCGCATTGATAGCTCTAATCAAGAACGTACAGACCTAGTGGAGTTGATAGATAGCTACTTCCTAGTGCAATACAAAGGTGTAGAGATGGCACAAGATGCTACTATCAACACCGAGAGTCCTGCATGGGCCATCGACCGCTTGTCTATCCTTGCACTTAAAATATACCACATGCAAAAAGAGGTAGATCGTACCGATACTACTCCTGAGCACCATGAACAATGTGCCACCAAACTAAACATTCTGCTAGAGCAGCGTGTTGACCTTTCTACAGCTATCGACCAACTGTTGGCCGATATAGGTTCGGGAAGCAAGTACATGAAAGTGTACAAGCAGATGAAGATGTACAATGATCCCAACCTAAACCCTGTGCTTTACGCCAAGAAATAATAAAACAATCATCATAAGATGGCCCGTATCCTGATAATGCGCCTTTCGGCGCTGGGCGATGTGGCGATGACCGTACCTGTAGTCACCTCACTCGCTCTGCAATATCCACAACTCGAAATCACTGTTTTGAGTCGTGAGCAATTTAGACCACTTTTCAATATAATGCCTGCCAATGTTTCGTTCATTGGTGGACAATTTAACAATAAACACCGCGGCATAGAAGGGCTCAATCGCCTTTATGCTGAACTTAAGCCGATGAAGTTCGACTATGTGGCCGACTTTCACGACGTGCTTCGTACGAAGTACCTGCGTATGCGTTTTGCAATGACAGGTGCAGCGATGGAGCATATCGACAAAGACCGCAAAGCCAAACGCCGCCTCACCCGTCGTGACGACAAGGTGTTGGTGAGCCTCAAAAGCAGTTTCCGCCGCTATGCCGATGTGTTAGAGAATCTGGGCTTCCCCGTATTGCTCAATTTTACCTCAATTTATGGTCAGGGTACCGGTGATTTTAAACTGATTGAACCTATCGTGGGCGCACGCTCCGAAGGAGAAACTTGGTTAGGTATAGCACCATTTGCTAAGCACAAAGGCAAGATCTACCCACTAGAGAAGCAAGAGAAGGTGGTGGCTCACTTTGCTAACCGCCCTAATACGCGCGTGTTCCTCTTTGGTGGAGGTGCCGACGAGAAGGCAATAGTCGATGGTTGGGTGGCAAAATATCCCTCACTGACCTCATTGATAGGTAAACTATCGTTCGATCAGGAGCTGAACGTTATCAGTCACCTCGATTTGATGTTGTCCATGGATTCTGCCAATATGCATCTAGCCTCTATTGTCAACACTCCGGTGGTATCGATTTGGGGAGCCACGCATCCCTATGCCGGCTTCTTGGGGTGGAAACAACTGCCGGTGAACTGTGTGCAGCTCGATATGTCGTGTCGTCCTTGCTCTATCTTTGGCGATAAACCTTGTTTCCGTGGCGACTATGCTTGTATGTACGACATCACCCCCGAGCAGGTGATCGAGAAAGTAGAAGGAGTACTAACTTAATTCCCCTTTATGCGCTTAGTTCGATTGATGAATACAGCCCTTTATTACCTAGTGTACGTGTTTTGGTTTTTAGGCTCATTGCTGCCACTACGCGTGCTCTACTTCTTTTCGGATATCAACTTTATACTGGTCTACCATCTTTTTCGCTATCGTCGCAAACTGGTACGCCGCAATCTTACCTCCTCTTTCCCCGAGAAAGAGCTGAGTGAGATCGTTTCTATCGAACGAAAATTCTATCGTCACTTCTGCGATCTTTTTGCCGAGACCATCAAGCTTTTCTCCATGAGCGAGAAGCAAATGCGCCAACGCATGACGTACGAGAACTCCGAACTAGTAAACAGCTACCTATCGCAAGGTCGTTCCGTTTCGCTATTCCTAGGTCATTGTGGCAACTGGGAGTGGGTTAGCTCCATTCCGTTGTGTTTGGAGGGCGATCAGAAGCGTGGACAGATCTATCATGCGTTGGAGAACCCTGCGTTCGACAAACTGTTCCTTTATCTTCGAAGCCGTTTCACCACCGAGTGTATCAGTATGGAAGATACCTTCCGCACCGTGGTGGGGTGGGAGCGATCGGGACACAATAGCTGTGTGGGCTACATCTCCGACCAAGTGCCGGGCTACCCCAATATTCACTACTTCACGCAGTTTCTCAATCACGACACCCCCGTACTAACGGGTGCCGAACGTATTGCACGCTTGATTGACTCGGTGGCGGTCTATGTAGACATCAAGCGCACCAAGCGCGGACACTACACCTGTAAGTTTGTGCTGATTAGCGATAAGCTGAAAGAGGTGCCAACATTTGGCATCACCGAACAATATTTCCGCCTGCTCGAAGAGCAGATCAAGGCCGATCCTCCTTACTGGTTGTGGTCGCACAATCGCTGGAAACGTACGCGCGAAGGCTTCTATCAACTCTACTCCGAAGAAGAGTGTACCAAACGACTTAGTCGACTTTAGTCTTTGTTAAGCAGATAAAGCTCCTCATATTGTCTCTATTTGTCAATGACTTGCTATCTTTGCGCGTCATTGCAAATAGTAGAAATCATGATGAATCGTTTCAAGACCCTTTTCTCTACCCCCATAGCCCTTGTAGTCAATATCCTGTTGGTATATATCAGCTTTATGCTGTGCCGACTTGTCTTTGTGTGGGAGAACCTCAGTTACTTCCCCGACCTTGCTTTCGGTAAGCTGTGGGAGATGTCTAAAGGAGGGCTGGTCTTCGATACATCCGCCATCATGTACCTCAATGTGTTGTGGATTGTGCTGTTGCTCTTTCCGCTACATTTCAAGGAATGTCGCCCTTACCAACTTGCCATTAAGTGTCTCTATATGGTGGTCAACCTCATCGCCATTGGGGTCAATCTAGTCGATACCGTTTACTTTCAATATTCGGGCCGACGCACTACTGCTTCTGTGTTCAGTCAGTTTGCCAATGAAGACAACCTCGCCGGCATCTTCGGCATCGAGATGATACGCCACTGGTACCTCGTGTTGCTTTTCTTCGCCTTTGCCTACTTCTTGTGGCGCTGCTACCTCACCCCGCGTGTAGAACCTAAAGGTAGATTGGTACCCTACTACCTGCTCAATACTTCAGTGCTGCTCATTGCCACCCCTTTTGTTATCTTCGGTATGCGTGGCGGTATCGGTCGCGATGTGCGCCCCATCACCATCAGCAACGCCAACCAATATGTCGATCGTCCAGCAGAAGCCGCTATCGTGCTCAATACCCCTTTCTCTATCTTCCGCACCTTTGGTAAGAAACCCTTTGTCAATCCTCATTATTTCGAAGATGAGGCTGCAATGGAAGCCATCTACACCCCGTTGCATCAACCGGCAGACAGCGTACAGTTTCGCCCTAAAAATGTGGTGGTGCTTGTGGTGGAGAGTTTCGGCAAGGAGTACATCGGCTCGCTCAATCCACGACTAGAAGAGGGTGGTACCTACAAAGGCTACACTCCCTTCCTCGACTCGCTGATACAACACAGCATGACGTGGGAGTACACCTTTGCCAACGGTCAACAGAGCATCGACGGGCTGCCCTCTATACTTTCGGGCATTCCTCGTTTCATCGAACCCTTTTTCTTGACTCCAGCTTCGCTCAACAAGCTCTCGGGCATTGGTAGCGAACTGCAAAAGAAAGGCTACTACACCGCCTTTTTCCACGGTGCCCGCAATGGCTCAATGGGCTTTCAAGCCTATGCCCGTTCGGTGGGCTACCCCAACTATTTCGGTCGCGAAGACTATAACAACGAGGCCGATTTCGATGGCAACTGGGCCATTTGGGACGAAGAGTTCTTGCAATATTATGCCGATAAGATGTCCGAGTTTCCCGAACCTTTCAGCACCGGTATCTTCACCGCTTCGTCGCATCACCCTTACGTGATACCCGAGCGCTACAAGGAGATCTATCCCGAAGAGAATCTACCTATACAAAAGTGTGTGCGCTACACCGACAATGCCTTGCGTCTCTTCTTCGAGAACGCCGCTAAGCAGCCTTGGTTCCACAACACTCTGTTTGTGATTACTGCCGACCACACCAACCAGAGCGATCATCAAGAGTATATGACGGATGCCGGCCGCTACGGTGTGCCCATCATCTTCTACACACCCGATGGCGAATTGCAAGGCCACCAGATGTCCATCGCTCAGCAGATCGACATTATGCCTACGGTGCTAGGCTATCTAGGCTACGATCAACCTTTCGTATCGTTTGGCAACAACCTGCTCGATACGCCCGAAGAAAACACCTTTGCTGTGAACCACAACAACGGCATCTACCAATACTTCAAAGGCGAGTATATGTTGCAGTTCGATGGCCAAAAGACCACTGCCATCTACGCCTTCAAACTTGATCGCCTGCTAAAGGACAATCTTCTAGGCACCGACATTCCATCGCAAGCGCAGATGGAACAGGAGCTGAAAGCCATTATCCAGCAATATATGGCAAGGATGAATGGCGATAGAATGACGGCGGAGGAGTAGAGGGGAGTATCTCGCTACTTCACTTATAGCATCAAATCTTTCGTCCATAGTCGAATATTCTCTTAAAGTTTAGAATATTTTCGTTTATAATCGAAACTTTTCTTGTAAAAACACTCCAAATGAGTTTCTAAATACCCCACTATAACGCGTTGACTTTCAGTTTTTAGTGACTAGCCCTACTCACCATGCTGAGTAGCCTTTGCCACCGAGCAAGCTAGCGCTACTCCGCGTGTTGACCACAGCTATCCATCAGATTAAACAAAGAAAGCCCACGTCAATGCCTTCGTAAAGCATAGATGTGGGCTTTCAACACAACAAATAAGACAAAACGCAATATTTTTACCTTCTAACTAACACCTTGGACTTGAATCTAGCAGATGCCGTTTTTACTGTGACTATATAGGTTCCTGCAGCCACCGAGATGTTATGACTGCCAGTGTTAACCTCAGTGTGATGAGTCATTAAACGTCCTGCTGTGTCGTGGACGATAATCTCCTTGATCGGGTCGTTGATGTCCGACGTCACAAGAATTCGTTCGCGCTCTATGGCAGAAACAGTGATGCTCTGCGCTAGGTCTACTTCTTCTTCTATTCCTGTAGAGAAGACCAGCTGATAGCGGCCGTTGGTATTTCCGGGCAGCAGCAGAGTCATGTCGCTATCCAAGGGCGTAAAGTTATCTGTTAGTGCATCGTAAAGCGTGAGGCCGTCAAAAAGATGGGTGCCTCTGAAACTCACTTCCACCTCTTCGTGGTTGCTACTATAGATGCCTATCGGGATGGTAGTAGCTCCTGCTAGCGTATGAATCTGCATCGCTTGGTCGCCCTTGATGGTGTAGATCATTGGCAGCTGCTCTAGGTTGTCGTCAAGCAGTGTAGGAAGGTCGAGCTGCTGCCCCGAACCATCCTCCTCTTCCAATTGCCTTATCAGCGCTGTGCAGATCACCCCCTCGCGTTGCGCCTCAATGATAAGCTGCTTGGCCGTGTCGTCGTTCTCGGTAGTGCCACGTGTCAAAGCTACCGGTGCTGCACCATCCGTCATCATGGCTGTGGTATAGGTCACTGTAGGATTGGCGGCCACTCCACTCTTTAGCTGTACAAAGAATCCCTGCATTGGGCCTATCGTAGGAGCTGTACCGCTCGACGAAACCGTCACTGTACCATCGCCCATAATTACACCTGTTTGTCGATCGGCAGTGAGTAGCCAATATTGCGACTCGAAGATGGTGCTGTGTGCTGTTAAGAAGGCACGCATATCTAGGTTGCACATAAATGGGTTGGCTAGCAGATAGAGCTTGTTGTTGCCATAGCTGTTGCCGTTTATATTGGTGGTAGAGTTGGTAGCCGATAGATTGACCACAAGGTTGGTGCTGGCGGTTAGTCCATCGCTAGCTAGTCGACCCGGCTTGTTGCGGTTCACCGTCACCGATGTGTCATCTCCCGTATCAGTCAACCCATCATACGTAAAGTAAGAGTAGGTTTGGTCGATTTTGGGCAGACGGAATCGATTTTCGGTATAGCTTGCTGTAGGTTCGGGCTGCGACTTGATGCTAAACCCTGTACCCGGTGCGTAAGGCACATTCACATCGTTGAACACGGTGCTCCAGGTGGCCCTCATGGCTAGGTTGCGCTTAGTCTGAGCGGCAGCCGAGCTACTCTGGTTGTTAAACTCATAGGCATAGGCATAGAGCTTATCCCAGGCGCGTTGATACACGGCAGGTTTGAAGCGATGGTTCAGCGAAGTGCTGTAGTTCACCCCCTTGAAGGCATATGTGTTCTGTATGCCTCCTGCGGTGAGGGTATACATATCGCCTGCTACCACACCTGTTAGTGGTGCACCTAGCAAGTACCAACGGTTGGTTTTCACGGCAAAGTCTACCACCGCTTGATTGTAGGTGAGGTAGTGGGTATTCATCATCGCACCTCCCGGTTGGAAGTAGATGGTATCGCATCGATTGGCATAAAATGCCAAGCAAGGATAGTATTGCACCCCGTTGCTATCCGTTTCGCGTGGATAGATGTTTAGATCGTTCTGAATCAGCGGAGTGGCATTTCCTATAAGGGCATTGTCCACTGTGAGATTGGGCAGCGTCAGGCGATTGGCCTGCGTGATCTGTGCCAGTCGAGGGGTTTTGCCTGCAGGCATAATAATCTTCGTGTTGTAGATAGGTACAAACGAGGTGCGAGGCGTTTCGCTAAAGGTTCCATCGCCTTGTGCCACATCGCTTTGGCGATAGTTGCGGTTGTTGCCTGTATAGGTAGAGGCAGCAAAGAATTGGCTTCCTTCGGCACGTAGCCAGTTGGCATCGTTGTTATAGTTGCGTTGGGCATCGCTCCCGTTCCACACCTGATATTCGGGTACAATCTTCATAGGTATCAGCACGCTGCCTTCGCAGTCGCCTGTATTGTTGGCATCATCGTACTCGCTGATAAAGAACTTCAGGTTGTAGGTGTAGCCTTCGCGGAAAGTCACAGGCGGCACACCGTTGGCATCGGCAAAGAAGTAGATACCTAGGCTATTGCTGTTGGCCGCATTGGCCTTCTTGATGTCCATCCAACTGATGTAGCCCACTACAATATTGTTGTCGGCCAGATTGACTACGATAGGGTCTGTACTGTCTATAAGAATCACTTTGCGGTAGTGACTACTAGTGGCAGCCACATTCTTGATGTTGTTGAAAGTGGACTTGCTAAACGATATTTTATTGGTAAATATGGGCAGACGTAGATACTTGAAGTTCACCGTCTGATCGCTTGCCACAAGATTGGCTCGTATATCGCGGATCTGCGACAATCCCACACGAATAGGAATCACCGATTGGTTGCCATAGTCGGCTCCATCAATGCCCAGTTGTAGTGATGGGGCTTTGGAAGCGGAACGCACCATTATCTGCTGAGGCTGCATACAGATTAGTTTCAAGATGTCGCTATCGGCTACTAGTGCTCCTTTGAATGGGATAGCCACATAATAGTAGAACACACCCGCATCTGTTCCGATGTTGGGCGAATAGCTTTGGCTGTAGAGCGACAGAGTATGGTCATTGCTAAAGTTGGCACTCGGATTATCGTTGCACAGTGCAATGAGCAATGCCCGCATGGAGGCTGTGTAGGTGCCCGTAGCCGGGAAGCTTTCTATGCTACCTGCCGAGGTGTAGAAGCTACGCAGCTGTTTCAGTGCATCGGCCACAGAGAAAGCGCCGCTACTGTTTTCGGCTACCACCTGATAGCTGTTGCCATTGGGGCTATATATCTTTTTCTCCAGATCGGCAATGGTTCCTTTATACCAGTCGAACACCACTCCCATCTGACTAGCTCCTACCGTTTTGCGCACTCCATCTTCCATATAGGCTAGGGTGTTGATGGCAAAGGTGGGGCGAGTGTTGGCACATACATCTGTGCCGGCTTCGTAGAGCGTTCCTAGTCCGTTCATTTCCACAGCAGCCGTGCCACGTAGCTTGATTTCCGTGAACATGGCACACTGTTCGGTGATGTTGTAGCCGGCACTGCTAGTCAGTGTATTTATATCGCTAGTCGAGAGTAGACTACCCGTGCCGTTGTAAGTAGCTTCGCTAATAAGATTAGCTTCCTTGTTGAAGATGATGTAGTAGTCTCTACCCGTAGCGATGGGCACATCGGCCGTGCCTTGCAGCGTCACTTGGAATGACAATGTAGGGTTGACAGTGTTCTTGCGGAATATCTTGCTACGCTGTTTCTGCATCTCTTGCGTGTAGTAAGTATTGTACGAGTCGATATCTTTATACATCGTGCTATCGGGCTCTAACTGATAAATGTTGAGGTAGCCTCCTGTGCCACTGCTAGCAGCTGCATCGCGATTATATCTAAATACAAAATAGTTGTAGTACGAAGAGCCGTTGACATCGGCACCGCTATAAATCATCACACGCGACTCGTTTAGCGCGTTAGCTGCTGTTCTGCTGGCTACAGGCACTGCATTGCCCTTTTTGTCGTAGCCTGCCAAGTAGTTATCATAGATCTGCTTATCGGCAATACAATAGCCCACCGCTTGTGTGGTGTAGCCCGAGCTGTTGAGCGCCACTATATCGGCAAGTCGAGCATAGTCTAGGCTGATGTTGACCACAGCTTGTCGGCCGCACATAGGCGAACGACGTTGTGCGGTAGCCGTAGGTTGGCCCACAAACACCTGAATATCGTCTAGCGCGTAGTCGTTACCGCTAGATCCTAGCTGATTGTTTACTATCTGGAAATAGAGCTTCGTATAGTTTTTGTGAGGTACTACCACTGGGAAAAACACCTGATACCAGCTATTGCCATTCGTAGCATCCACATCCATTGTACCGGTGGCAAATCCACGCAAAACCTCATCTTTGTTGGTATCGGCATTAAACCCTATTATCTCGAAGTTAAGGTTGGGCCCAAGTGCACCTTGGTTGTTGAGGTTGCGCACCCAAGAAGATATATAGATCTTCGTCCCCGGACAACATGCTTCTGAGATGTCGAGCTTCGACAAAATACCTTGCACTTCCGACGCATCCACATAGTACATCATTCCCATCTTTTCACCATTGGTACGTTGATATAGTCGGTCGTAGGCAGGTCTGTAACACCATCCACCCATAACACTCGACGGCGTGGTGATAAAGGCATATTGACTCCAATCAGGATTAATGCCATCCTGGTTGTAGAACCCGTAGGTACACTCGTCCCATCGCAAACCATAGCCTTTAAATATCTTTGATCCGGCATTACCGGGGTTGATCTCGTAGTCAAAATTTCGCTCGGTAAGTGGTTTCAACGAACTGCTTAGTTTCTCGGGGGTATATTCGGGAAACCCACCTTTCTTTGGTCCATAAACATCGGTACTTTGATAGTTCAAGGTGAACCGCACGATACAATTTCCTTTGCTGTTTCTGAGATACCAGTTGCGCACAGTGGCACTACCGGTATAGGCTGCCAACGATAATATCTGCCCGTTGAATATAGTGTTTGGAGTTATATTGCCATTGGTTCCGGGCATTGAGTTGCTGGTAGCTATAATGGTGGTATTTGTTTCGGGGCAATACCAATAGAAGTCATTAATACCTCCACTATTGGCACTTCTTGTCTCCACGTAGCTGCTAGTGGCTGTGTTGTACACATAATAGTTGGATTGACGGGGTACAATATTGGTATTGTTGTTGAAACTTTGCTCAATGGTAGTATAGGCATAACTAGGACCTATTAACATGGGTCTGCCTATTGGGGCAATCATATCGTGGCTCTCTAGTGGCGTGTCAATGGTAGAGGCCATCAGTGGGTCTGATATCTCTTTTGCCGAACGGATATCGAATATCATGCGATAGTCCAGCTGAGGCTCGGTGAGTATGTTATTAGCTATAACACCGGCCGTTTTCGATAGATCTACCGCTACCGTGCGACCTATGAAGGCGGAAGTAATTTCCGGTCTAGTATTGGCCGATGAACTCAGTCCACCATTGATATAGGTACCATTTGCTGTATTGGCAAAGGCTGTACCTACAGTGAAACTAAATGTGGGTAGTGCAACATTCTGATCAAAAGGGTACCAGCGCACATACTGCGTAAACTTGGCACTTTGGTTGACCTGTGGAAGCAATCTTCTGCGAGCCGTGCTGGTGGGTGCTATATAGATGGTCTGTCTCAATGAATGTGTAGCTTGCAAGTCGGTGATACTACCATTGCCATTAGGCATCACAGTAGGTTGTCCTGGCGCTGCCTTGGTAGAGGGCACACGCTTCAGTGATACTGCCGTTTGACCATAGCTATCCACTGCCACACCAAACAGCGTGCACATCAGCCATACTACTATTTTAATATATCGTGTCATAGTCTTCATCGTTAGATTTTTAAGGTTGCACAATGATGTAGACCTTTCGTTCCATTAGGAAGGTCACACTACCTTCGGTCACCTGATAGTTTAAGGTAAGCAACACACGTCCGGCATTGCCGGTGAGCATCCCTGTCCACCATCCGTCAACCGGATTCACGCTCACCGTGCCATTGAGCACGTTGGTGCCATCTATGGTGGTTGTGGTCAATGTGATGGCCGAAGCCGCTAGCACTACGGGTGCGCCATTGTTGAAGATCTCGGGGCGCAACACAAACTGCCCTCCGCTCTTGAAGGTGCAATAGAACACCTCGTTGGCATCGCTTGTCATCTCGGCCTGTGCATACCCTCCAATAGGCGGATAGAAATCTACCTTTGGTTTGAACTGATAGGAGGTGAAGGCTACCGGTATGATCAAGTAGTCGTTGCGATAGAGTGCCTTCACATCGGTAAGGGCATAGCGTAGCTCCGAACTTTCGGATGGCTTATTGGTAGTGACAGTAAATCCTATATACTCCACATAGTTGGGCTGAGGTGACTCGTTGATATAGGAGGTAAGCACCATGGTCGACGAGTTATTGGGGGCTACAATAATGCCACTACTGTTGTATATTGGCAAGTCGGCAATTGTAGCAGAGGCAGGCATCGTGGGAAGACCACTAGCCAGCTTTTCGAACAGAAATATATTGTTGTTCCCGTTTTGGGTGATATTCTTCATCTTTACATTAGTCACCGTCAACTGATTAGCTGTGAGGTTGGAAAACTCAAACTTCAGTTTGGCCAGCAGGCGCTTCACCGGTATATCAATGAGCTGCACCTGCATATCGTCTAGAGTAGCTCTTATCACACTACTCATCGGTATGCGGTTGGTCGAAGATAGGGTATAACCATTGCCATTCATGGTGTAGGTCAGTGCATTGGCATCTGCCTCGCTCACGGTGGCTTGCGCAAAGAGAGCCGGCACACTCATATTGACAAAGGTATAGATGCGTTTTGCTCCATTGGTGAGCTTCACGGTCGATTTATAGTTACTGATGCGTACTTCTTCGGCCTCTACCGGAGTGCTGCCTATGCCGTTGAAATTGCTGCGTGTAAGTCTTGCCTCCACATTGTTGGCAGCGTCTACAATCACTATCGTCCAGTCGTAGATCATCTCATCGATAGTGGCTCCTACGCCAATATCGGTAGTAGATAGTGCACGTGTGATGTTGAAGCTGATGCGGTCGGGGTCGATATAGCCTTCCCCGCCTCCATCTGCTCCATTGTCGGTGCTACAGCTGTGGATTATTCCTCCCAAAAGCAGGAGGAGAATCCACGCCATAGGGTGTCGTTCGTTTATGTTACTTCGTCTATTCATATCGTCTTTTAGATGTAGATTTTCTTGTTGAGGATAATTCTCCAAGGCACCACATAGATGCTGCACTTCACATCCTCGTTGACCATCTCTTCTGTAGTCGGCACCGGAGAGCCGATGGTGGTAAACGAGTCGATAATCACCCGGTAGATATTGTTGCGCACGATGGCATATTCCATAATACCCTTCGACGTATCGGTGACATTATCGTTGGAGTGACGAATCCAGTAGGTATAGTAGCACACCCCGTTGGTATAGGTTCGCACCCCTGTATAGGCCGGTGCTGTAGCTGCAGTAGTACTAGATGCACTCCCCGTCCACTGGTTGATGCCTTTTGATAGAGCTGCTGCGCTACCAAACACTCTATCCCTAAATAGGTAGAACGTGGCCCCCGGGGTGGCGTTAGACTGGATCAGGTTAGAACTACCGTCGAGCACCCACCATAAGGAGGGCTTGTAGGTAGCCTTTAGGCTGATACCCGTACAAGTGTTGGGCAGTTGTGCACTCTTTGTCATCGTATTTTCGCGGGCGTAGCTCAAGATATAAGACGCATCTACGGCCGTCTGTTTCAATGTAGCCCAGCTGCTGATGCTCTTATAGTGCTTGTCATACCATGACTCGGTGCCCGATATCGTTTTGTATCTCGATAGAGGGTCTACCACATAGTTTGTCTGGTTGCCTGCATCGGGAATCTCTTTGCCCACCACCTTCACATTGTCAAAATCGGCCTCTCCGTCGGCCTTAGCCACCGCGTAGTGTTTCATCAGATAGGTGTCTCGTATATAGAGATTGATGGGGGTGATGCCGGTTAGAGTCACTCGGTCAGCTCCCGCCGCTCCGTTTACGGTTATCGGATAGGTGTAAGAACCGCTTTCGTACACAGCTCCATTGGTAGCTGTATAAGGAATTAAATCGATGCGTGCCGCTAGTCGTTCCAGTCTTACATCTATCGGGTATGGACGATTGATATCGTTGCTAGCTGTCAACATAAACCCTGCTTCATCGCTACTGTTTATAAGTTGCGAGGACATCCTGAAGCTGCTGTGCTCATCAACCGTGCTTCCACTCACATAGAGCTGGCTTATCTCGAAACTGCGTAGATAGGCAGGACCTGTTATAGCATCGAGGTCGCTTTTAGGCGTATTGGCTACAACCACCATTCTATAGACCACCAATGGCGATAACCCGTTAACAAGTATAGGTTTAGTGCTCCAAGCCGATTGCCCAACTTGCTGATTGATGATATCTATATCTGTTACAAATACACGTGGCATAGGGTCGTATCCTGCCGATAGATAAGGGTCGTCCAAGGAGCTACCTTGATAATCGGGGTAGAATAGTAACAGTAAGCTACTAATTCTACTCTCCCTATTCTCTGCTGCCTGTTCGCCATCACCATATTGACCGCCTGTGGAGTTGCTGCGCGTATCGCCATCGCCCGTATTGATATTGAGCGTGATATAGACACCGGTTTCGTTTCCACCTTTCGCTTCGTTGAAGTCGTCGGATGGATGACAGCCCCAGCAGATAGCCATGCAGCCTGCCAGCAGTAGTGTTCCGATGATATGTTGTAGAGTTTTCGGCATAGGTCGATACTTGCTTTTTTATTAGCGTTATAACTTAGTGCGATAGATGCGCTTCGCCCAAGGTAGTGTAGATACAGTTAGGTTGACATATTCCCAGCTATCGCCTACCAGGTAGAAAGAGAGCGAGTAGTTGTGCTCTCTATCCAGATACTCTTGGGTGGAGTAGCTGTACATATCGTAGGCCGCACGCCCCTGTTGCAACAGATCGGGTAGGTTGACTTCGGCCGCCAATGTGCCCGTCTTATTGTTGTAGATATGCAGCTTCGCGGCATTGCCTGCTGTACTGGTCATCAACCTATTTAAGTTGAGTTCGGCATGAGCCGTCTGGGCCGTGACGTCAGAGCCATCATCGCTGCGCGATGCAGAAAGGTCTTTGGTGTCCCAGGTGGTGTGTGGCGTGTAGAGCAACTGCTCGTTGCCTTCCACATCATTGTTGTATAGCGTAGTGGCATTGTTGTCGGCCACATACACGTCATAGTCGTCTATGCTGCAAGGTTGTTGCGCTGTTTGCTTGAGCTGCCTGATAGATACATTCAGACGTTTGGTATTACGCATCAAGCTGATGGTGGCATAGGCGGGTTCTTCAAGTTTAAGTTCGACTGGTTGCAGCAGCATGCCGTGCCACAGTGTGTCGAGAGGCGAGCTATTGCTCACCTGATATCCGGCGAGTTGTTTGGCTGAGGCCGAATAAGAAGTCTCTGCCCAATCGTCAAAATCGAGAGTAGTTTTAAGTTTGGACATGGAGTCGCCCGGTTGAATAGCATAGTGGCGATATTTGGCACCGTCTGTACTTAGTGCTTCATCGTAGTGCTTCTGCATGGCGAGTGCAATGAATTGATACTTGCCCGGTTTCAGTCCATCTACATGCATGGTGTAGCCGTAGACCGAAAGAGGTTGATTGGCGGCTGAGTTGTGTTCGCTGCGCTCGGTCACAAAGTAGCCCTTTTCATCGAAAATAAAGAGTTTCAATCCTCCTACATGGTCCTTGAACATATCAGCTCGATGGATATTGTAGTTGTACACAAAGTTGATATAAAGCCCTTCTGGGCAGTCGCTTCGGTCGGGGTCCATCAGATGGCACGACTGAAGTAGCAAGAAGGAGCAAAGCGCAGTTGCCAAGTATCTTGCCAGGCTTTTTATTTCAGCTGTATATTTCATCTCATTATTTTCAGTTTAGGGTAGAAATTGTGGGTAGTGAAATCTTCGGCAGGCATCTCCACCTGCCGAAGATTGAATTTAGTCAAGATTTAGAGTTTAATCTTTTGGACGCGTTTTGCCCAAGGCAATACATTGATCTTAGCCTGTAGATAAGTATTCACCACATCGTCAGGTGTTGGATCTGGATTGTTAGGATCTGGATCCTTTGGATCTGGGAAATTAGGGTCTGGGTTGATAGGATCGGCTGGATCTACCGGAACAGGGCGACCGATAGCAGCAATAGAGCTAACATCTATTGTATACCAGTTGTTGCGCACCACACCGTAGCGAGCAGTTTGCTCTATGGCATTTACTGCAGTTGGAGCCCCACCAAAGAATACTAGGTCACCATCGCTGTCAAGCAAAGGTACTTGCTCATCATTGAAGTGGCGAATAGGTATGGTGTAGTAACAACTTCCTGCTTTATAGTAGGCCAATGCTCTAAACCCTAGCAATGAGTTGAGAATAGTGTCCATAGAACTTCCTGCTCCTGCTATCACAGCACCACCGCGGCAGATGTTAGAATTGGCCATCACAAGATCTTTGTAAATATAAGCCCCTTTGTTTATCTTTATATCTGTAGCCTTCACATCGATAGGAGTCTCGCCCACCATGCAAGTATAACCATTAGCCTTAAGTACCCCTAAAATATGATTGATCAGATCTGCTCCATCACCACCATAAATAGTGTTTCCTAGTTTGAAAATATCGCCACTAGTATCGGTATTACTGCTTTTAACATACTTACCTGCTATGATCACAGCTGTAGTTTGGTTTTGCTCTTGATTGTAATTATCAAATGTATTTTCCAAACAGTACAAGTAGTTGGCATCACCGCTGATGATGCAAGGATTAGTCACGTTACTATACGCCACGTAGTTAAACTCGTCGTAGTAACCCTGTACAGCTGTTGGAGTAACATTGCCGTTGAAGTTTCCATCAATAGCAAAGTGGGTACGAAAATCAGCAGGACGAGAAACATAAGGTGCCATAAAATAGGTGTTATTATTTTGCCAGTCGGGCCAAATATTAGCATCTAAAAGTTTAGTTGGATAATAAGTCTTGTTAGTCACTGTCAATGCCCAGCCAGTAATCTGAATTTGGTCGCCTGCGAAAGGTGCAGCTGTGAAGCTGATAGTAGGGAAGCCTGTAGTGCCATCAATAACAGCCGAGGAATTTTTCACTTCGGCAGCCTGGTTGTTGCTAAATGTCAATTCCACTTTTACGGCAGCTCTTTCCACATAGATGTTGGTACTAGCTTCTGTTGAAGATGCTACCGATGTAGACTTGATTGACGTAGGGTCAAGTTCTTGTAATGTTTGTAAACCTGTGGCCGAACGATATACCGATACCGGGGCATTGGTATTGTCGAAAGTAGAGTTGCTCATAAAGAAATAGTTTAGGCCATCGGCTTGAACTATTGCATTGTTTGGACCGGCAATAAGCACACGCGAGTCGTTGAATGTTGAGTAGTTCAGCGTACTAGCTGCCACTTGCGTCATATTGATAAATACAGCCGCATATTTAGGCGTCTTCGAGTTAGGACCAATCTTTACTTCAACCGAGTTAGAGGTGATGTTGTTGTTGGCATTCGTAGTAAAATTCAAGTCGGCAGTCAAGAAAGTCTGCTGTGTGATGAATCTTTCATTTGCATCAAAAAGGATGATGGTTGCATCGTTTACAGCATACTCTTGAGCAAGACCGTCATTTAGTTCAACTTCGGTTGCACGAGTACCCGTAGCTGTTGTAGATGGTAGATGGATGCGAACACTTACTGCTCCACCTTCGGCTAGAACCTCAGTGTCGGGAGTCTTTTCGTCCGTCGTGAAGTTGTCATCACTACAACCTACTATCAAAGTGATAGCCAGTGCAAAGGGTAAATACTTTAAAAATTTCATCTGTACAAAGTTTAGAGTTAATACTATGTTTCATATTTTAATAATTCTCGATTAGCTTTAGATTCTCGGAGGCCTCTTTAACCCCTTTGGCTGCTGCCTCCTGAAACAGCCTGCGGGCCGTGGACATATCGCCTTGCCACATTGCTAGAATGCCCTTGCTAAGCTGCGCTTCACCGCTGCTTCCGGCGCGTGCAAGGTATTGCTCTGCCACAGATAAGTTGCCTTGGGCCAGCGATACGTTGGCGGCATTAAGATTGGCCGTCTTACTATTGGGGTTGAGCGATACTGCTATCAGCATCGCCTCATTGAAGTGGGGACTAAAGGGCTCGTAAATGTTAGCAGCCAAGCAGATCTCGTAGAGGTTGAGTTGAGATGGATCTGTCTTGAGCAATTGTGCGGCCTCTTCGGCGGTAAAGGGTCTAATCTCATAATGAACGGTGTAATCGGAGCGACGCAACGATGGGTAGCAGTCTGGGAGCAACACATCGCGGTATACTGCACCAAAGCTATTGCGTATCTTCGCGTCCTTCGCATCGGGGGAGAGGTTAGAGGTAGCCACGGCTAGCAACTCTTCTTTCTGTGGCAATGTGCTATTCTCTAGCCATGCTATTAGCCCGTTCCAATCTTCGGGGGTAGATGTCACTCTGAATAGTGAGTTGTTGAAACTATAGAGTTTGCGCACATACTCTTTGAGTGCCTCGGCACGTTCCTGCGCTAGGCGGGCATTGTTGCTATAGCTACCCTCCGGCGAAGCATAGCCATGAAGGTCAATCTGAGTCACCGCTATGTTCGGGTCGTTTTGTATCACATTGATGGTCTCCAGAATCACGGCCAGCTCTTCGGGATTACGACGATAGTCGGGGTAAATTCTAGATTGATTGACGGGGAAGTCGAGAAATGCTTTCCCCTCTATGGCCCCTGTCTTACTACTAGCTTCGGGCGGTGTGATAAACGCAAAATAGGCAGTGGTGGGCAGTGGCCTGCTATAGCCTATCTCTTGGCTGCTTTGTGCCGACACCCATCCACAGCATCCGCATACATCCTCTATAAGATTTAGTTGATAGGCATCCATCCACGACGAGTAGGGCACACTAGCTAGATAGCGTACCACTTGAGCTTCGCCGTTGAAGCGGCGAAAAGCCATCGCGTCGGGATAACTGCTGCGACGCATGCCACGTTGGAAGAATATCTGCTGCTTGCGCCCATTAATCATAATGGGGAGGAAGGTAGCCGATTCGCTGCCGTCGAGCGAACTTATTACCGGGGTAAACACCAGCGACTCGTTGGAGCGTAGGTGCAATTGGTCTAACACCAGATCTAGCGCTAGTACCATCTCATCGTTAACCTCTGTAAGCGATACATTGGCAAGGCCGATGTTGCCCTCTTGAATCATCACTTGTGCGTGAGTGGTGAGCCATCCACAGGATAGGAGTGCGATGAAAAGCTGTATGTATAAACGTTTTATCATATTGTGGGTTATAGTACGATTTATAGGGTGTAGCTCATTGGCTCTTCTATCAGAAGAGATAGATCAGCGATAGAGCCGCTTTGGTCACTCCGAAGTAGTTGCTATGGCTGCTCTCAAGCTTGGTGCCACACTTGCCGCACTTGTACTTGTCATAATCGATATAGGCATAGCCCACACCGATGGCGGCTTCGAAGTTCCAGTGCGTGCCTAGCACCCATTGGTAGCCATACACCACACCGGCGCCTACATACCATCCTTGATCGCGATAATCCCGAAGTGATTTCGCTAATCCAAATGGGAGCTTTACCTTTGATGCATCAAACTGTCCGCCTAGTAAGTGACCTCCGATGAAGTGACCATTGAAGCGTTCGCAAAACCAATAGCGTACTTCCGGCTGTGCCATCCATATTCTAAACTTCTTGTCGTTCTTAAACTTCCATGGGTTGAGGCTGCCCGAGATGTCGAGCGTCCATTGGCGTGCCAATCCTACCTCGGCACCTAGATTGATAGTAGTGGTGGCATCATAGAGCAGATTGGTTTTGATGCCCACTTCTTGTGCGTCGGCCCGACTAAATATAACCATAGCCAATGCCATGCACAAAGCAGATAGGAGATACTGTTTGTTCGCCATTGTAAGTTCGTTTAATATTGATGCTTCGCCACTGCACAGCCAAAAGCTGTTAAGTGTTAGGTTAAAACACAGTTCTTGTAATTTTGTTTTTGTTTCTTAATCTGCTAAATTTACATAACACTAAAGACTGTTTCTTAATGTGATGTATTTGTATCCACGAATATTGAGATAGCTTGCTTTTGCATGCATATTCGGCATTTTATGCATTTTTCTTTATTGTTTATAGGCTTATTTTTACGAAATGATAAAGCTTAAAGATCTATTTATAATTGTTGTTTTGTTAAGTACGTGGTTGTTTGTTTGATGGAAACTATTCCTAATCTTATAAAGAAAAACGATATGTTTGTCATTTTTAACACGGGTGTGAATAGAGCTAAAACCCCGGTTTATATCTTCGCTAGCAAACAGAAACCGGCTATTTTTGTTATCATAATTAATAAACAGTAAGTCAACCCATGAAGAATATACTATTTATTTTCCTACTTCTCTTTACCCTTGTAGGGTGTGGCGATGTGATTGAGAAACCCTATGTGACGGATGATAACGACACTATCAGTCGCGCATACTTGATTACCGATAGTCGTGTGGGCCACCTCCGCCGCGGTATGACAGCTTCATCGCTTCGCAAAGCCTATGGCGAACAATATGTGAAACAGTTGCAGATGCGTAGAGCCTCCTTGGCCGATACCATATCGAAACCTGCCGAATATTATGTGTATGATAAGGACAATAAGCTGCTGTTTATCGCAGAGACATCGGCTAAAGACCTTAAGAGCGAAGAGATTGATCTGGTGAAGATAAAAGATCCGCGCTTTCGTACCACTAAAAATATAGGGGTGGGATCGAGCATGGAAGAACTAAAAACGGCCTATCGCAATCTTGATGTGGTGCAAGAAGGCAACACCGTGGCTATCTATATACCTTCGGTAGATGGCTATATCAGTGTGAATCCCAAGCAGGTAAAAGGCTATAACCCTGATTTTCTAGCCGATATACCGATAGATAGTGTCTCCAATCGTGCCAAGCCATTGGCATTCACCGTGAGCTGGTACAGCCACGAAGGAGGTATCTTGACAAGTGCCTTCTGGAAGGAAACGATGCGCAAGATATTGATGTGGATGGTGCTGGAACTGCCGATGATTCTTGTGATTATTGTTGTGTTTGTGGTTTTGCTACGTAGCCAAAAGTATATTATTCGAAGAGTGAGAAAGGTGGCCATCAACCGTGCCACCAAGGATGTAAATGTAGATACACACGAGGCATTGAAACGTATAGATACTCTGGCGGGTATCGTTCATGGGGTGGGAAAGATATTGCTATGGACCATCTTCTTGCTGATTCTGCTATCTAAAGTCAATATCAACATAGGACCTATATTGGCCAGTGCCGGTATTGTTGGTCTAGCTGTTGGCTTTGGTGCACAAGAGCTGGTGCGCGACTTTATATCGGGCTTCTTCATCTTGCTCGAAGATCAACTGCGCACGGGCGACTATGCCATTATCAACGGCACTACGGGCTTGGTAGAGCATATACAACTGCGCACCATCACGCTACGCGATCTATCGGGTGTGGTGCATATCTTCCAAAATGGTAAGATCGACACCCTCTCGAATATGACCAAAGAGTGGTCGGCCATTGTGCTGGAGATCGGCGTGGCCTACAAAGAAAACATTGATTACGTGATGCAGGTGATGACCGAAGAAGGCCGTGAGATGAAGAACAACTCAGAGTTTGGTGAGTTTATGCTCGAAGAGGTAGAAGTGCTTGGTCTGAACGAGTTTGGCGATAGTGCCATCATGATTAAGGCGATGGTGAAGACAAAACCGATGCACCAATGGCGCATCAAACGCGAGTATCTTCGTCGTCTCAAGATCTCTTTTGACTCGAAAGGTATCGAGATTCCATTCCCACATCTATCCATCTATACAGGCGAGGCTACTAAGCCTATGCCTATACGAATGGTGAAAGATGAGATGACCGGCGACGCTGCACAAGGCTAAGGCAGCAGTGGTAAGATGGCCCCTCGAAGCTGCTCAGTAGTGAGAGGGGTGCTGTCGTCGAACATAGCACGCACCACACCGCTGGCATCGCTGATATAGATGCGAGGCACTCCGCTATGAGCAAATAGGTTGTACACCACGCGATCGGTTTGAGCCGAGTAGGGCAGTGTGAAGTTATGCTCTGCCCAGTAACTAGCCACGGCCTCGGTCCCCTCGTTGCGGCTGATGGCAATCCAACGAAGATTGTCATTGTCTTGCATGCTGCGATACACTTCGTCGACCACCGGCATAGCCTGTTGGCAATCGCTGCAAGGGGTGTAGAAGAAGAGGATCACCCCAATACCCCCTTTAAGTGTTTCGTTGCTCACGATGGCCCCCGTACTAGTGGTCACGCTAAACTGTGGTAGCACATCGCCCACCTCGACTACTCCTCCCAAGGTCGTTTCATGATCTTTGATACAAGAAAATAGCGACAATGCAATACACACTGTCGCTACCATTTTAGCTGCTATCTTCATTCGTTTCATATCTCGCTTTTAGTTGCGCACCATCACTTTGCCGGTTTGGGTCGTGTTGGCGGTAGTCACCTTCACCACATAGATATCGCCCGGCATGGCTATGGTGGCGCTGTTGCTGCCAATGCCTCGTTGTTGATGCACCACACGTCCGCTAGCATCCACCACCACTATCTCCTCGATAGGGTCGTTGATATCAGACGTCACCCAAATCTGTCCACGCTCCACTGCCGATATGGTGATAGATTGCGTCAGATCTTCCTCGATGCTCGAGGCAAAGGTAAGCAAATATCTACCGTTTGTATTGCCGGGAAGCGATAAAATAGTGCCCTCTTCGATAGGCATTGACTCGTCAAGCAACGCATCGTATAGCGATAGCCCTTCGAAAGCCGCTGCATTGTCAAATCGCACTTCTACCGGTTCCGCGCTGTTGCTATGGATACCTAGAGGGATGGTATTAATGCTCTTCACCGTCTGAATCTGCATGGCTTGGCCTTCGCTGCCAATGGTGTAGACCAGCGGATAGGAGTCCCAGTTACTATCCAGTAGAGTCGGAAGATTCTGCATCTCGCTCTCTTCTGCACTCTCATCGGCAACACGAACACTTGTGGTACCCGAAATGCCATCGCGAGTGGTGGTGATATAGAGTTGTTCTACACCCTCTGCACTGCGGGTCAATGGACCGCTTCCGCTATCAAATGGGTCGGTCATCATTGCCGCTGTGTATTTCACCGTAGGGTTAGCGACTTCGCCATCTTTAAGGCGTACAAAGAAGCCTTGCATTGGTGCGATGCTTGTTAGTCCATCGCTAGAAGTAATAGCACCCTCACCCATAATCACCCCTACCTGTTTGTCGGCTGTCATCAGCCAGTAGGCCGATTGGAACATCGTGTTCACCTCGAAGAACTTCTGCATATTGAGGTGCGTCATAAATGGGTTGGCCAGCAGATAGAGTTTGTTGGCGGTATCTGCGTTGCCGATATTGCTAGTGGCGAGGGTAGCTGTTACCATAGCGCTACTTTTTAGCCCGTCAGAAGCTAGCTTTCCGGCGCTTGTGCCTCGCTCAATTGTCGCTTTATCAGGTGAATCGCTTTGACCACCTACAGTGTAATAGTCGTACTCTGTGTCAGCCTTGGGCAGGCGGAAGGTATTCTCAGTTTGAGTGTCGCCCGAAGGCACCGACTTGATGCTAAAGCCTGCACCCGGAAGGTAAGGCGCTTTCACATCGTTGTACACACTACTCCAAGCTGCTTTTACCGCCACATCGCTTTGTGTCTGGTCGCCAGCATTGTTTGAGTTATCAAAGTTGTAAACGGTGGCATTCACCTTGTCCCATCCACGTTGGTACACTGCCGGTGCAAAGCGATTGTTATCTGTAGTATTGTAGTTGATATCTTCAAAGGCATGGGTGTTTTGAACCCCTGACTTTAAAGTATACATATCGCCTGCTACTACCCCTTGAAGTGGAGAACCCAGTAAATACCAACGCTTTGTGTCGATGGTGAAATCTACGTGGGCCTTGTCGTACCTCATCAAGTGTGGATTCATCAGTGCTGCCCCCGGCTTGAAGTAGATCTCTTGGCAGGTGTTGGCATAGAAACTGGTGCAAGGGTAGTAATTATCAGTCAGTTCTCGTTTATAATCTACTACCAAATCATACTCAATTTCTGTTGTGGCACCACCTATTTCTGCTTCACCTATGCTCATGTTGAGTGAATTGTCACTCTCCTCCTTAGGTGCTAGATTCACTAGATGGGCTGTGTTGCTATCTCCATTATAAAAGATAACCTTAGTAAACTCGAGTGGCACAAACGATTTCTGTGTAGTCCCACTTATATAGTTGTCATTATTTGATTTGTAATCATCTGGTCCATAAAAGTCGTTTTTTTCTGCTCTGCGCCAGTTTGCATCATTGTTCCAGTTGCGGTTACCAGCACCCCCTACCCATACTTGATATTCAGGTACAATTTTAAGAGGGATAATCACATTACCTTCACAAGTGTTGGCTGTTTCCCAGTTAGTACCACTCTTAAGATACTCACTAAAATAGAATTTCAGATAGTAAGTATAGCCTTCACGAAGTGTTATAGGTAGATTACCCATATCGTCTATCTTGAAATAGATGGCTAGTTTGTTTTCACCTACCGTCGTACTAATATCTAGCCAATTGATATACCCCACCTGCATATTCTCATCCACGGCTTTTGCAGTCTCATCGGAAGTATCATCAGACCCTACTAAAAATACTTGCTGATAGCGTGGGTTTAAACTAGCTACATTCATAATATTGGTGTATACCTTATCCGAAAAGTTGATAGACTTAGTTCGAATAGGTATCTCTAAATATCTACTACTTTGGGTTATTGATGGATCTTTAATATCCGAAGTTACCTCTTTTATTTGTGGCAGACCAATACGTATAGGTACATTGGAGATTTTCTTATAGTCGATATCATCAACCCCAACGCCAAATGAGGGCGCTAAGGCCGATGAGGTAATGGCTAACTGTTGTGGTTCCAAGCAGATAAGTGTGGCACCAGACACACTATTATCAATTGTTCCTTCGATAGGTATAGCTAGATAGTAATGAATGGTTCCCAAATCTCCTGATATAAGTGGCGAGAACCCTTTTTTGTAGAGCACTAGTGTGTGGTCCGACTCAAACCCTGATGTGGCATCAGTAGACAACTTAATAAGTAGTTGGCGCATGGGTTCTGTATAAGTCCCAGCTGCTACGTATCTTGAGGCATCTGTGGCTGCAGGATAATATTTTCTAAATTCATTAAGAGCTTGATACACAGAGAAGGGCGTACTTCCATTGTCAGTTTCTTTATAGTTATCTCCATCTGGGTAATATTTAGTAGCCTTGAAATCTTGTAGCATGCCGTTGTACCAGTCGAAGTAGATCTGGATACTCTCTGTAGCAAGCTCTTTCTCTTCAGTTCCTTCCATATAGATCATATGCTTCACCGTAAAAGTAGGGCGAGTGTTGCTACACATATCTGTACCCCCATTGTAGAGAGAAGATTGGCCATTGACCGAAATCACAGCCATACCTTTTAACTCGAAAGTGTCGTAAACATCGCAAAGCTTTGTTTTGGTGTATAAGAGCGGGTCTACAAGTGTTGTTTCAACAGATGAAATGTCATCACCATTAATCAAACTTCCTTGTATATTAAATATGATATAGTATTCTCGTCCTGGAGCTATCGGCATATTATCACTACTTAGCAGTGTAGCTTGAAATGATAGACCATCTACTTCATTACCTTCATCATTTATTATAGATTTAAATACTTTGTTAGGAGAACCTTTCATTTCATCGGCATATCGGGTATTAAAAGCTCCGATCGTTTCATTCGATGCTATTGTTGGTTCTGCAGCATACGATGTAATACTAGGTTTCAGCAGGAAATAACTGAAGTACTCTGATCCTCCAACAGCGGCAGTACTAGCTATTTTTACTGCGGCTTCATTAAACGCATTTTCTTCAGTCTGCAGTGACGCCTCTATTTTATTACCGTTCTTATCAAGCCCATTCAGCAAGTAGTTATCATAAATCTTTTTGTCCACAAAGCAATAACCAATGGGAAGGTTTTGGGTGTCACTAGTAGTCATACCCACAATATCGAGCATCTTTTGGTGCTTCACCTTGATATGGCTCACTGCACTCTCTCCACACATAGGGGCGCGAATTTCTGCCTCGACGGCAGGTTTCATCATATAGATATCTATATCGTCTATGGCAAAGTCGTTACCGGATGAACCTAACTGGTTATTGATAATACGGAAATACATCTTAGAGTAGTTTTCTCTAGGTACAGTAACAGTAAAGAATACTTGGTTCCATTTATTCCATACATCAACCCCACTCGTACTGCTAGTAGTATTCATTGTTCCTGTAGTATATGATTGAAAGATGGATTCTTCATTTGTACCCGCCTCAATACCTACAATCTCAAAATTCAGATTAGGGCCTAATGAATTCTGGTTATTCATATTATGAATCCAGGTAGAGATATAGAGCTTAGTGCCCGGACAGCAAGCATCGCTGATGTCGAGATTTGATACAGTACCTGTGGTTTGGGCAGCATCTATATAATACATGCGTCCCTCTACGCTACCGTTAGTTCTTGCATTTGTGCGATCATTAACTCCTTGTTGTGACCAGCTACCAGCCGAATTACCATCTGTATTATAGAATGTCTTAAAAAATCCATATTCACTCCATTCTGGGATTTTGGCAGTCGCAGATGAAGAGGAAAAGAAGCCATAGGAACTTTCTGCCCATGGCAAGGCCTGTGTACGATAATAGTTATTGTTTGCGTTCTTGTCAAGGAAATCGAAGTTTTTATCTACAAGCGGTTTATACAATGCTTTTAGCGATTCACGGTCTTTCCCTGCGATACCTTCATTATTCCCATCTGTGCTACCATTGTTATAAGGACCAACTTCTGTGGCATCATAGTAAGTAATTCTGAAATGTGCAATACAAGGTCCACTCTCATTGAGTAGATACCAATTGTGTATGGTTCCAGCTGCGCTTTGTGGTGTAACTGCTAATATACGTCCGTTATAAATATTCAAATTAGCGATTTTACTATTATTATCAGGAGTACCGTCTTGAGGTGTTCGCGTACTACTCATAGTAGGGGCAGCAGCACCTGCTTCGCTCACGCATAACCAATAAAATGCGGTATTATTGTCGTTACCAGACTTCCTTGCGGATGTTTTAACAAAGCTGCTTCCAGATGGAAGGTAGTAGTTTGGTTGATAACCTGAGTTTTCGCTAGTATATGTATATTTAGGGCCGATAAGTAATTGCTTGCCGGTAGGTGCCATCATATCATATCTTTCTAGAGGATTATTTTGAGAAGTTTGACTGAGGGCATTCGCAATTACAGATGCATCCTCTATTTTATAGATCATTCGATAAGAGAGCACAGGCTCTTTTACAGTATTACCCGATGTGGTGCTACCTCTAGCAAGGTCGGCAGCTATTGTAGCTCCTACACAAGCATATCCAACAGTTGGAGGAACATAGGCGGAGTTGTTATTAGCGTAAGTTGTGTAGATACCATTCGTTCCCAGATTAACCTGAGTACTGACATCGGTCTTAACTGTGAAGCCAGCTGGAAGGTTTCCCACTTCATCATATCTAAACCATCTCTGATAGGTCTGCACGTGCCTTGCTTGTATGTAAAGTGTCTTGGTCTCTCCACTAGCAATATAGATCGTCTGTTTTAGTTCATGGGTGGCTTGTAGTTTTCTTGTAGTTCCTGTTTCCCCATACTCAAACCATTTGGGTTCTCCATCCGCATTGGGAATATCATTCTCGTTAACATAAGTAAATGTCTGTCCAAACCCACAAACACCAACCTCCATTACGAGCGTCAGTGTCAATAATAATCTCTGTATATAGTTGTTGCTAATAGCTTTCATCGTGTCACTCCTTAATTAAGTAGATTTTGCGTTTCATCGTCACTGTCGTTCCTCCTCCTAAGTCTATGGAGTAGGATAGTTCGAATAGCACACGTCCTGTTTTGGTGCCATCTATTGTAGCTTCCCACCAGCCATCTGTGTTGTTGTAGGACAGAGGTAAAGAGAGGATATCTATATCGCCCGATGTTGTTATTGCTAGTTCATTGTCCGGAATGGCAGTTTCGCTGGCATCATCGTAGAGTCGGGGATGCAACACAAATTGTCCACCACTATTTACCGTCACGTAGAACACCTCATTGGGGTCGCTGGTCATTGTGGCTTCGGCATATCCGCCTATAGGTGGAAAGAAGTTTATAATTGGGCTAAAGATATAGTCAGTCAGTGTCACGGGTATTTTCAAGAAGTCGTTGCGGCGCAAGCCGTATGCTTGTGTCAATGCGTAGCGCAAGTCTGTGCTGGCACGACCGTCGCGCTTTGTGGTCAGCGTGAAACCGATTGTTTCGGGAAAAGGCTCTTTCGATTCGTTGAGGTAAAAACTAAACGGTGTGGTGGTTTCGCCTACCCCTACATCAATCGTTTTATCAATATCAAAGCTGCCCGAAGTTGCTGTTGCAGGCACCAGAGGGCGATTACTTCCATTTAGATTGGCCAACAAGAAGATATTATCAGCACCATTTTGATTCACATGATTCATCACAATCTTCTGTACTTGGATAGCTGCTGTAGCTAGCGATTTAAAAGTAAACTCTACCTTGGCTAGCATACGAAACACGGGTAGATTTATTGCTTGGTGTATCGAATTGTCTAATGTCACCACCACCACATTGCTCATCGGAATCCTTGTTGTAGTGGGGTAAGACATATTGCCATTAACAGTGGCAGTTAGTGCGGCGGCCTGCTCGGGAGTGATATAGTTACCTTCTGTAGCAAGTGCAGCTGGCACATCCATATTGGCAAATACATAGATATGTTTCTCGCCTTCGTATACTTTTGCAGTACCTGCTGTTACAGTGCCATCAAAGTAAGTGCTGTAGCTACTTTCTGATGTTTTTACTGTTTCACTCTCGAAAGGTTCTGTAAGTGTAGTTGTAAACCCGCTTCTACTCATCACCACCTCAATCTTGCCTTTGTCGTTTACTATCACAATGTGCCAGTCGTGCATCCATTCGGATTTGTCTGGATTAGCATTTTCGTCCGGTAGCGAACCCGTTTCGGGTAAAGCTCGGCTGAGATTAAAACTAAGGTTATTCAGTACTTGAGGTGCTCTATCTTGGTCTTGGTCGTTGTCGTCGGCGGCGCTACACGCATTAAGCAGTAGCATAGCCACAAACAGTAGTAGGTTATATTTCAGAAGTAAGCTCTTCATATCTTTTTTGCTAGCTCTTTGTATTGTTTTCTATAAAATGATCTCTTCGTTTTGTATCACATTCCAGGGCGCCACATAGATGCTGAAGTCCACGTTCTTTGTGATAGGTATTGGATCGTTCTTCTCTTCTCCGCCCAAGCTGCTGAACGAGTTGATGGTGATGCGGTAGATGTTGTTGCGCACAATGCCATATTTCATCACACCATCATCTGTGCCGTCCTCGGAGTGGCGGATGTAGTAGGTGTAATAGCATTTACCATCAGGGTAGGTGATTACATCGCCACGTTTCACAGCATCATCGGCACTGATTCCACCGCCAATTTTATCGGCTACTTCCGCTGCTGTTTGGTAAAGTGTGCCGGCATATTCATAGAATGTATCGCCAGCTGTAAAATCCTTAGGTACATATACACACTCTAGGTTTAATGACGTGATGTAGTGACGCTCTAGGTAGTACTGTCTCGACATCGTATTCTCTTGCGTGTAGTCTAGAATAAAATATTTATCAGCACCCTCAGTTTTTAAGTTGCTTTCCTCTACTACCGGTTTCCATCCAAAGTCTGTATTGTAATAGTTGTCATACCATGCAGGTTGTTTTTCGCCCGTCTTGTTGGCCGTGTTAGGATCCACCACATAGTTGGTCTGAATCCCCGATGGATTCGGAAGTTCAGTACCTATGCGTTGGATGGCGCTATAGTTGATGTAATTTTCTGTGCCGCCTGTTGATGCAGCAATATGCTTCAGTAGATAGCTACCTTGGTTGTACTTATTGACAAGCTGAATGCCATATAGACGTATTTTAGCACCGGCTGCATCTTTTACGGGGTATTCGTAATAGCCGATAGAACCTTCCTTCTTCCAAACTCCTCTCAACTCCGCTTCCGCTTCCCTGTTGATAGGAATGATATCCACCCTAGCTGCCAATCGTTCCAAATAGGCAGTAGCCACAGCCGGATTATCATAAGTGTTGCCATAGTTCAGTGTCACCTTGGCATGAGCCATATCTGTGGTGTTTTTAAAGCGCGAAGTCATCACAAAGCCGTTAGTCGCATCTATGGAAGCATCCGTTTTCCAGAGATTGCCACTGAACACGAAGTTTTGCAACTCTCCCAGTGTTGTGATATCGTTGAACTGGAAGTGGTAGGCATTGGCTATCACCACCATGTAATATTCTTTGCCAGCAGGAAGAGTTTTTAGCTCAATGGGACGTGTCGTCCATTCTTTTGTATTGCCAATCTGGTTGATAACGATGGGACTTTCGCAGAACTCTTTGTATACCGGAGTGCTCGTGTTGCCATCATCCACGCCAGCCGGTGCTTCTTTGGCATCGAAAAACAGCATCACCAAGCGGTCAATCTTATTTTCGTTGTTGATACCATCTTCAGTGCCGTTGCCATTCTCCCCGCCATTTGGTAGAGCACGCGTACCCTCAATGCCGGTGTTGATTTGCAGCGATAAGTAGACTGTTGCGTTCCCTATTGAAGGAGCAGAATAGTCTTCTGTGTCTGCACAACCGATCAAGGCCAAGCAGCAGATGCTTAGTATCAATGCAAATTTATGTAGTGAACAGCTGTTCATTTATATCTTTCAGTTATTACTTTTCAATCATTCTTATCTACCTCTTACTACTGCATCAATTAGATGTCTGAGTTTTGGATACGTTTTTTCCAAGGTAATATAGATATGCTCAGTTCGATGTACTTCCATTGGTCACCCATCAAATAGAAGGATAGGTTGAAATCGTACTCTCTATCCAAGAACTCTTGTGCCGAGTAGTTGTAGTAATCGAAAGCTCCACGGCCCTGTTGCAACACATCGCTGAGATGGATTTTCGCCACTAAGGCATTGGTCTTATTGTTGAAGATATGCAGCAATGCAGGGTTCTCGTTCATCCCACGGTGTATCAGACGGTTGAATTGCAGTTCGGCATGCGCAGTCTTTGCTGATTCGCCTTCGGCACGCGTCATATCTTGCGTATTCCAAGTGGCATAAGGGGTGTATTTTATTTGATCATCGCTTATCAGCTCGTTGTCATAACCCAGCACATCGTTGCGGTCGGTGATATAGATGTCATAATCTTCAATATTCATTTTTAAGGCCTCCTCTTGTACCACGTTGCGTAGTGTAACGTGCAGGCTTTTGGTATCGCGTGTCAGGTTCACCGATGTATAGGCAGCCTCTTGCGCCTTTACCTCTACGGTCTCTCTTTGCAAGCCGTGCCACAGCGTATCCATAGAGGCTGATTGGTTGTCTATCAAGAAACCATCTACCTTTTCGTCGCTATTGGGGTAACGTGTTTCGTTCCATTCGCCTTTGTCTAGTGATACGGTGAGCTTACTCATATCGTCACCCGGTTGTAGATAGGTGTAGTTGTATTTCGCTCCCGGCTCAGAACGTGTTTCTTCGCGGTCACGTTGTTGGCACAGTGCTATCACCTGATATTCGCCCGGTTCTAGGTCCGTCA
>CAMTOQ010000029.1 GCA_947074205.1 uncultured Bacteroides sp. | reverse complement strand
CTTCAAGAGCAAGAAGAAAGAAAATTTTAAAACTTACCAGAGGTTACTTTGGTGCTAGAAAAAATGTTTGGACAGTAGCTAAGAATACCTGGGAAAAAGGTTTGACTTATGCTTTCCGTGACCGTAGAAATAAGAAAAGAAATTTCCGCGCTCTTTGGATCCAACGTATCAACGCAGCTGCACGCCTAGAAGGAATGTCATATTCTAAACTTATGGGTGCTTTGCACAAATCAGGTATCGAAATCAACCGTAAAGTTCTTGCCGATTTGGCTATGAACCACCCAGAAGCTTTCAAGGCTATCGTAGCTAAAGCTAAAGGTGCTTAATCGAAAGATATAGAACCAATATAAGGAAGTCAGTTACTCTTTGAGTAGCTGACTTTTTTTATTAATTAAGATATTACATTACTTGTGTGAAAGATGCCTTTCTGTCAAACAAAATACAGTGATTTCTTGTTTTTAACATAGAAACAGATTACATTTGTAATATAAAAAATAGCCGTATCGGTTGGGATTGGGAAACTCTTCAAATTATTCTGATATACCGAGAAAAGCTTCTGTTCTTAATGGCGGGCCACATCCTCCGGGAGCTATAAGCCAGTGGATTACAAAGGGGGCGAGCACTCAAATCTTGTTCTATCAGAGTTTCATCACATCGCCGGTACGGCTTCTTTTTTATACAAAAATGAGCAGTTCTCTTTAGGGAGTTCTGCTCATTTTTGTATTGAGAAATATTTTAATTCCTGGGTCTATGGAATTTACTATTACCATAACTCCCCATATCTATAAATGCATAAATAAGTAGGATCTACTACCTATCGTTGTGGCTAGCTATCTCAGCACTATGAGTGTTTCTTGCCGAAAAAATTATGTGCTACGCGTTGTTTTCGTGCATTATTTAAAAACAATCTTATTGCTAGAGAGAGATTCGACAACAGCAAGACTGTGAATATTGCCACAGCTACCTTCAAGCTTTTCTCTGCCCGACTGAAAGGCCTTTTCTATGACAAAGCCCATTCCAACTATTTCAGCTCCGGCTTTATTAATAAGGTCGATAATACCAAGCCCTGCATTACCAAAGGCAAGGAAGTCGTCAATGAAAAGCACGCGGTCGCCTGGTTGAAGAAATTCTTTGCTTATAATCACCTCGTATTCTCTGTTTTTGGTAAACGATCGCACGGTAGTCACAATCATATTCTCCATTGTTTTGGGTGATTTCTTTTTAGCGAAGACTACAGGTAGTTTCATAAAATACCCCGTCATGATAGCGGGAGCTATGCCACTAGCTTCTATTGTAATGATCTTGTTAGCACCGGAGTTTGCAAATCGTTCTGCAAACTCTTCTCCAATTGCACTCATTAATATCGGATCCATCTGGTGGTTTATAAAACTGTCCACTTTCAGGATGCCGCCATCAAAATACTTACCGTCTTGTAGTATACGCTTCTTTAATAAATCCATTCTTTCTTTTATTTATTGTCCCGAAGATCTTTCACACGTACGGCTTTGCCTTCACCTTGTGGGATAGAGCCCTTCTTTACAAGCTTCAATTTGGGAGTTACTAGTATTTCATCTTTCAATTGTCTAGTAATCTCTTTCCTAACTTTCTCTAGCTCGATATAGTTATCGGTAGATAGATCATTCAATTCTACTTCAACAACCATTTCATCTTGATTGTT
This sequence comes from uncultured Bacteroides sp., assembly GCA_947074205.1. Taxonomy (GTDB): domain Bacteria; phylum Bacteroidota; class Bacteroidia; order Bacteroidales; family Bacteroidaceae; genus Bacteroides. The sequence continues at coordinate 36,296 of CAMTOQ010000029.1, read as the reverse complement.
TTTGGTTTCAAGGGTAATTAGATAATTGCTTCCTAGCTCTGCAAATTGCATTAATATCTTTTCGATCTGCATTGGGAAGATGTTCACCCCTTTGATGATGAACATATCGTCACTTCTCCCTTTAATACGATCTATTCTTCTATGTGTTCTTCCGCAAGGGCATTTTCCAGGGATGATACGAGTTAGGTCTCGTGTTCTATAGCGCAAAAGTGGCATCATATCTCTATCGAGGGTAGTCAATACCAACTCACCGATTTCTCCGTCAGGAAGTAGCTCTCCCGTTTCGGGGTTGATGATTTCTACTAAGTAGCAATCCTCCCAAATGTGCATCCCGTTTTGCTCTTTACATTCGAAAGCCACACCAGGACCATTCATTTCTGTCATGCCGAAGCAGTTGTATGCTTTTACTCCCAACAGCTTTTCAATCTTTTTTCGTTGTTCGTCGGTGTGAGGTTCTGCCCCGATGATCAGCGTTTTCAGACTAGACTTTGATGCATCTCTGCCTTCCTCATGAAACACTTCGGCTAGGCGAATGGCGTAACTAGGTATAGCATGTAGGGCAGTGGTATGGAAATCTTCTATAAATTTGATTTGGCGTTTACTATTACCGGCAGCTGCAGGTACTGTTAATGCACCCAGTCGTTCAGCTCCATATTGGAAGCCTAGCCCACCGGTAAACATTCCATAGCCGGAGCTATTTTGAAATACATCAGTGTTTCGTACGCCCACCATATAGAGGCAGCGAGCCACCAAATTGGCCCATGAGTCCAAATCGTGTTGAGAGTGCACGATGACAGTAGGATTTCCGGTGGTGCCGCTCGATGAGTGAATACGCACACCTTCGTGCTTCATGTCGCCGGCCACTAATCCAAATGGATAGTGTTCGCGCATATCGGCTTTTACCGTGAATGGTATTTTTTTGAAGTCATCAAGAGTTTTGATGCTGTCGCTAGATATCCCTTTGTTTTTGAATACTTCTTTATAGTAGGGCGCTCCGCTCGCTATTTCAATGGTTTTTTTTAATCTGTTCAATTGTAGGTTTTCCAACTCAGATCTATCCATTGTTTCTATTCGTTCTTCCCAGTAGTTAGATTCCATCGTTCAATCTTTTTAAAGTTATGTTTTTCTACAAAAAACGCCAGTACTCAACTCAAGTGGGCGAGTACCGGCGTATGTTTAGTATAAAGTCTGTTTTAGCATTTCTTCTCAGCTATGGCTTTTCCTGCTGCTAGAGCAGTAAGATTCATTTCTACAATTTCTTCTCCTTTTTTGCCAAAGATGTCGCGAATACTTTCTTGTATCAGTTCGTAGTCGATACCAAGAAATGGCACAGTAGCTCCAAGAAGCACCATGTTGGCCACACGAATTGTACCCACTTCCTTCGCTATTTGGTCTGCGTTTATCAGCACCTTGTTTGGCAGTTTATCAATTTCCGCTAGAATCTCCTCTTTTTCAGGATAGTTAGGGATATTAATAAATGGAGTTTCGTTAGTCACCAACCAACCCTCTTTGCTTAAGTAGGGTAGGTAGCGTAGTCCTTCCATTGGCTCCAGTGAGATGATAAGGTCGCACTTTCCTTTCGGTATTAAATCGGACGCGATAGGGCTGTCGCTAATACGTAGATTAGATTGAACGTCGCCACCGCGTTGACTCATTCCGTGAACCTCAGCTTGTTTCATGTGCAAGTTGGCTTTGAGGGCAGCCTTTCCAATAACTGTTGCGATGGACAGAATTCCTTGTCCGCCAACGCCCGACAAAATAATATCTTTCTTCATAGCTTATTTTTTTCTCTTTTTACGTGATAAGGTTTGAATACACTCTCTTCTAGGAATCACTACAGACACTCCTTTATAGTTGAGTTCATCACGCAACATTTGTTTCATCTCTTCGTAATTCTTCTTGAGTGGCACTACAACACGAATATGATCGGGCTCCACACCAATACCGGCACATATAGCTTCGATACGACCCGTACCTGCCGAATCTTGTCCACCCGTCATAGCAGTTGTTTCATTGTCAGAAATGATAATGGTTACATTCGATTTCTCGTTTACGCAATCCAGAAGTCCTGTCATGCCCGAGTGGGTAAAAGTAGAGTCGCCTATCACAGCTACAGCAGGGTAAAGGCCACCGTCGGCAGCACCTTTAGCCATAGTGATAGAAGCACCCATATCTACACACGAATTAATCGCATTGAATGGGGCATTGGCACCAAGTGTGTAGCAACCGATATCACTGAAAACCTTGTGTTCGGGGTATTCGCTGCGTAGCACCTCCGTCAAAGCAGAGTAGACATCTCTATGGCCGCACCCTTCGCAGAGTGCAGGGGGGCGCATAGCCACTAAGCTAGGTGTCTCGAATGTAGAAACATTCTCTTTACCCAAGGCTTTAGCTACTGAGTCAGGAGTCAGCTCACCTGCATATGGTAGAGTCCCATCCATTCGTCCTTTAATGTGTAGCCCCTTGTTTAGATAGCCGCGAAGCTGTTTTTCAACAAATGGTTGTCCATCTTCCAATATTAGAATTTCATCGCAGCTTTGTGCCAGCTCTTCTAACTGTTTTTTAGGAAGAGGATATTGACCAATCTTCAGCACAGGAAATTCGCTACCTTCCGGATAGTTCTCCATCAGGTAGTTGAACCCGATTCCACATGCCACGACACCCATCTTTTTGTTTGGGCCATCAATATATTTATTGTAAACCGAATTTTCGGAAGCATTCACAAATAGTGCTTGTTTATCCACGAGTGCTTGGTAGCGTTTGCGTGCATTACCCGGTAAAAGGATAAACTGGCGTGGATCTTCGCTCATAGAGAGCGGGTTTTGAGGTTGTACCTCAGCTCTTTCCACCCCTGCGCGAGAGTGAGCTAGGCGTGTCACTATACGCATCAGCACAGGTTCGCCTGTCTCTTCCGAGAATTTGAATCCATGATATACCATATCGTAAGCTTCTTGCTGATTGCTGGGTTCAAGCATTGGTACCAATGCAAAATCTCCATAGAATCGGCTATCTTGCTCATTCTGCGATGAGTGCATACTTGGGTCGTCGGCGGCTAGTACAATCAATCCACCATTGACACCTGTTACCCCAGCATTAATAAAACAATCGGCAGCAACATTCATACCGACATGTTTCATACACACTAAAGCACGTTTGCCGACAAACGACATACCGAGTGCAGCTTCCATAGCTGTCTTCTCATTGGTAGCCCATCGGCTGTGGATATTTCGCTCTTTAACTTCAGTACTTGTCTGAATGTATTCTGTGATTTCTGTAGAAGGGGTTCCCGGATAGGCATAAACGCCCGATAGCCCAGCGTCAAGTGCACCTTGAGCGATGGCTTCATCACCCAGTAAAAGTTGCTTGCTCATAAAAAATGTATTTAACTCAGGTTATAAATTGGTTGACAAAGATACATTTTATAAGCAATTTACCTTATTTTTTGCTTAAAAATCTTTCGTTCGTTAAGTACGTTCTCTATTTCTTGGTTTGTAACATATTTAGTCTTTATACTCTTTTTCGCTACTTAATAAGATCTGATTCTTGATGAGTGTGGCTTTCTTAAAGATGCCAATGATATAGGGTCGAGTTTAAAACATGGCCATTGTTTAGTGTAAAGTGAAAAATAGTTTTTACTTTTGTAATTCCATTAATATGTAGCCGAATGTTAGAAAATGAATATCGGCTCTTTAGATTAAGGAAGTATTTGCCCATTAAAACATAGCTAAATGAATAAAACTGCTAACTATCAGTTTACTATAGTAGTCCCAGTTTACAACGAAGAGGACAATATATATATGCTCGAAGAGCGCCTGTCTACCTATTTACCAACCGCACTTTACTCGTCTTGTGTACTTTTTGTTAACGATGGTTCGAAGGATAAGAGCTTAGAGCGTATCAAGGAAATATGTGGACGCAACAAAGATTTCTTCTATATTGATTTAGCAAAAAATTCCGGGCTGAGTGCTGCAATGAAGGCCGGTATTGATACAGCCCAATCACCTTTTGTGGGTTATATGGACGCTGACCTCCAAACTACTCCGGAAGATTTTAACCTATTGTTGGCCGATATAGATACATATGAGTTGGTGATGGGTATTCGTGCCAACCGCAAAGATTCTGCCTTCAAGAAAATGCAATCGAAGATTGCTAATGGCTTCCGTCGTATGATGACGGGCGATAATGTGCAAGACACAGGTTGTCCGTTGAAAGTATTACAAACTCCATGTGCTCAGAAGATACCATTCTTTACCGGTATGCATCGGTTTATGCCGGCCTTGGTAATGCTCCAAGAAGGGCAAATCAAGCAGATACCTGTGCGTCACTTCCCTCGTGTGGCTGGTGTATCTAAATATCATTTGTGGAATCGTTTGGTTTCTCCTTTTATTGATTGTTTCGCCTATCGCTGGATGAAGAAACGCTATATCAATTACGCTATTGCCAATCATAATATCGAAGATTGATTGTGGGTGAATACACATTAATACTAGCTATAGGTTTCTTAGCTCAAATCTTATTCTCAGGGCGTATTCTATCTCAGTGGATTTTGTCAGAGCGCGCGAAGCAGGTTGTTTCTCCCTCTATCTTTTGGATATTGAGTATAGCAGCCTCCTATCTACTTTGTATTTACGGATGGCTTCGAGATGATTTTGCTATCGTTTTAGGTCAGTTTATCTCCTATTATATCTATCTTTGGAACCTCAACGAAAAGGGAATATGGAAGAAAATTCCACTTTTGGGGCGTTTGCTTTTGGAACTCACTCCGTTAGTGGCTTTAGCGTTTGTAATAAACAACTACTCTGCATTTGTCGATGACTTTTTCCGCAACGAGAAAGTTCCTTTGTGGTTGTTGATATTTGGATCGGCCGGACAAGTCATCTTTACACTTCGCTTCATCTATCAGTGGCTTTATTCACTAAAGCACAAAGAGTCCTTATTGCCCGCTGGCTTCTGGATTATTAGCTTGTTGGGATCGTCTATTATTATTGCTTATGGGGCCATACGCCGCGATCCTGTTTTGATATTGGGTCAGTCTGTAGGTTTCCTAGCTTATTCACGTAACTTAATTATTGGATATCGTCATGCTAAGTCGCTCCGACATGAGAAATAGTCTAATATGGATTGGTTTTATCATTGCCGTCCTTCCTGTAATCATCTTTCGAGATTTTACACCCGACAATGAGCTGCGCTACCTCAGCATTGCCAATGAGGCTTTGAGCGACGGGCATCTGTTTACTTTTTATAATCAAGGCATTCCTTATGCTGATAAACCTCCCTTGTACATCTGGATAGTGATGTTAGGAAAGCTGATGTTTGGACAGCATTATATGTGGTTTATCGCCCTGTTTTCCGTTGTTCCTGCTTTGGTGATAGTGACCGTGATGGATCGCTGGGTGGCGATGCAGAATCTTCCCGATGATTTCCGATTATCGGCGAAGTTGATGCTGCTAACCTCCGGATTGTTTGTAGGATTGGCTCTTACCCTTCGTATGGATATGCTGATGTGTATGTTCATTACTCTTTCGCTCTATGTGTTTTTCAAGATGTTGAAGTCTACGAGAGAAAACAAACTTTACACTTGGCTATTCCCGATATACATATTCCTAGCTGTCTTCTCTAAAGGACCTATAGGAATTTTAGTACCACTGCTTTCAACTACTGTCTTTCTTCTGATTACCGGCCGTATCCATACTTGGGCACGCTACTGGGGCTGGAAGACTTGGGGAATATTGCTCGCATTATGTGTAGTTTGGTTTGCCTGTGTGTATGCCGAGGGCGGTACAGAGTACCTCAATAATCTACTTTTCAATCAAACAGTAAACCGTGCAGTAGACTCCTTTCATCACAAAGCACCGTTCTATTACTACTTTATCTCTTTCTGGTATTCGCTAGCACCTTGGTCGCTGTTTATAGCAGGAATCATCTTTGCGGCAGGTTTCCGTAAGGTATATTATACAGATCTTGAACAGTTCTTCTTTGTTGTGGCTGCCACTACGTTTGTGATGTTGTCGTGCATCAGCTCAAAGATTGCTGTTTATCTAGCTCCTGCATTTCCTTTCTTTGTATTCCTGGCAGTGATGATGCTGAAACGTTTCAAATGGAGTATTCTGCTTTCACTAACCCTAGTTCTTCCAGTGTTGGTTTATGTTGTTGCAATTGGCGTGTTCATAGCGTTAGTAGCTACCGGAACGTTGGAAGGTTATGGCCATTGGTTGTTCTATGCAGCAGCTTCTGTGTTGACCATTTCCGGACTTTTGGCTATGTGGCAACTTTACTGGAATAAGAGCATTACCGGTACCATCAATACTTTATCTATAGGTTTGTTGTTTGCTGTATTTGTAGGAGGGTGGGGACTACCATCCATTAATAGCGATCTAGGCTTTCAAGCTGTTTGTCAAGAGGCAAGACAGTTGGCAGAGAAGGAAGATATCACCACTTATTATACTTATGGCATTCGTCGTTCCGATAGTATGGATGTGTTTCTAGACACAGATGTGCAAGTGGTAGATGAAACAGAAATTCTTGAAGGCAAGTGCCAAGGTGCCGTGTTGATGACCCTAAATAGACGTATACGCAACAACGAGGCTTTGCAAGATTACTTTAAAGATAAGCCAATCTACAATGTTGGCAATTATATTATTATCATTCTAGACTGATAGCAGATGAAAATATTGATTACAGGTGCGGCCGGCTTTATAGGCTCCCGCTTGGCAGATTTGCTCTTGGCTGCAGGTCATGATGTTGTGGGAATGGACAACATCAACGATTATTATGATGTGCAACTGAAGTACGACCGCCTAGCTACACTCGGCATCGACTCTTCGGTTATTATGCCCGGTGAAATGGTTCAAAGCAAAGTTTATGAGGCTTGTCGATTTATTCAGATCGATTTAGTTGACTATGAAGCGATGCAGCGACTCTTTGCGCAAGAGAAATTTGATGTGGTAGTCAATTTGGCTGGTCAGGCAGGTGTTCGCTATTCAATAGAGAATCCTATAGCCTATGGACAATCTAACTTGATGGGCTTCCTTAATATTCTAGAGTGTTGTCGTCAGCATCCTGTTAAGCATCTTGTCTATGCCAGCTCAAGCAGTGTGTATGGTATGAACGAGAAGGTGCCTTATTCAGAAGATGACAAGACCGACTCTCCGGTAAGTCTGTATGCCGCCACTAAGAAATCGAACGAATTGATGGCTCATGCCTACAGCAAACTTTATAAAATACCAACCACAGGTCTGCGCTTCTTTACGGTATATGGCCCTTGGGGACGTCCCGATATGGCGCCTTTCTTATTTATGAAGGCCATACTCAACGATCAACCGATCAAGGTTTTCAATCATGGAGATATGAAGCGCGACTTTACTTATATCGATGATATAGTAGCGGGGGTGATGAAGGTAATACCTCACGCGCCACAGACAGATGTACCTTTCTATATTTACAATATAGGAAACTCTAAACCGGTGCAACTGATGGAGTTTATTCGTGCTATCGAAGATGTAACGGGCAAAGAGGCTATTATGGAAAAGGTGGGTATGCAGCCCGGTGACGTAACAATTACCTATGCCGATACAACTCGTTTAGAGAGAGATTTCGGCTATAAACCTTCGACCACAGTAGCCGAAGGTATTCGCCGTTTTTACGATTGGTATATCAATTACTTCAAATAGACTGTATTGCCGCATAAATCAGGATACCCAATACGGTAATTAGTCCTGTATAGATAATGACTTCCGTCTGCTTAGCATGGCGGAAGTTTTGTTTTGTAGCCAATCCTAAAAGTGTGTACATCAACCATGCGCCACAGCCTCCTACCACAGCTCCAACAATTAAATCGCCGGGGTAGTGCAATCCAAGATAGATGCGTGTATACGAGTTGATTGCCGCCCATAGCAAGATGAACCAACTTAAGGGATGTTTACGAAATAGTAGGACCAAGAAGAAAGCTAGTCCAAATGAATTGGAAGCATGGCATGACGGGAAACCGTAACTACCCCCGCGCCTGTTATTGACTATGTGTACCAAATCGGCTATGGGACTCAGGTCATTGGCGGGGCGAGGGCGCTCCACTATAGGGCGTATCAGACTGCCGCATACTTGGTCGGCAAAGGTGATGGTCAACGCAATGGCCACCACACACATCAGGCTAACCTTCCAGTTGTAGTTGCGGAGCAGTACATATAAGATTGTGGCATACATCGGTACCCAAATCAGTTTACCGGTATATACGTACATAAAGTAGTCCCAAAAAGTGTTGTGAAAACTATTCAAGAACAAGAACACCGATTGGTCGGCGTCTACTAGTGGTTGAATCCATGATGCAATCATATCGCTATTATTTTGTTTTACTGTTTATCGTTTAGAAAGATCGTCATAAAGTTTTTGCAACATCGCTTTTCCCGGTTCTAAGTTGCTGCCAAGCGCATCGCCACTGTCTAGTATCACTTGGCTGGCATCACAGTCATAAACCACTTCATTATTGGGTGTAACCATGCCGAAATAGTTGGGCGAGGTGAAGTAACCAAAATGCGGTGAGTCGGGGTTGAGTATGTTTTTACTAAAAATGAACTCTTCATGAGGTATGCCCAATTGATAGAGTAGGGTAGCGGCAATATCTATTTGAGAGCCATAGTTGTCTATACGAATAGGTTGACGAACAGCACCTCCGGTGATGATAAGTGGAATGCGATAACGTTCGGAAGAGCGAGTGTTAATGTTATTGGGGTAGCCACCTAAATGATCAGAAACCAGTAGCACTATAGACTCATCCCATAGTGGAAGACTGCAAAAAGATCGAATGAAGTCTCCCGTGCAACTATCTGCATAAGCAAATGCGTTGAGGCGTTTATCTTCGAATTTCGAGAAAGGTACTTCAAACGGCTCGTGGCTGCTAGATGTTTGTAAAGCTACAATAAAAGGTTCCTTTAATTTATCGTCCTTGATATCTGTGAATAGGCGTTGGAACACCACTTCATCGTGTGCGCCCCATTTGCTTAATCGTTCAGAAAGTGGGAAGTCTTTGTCGCAAACAATATCTTCCATCCCCATCGACATAAGATAAGAACGCATATTAGTAAAGTCGGCATCACCACCATAATAGTAGTAAGGTGCGTAGCCAACAGATTTTAGACTAGCGGGGATAGATGGTAAACTCTGTGTTTTACGCGCATATTTCATTATGCTGGTTGTAGGTTGGGCAGGATAGCCACTAAAAATAGAAACCAACCCGCGGTCTGTTCGGAAACTATTGGCAAAGAGATTGGTAAACAGTACACCCTCTTTTGCCACTTCATCAAGTTCCACTGCGATGGGTTCGCCTCCTAACGATTCGAATAGATAGTTGGAAAAACTCTCTAATATGATGAACACCACATTGGGTTGCTTTACTGTGAATAGCGATGGTATCGAATCGGTCACCGGTTTGTCGGTGAGTTCATTAAAAAGGATGTCGGCCGACTCAGCGGACATAAAGCGATATTGATCTCCAAAATTGGTTTGACGTGAAGCCGACTCCAAGAGGCTAAAAGCCGGATTGATGGCCGCATGGTTCAGTTGCTGTATATCACTGAAATAGACCTTGCCAATATTCATGGTCGAGACAGAAAAACCACCGCGGATGGGAATAAACAGTAGGGCTGTTAAAAGCACCATAACACTTGTCATAGCAATTTTGTGGGCCGGTTGTTGCATTTTTTCTACCAAGCGAACTGTTGCAAATAGCAAAGCGCAAGAGGCCAATGCAAAAAGTATCCATGCCACTATGCCCTGCCACATCTCGCTGAACTCCATGCTAGCCATTGCGTCGCTTGGCGAGCTGAAGAAGTAAAACAGTGGGGTAGTGTCGAGTCGGAATCCCCAATGTTGATAGAGACCTAAATCTAACACAAAGATAGTGGAGAGCAGTATGGATATGAGTAGAAAATAGCCGCGAAGTAGACCCTTTATCCACTTCTTTCCTATCCAAATAGAAGACGCTATGAGTAACCCGGGCACAATAGTAAGATAACCGGCCATTGATAGATCAAGTGGTAGGCCGTGTACAATCACTCTCCACCATTCGCTTGTAAACGTTTCCCCAAATAGTTTCCAGTAGAAAAGCATAAACAGCGGCTTTTGCACTATAAATATCAAGATAAACAGAACGTATGTTACCAAAAATAGAAGAACTCTTCTTTTCATTGTGCTTGGTTTTTTCAATTAATACATTGTTTAACGACAAAGGTACTACATCCGCAGCAAACTATACTATTGATTTAATCTGAGTTCGGATAAATAGATGATAAATACATCCGTTTTTGTTTCTTTTAGTAATGGGCTTACTGATTTTTAGGACGATGCGTTATCTTTGTGGCTGGTTACAAAAGAATTGTGTCCTATTAATATCTTTTCTATTATGAGAATATTTATCCTCTCCCTTTTGTGCAGTTTGTCACTGGCCCTTAATGCACAGCAATCTTATAACCAGTTGTCCGAAGCTGCTATACGTGCTATTGAGGTGGATAGCTTGCAAACGGCCGAGCAGCTTCTGAAAGAGGCGATGAAACTAGAACCGGCCAATCCTTCCAATGGTTTATTATTTTCTAATTTAGCTTGGGTACAAAAACAGTTAGGGCAATATGAACAAGCATTAGAATCATATATATGCGCTATTAACTTGATTCCTACCTCAGTTCCTATTTTGCTAGATAGAGCAGCTCTCTACACTGAGATGGGAGATGCCACCTTGGCTAGATATGATTATTCTCGCGTGTTAGATTATGATCCTAACAACAAAGAGGCTTTGTTGATGCGTGCTTATCTCAATAGTATACGAAGAGAATATGGTGCTTCGCGAGCCGATTATCTGCAACTTCTTGCTGTGGACAAGGGAAACTTCAACGGTAAGTTGGGCTTGGCTATGTTGTCTCAAAAAGAGGGCAAGCTTCGAGAAGCAATCGAGCATATTAATGAGCTGATGAATAGCTATCCAGATGATGCTACACTATATGTGGCTCGTGCAGATATAGAAAGCGAGATGAATCATAATGATTTGGCATTGATAGATCTAGAAAAAGCCATTGAGTTGGCTCCATCTGATGCCAATGCCTACACACTTCGTGCGGAGATTTATCTTTTGCAAGGCAAGAAGGCTTTGGCCAAAGCCGACTTCGAAAAAGCGATCTCTTTAGGTGTGCCTATATCTTCGTTGCGCGAGCAGTTGAAGCAGTGTCAATAGACTATAGTTTGTTGCTTTGGTGGCAACAGCTACTCACCGTGGTGGCTACAGCTACTCAGCTCGGTGGCAAGGGCTACTCAGCAACGTAGCAAAGGCTTGCCACCAAACGGTATTTGCATGCTCTGAAAATCAGGTATTTATGATTGATGTTTCTTTATTAGATTGATGAAATCTTTGCCATACTTGTTCTTCTTGATTTCGCCCACCCCGTTGATTTCGCCAAACGCTTCGATGGTAGTAGGCTGTATGGCAGCAAGCAGATGTAGCACTTTGTCCGAGAAGACGATGTAGGGTGGAATCGCTTCGTGCGAAGCCAAACGCAAACGTAGCTCGCGCAATTCTTGGAATAAGTCCTTGTCTTCGTTGGCGTTGCTTCCGGTAAATATCGATGGAGATTGCGGTTCTTTTTTCTTTCGTCCTTTCTCTTTTGGAGGAATTTCCGTACGCTTGATAGTTACCAGTTGAGCCTCTTTCTTTCCAAAAAGTATGTTGCTGCCACTTTCGGTTACCTTCAAATGGTTGTTTTCGTTGTAGGCAATCTCAATATATCCCATTTGTAGCATTTGTAAGACATAGTCTTGCCAATCTCTTCCCGGGATATCTCGCCCTGCTGCAAAAGTCTTTAACTTGTCATACCCTTTCTCAATGAGGTCGGCCGAGAAGGACCCTCTCAATATATCAACAAGCATATTCGATCCAATCTGTTGATTGGTGCGCACAATGGCACTGAGTGCCTTTTGTACAATAACCGTTCCGTCAAATCTTTCCGGTGGATTGCGACATACGTCACAGTTGCCACAGTCGTGCTCGCTCTGTTCGCCAAAGTAATTTAGCAAGATGCGGCGGCGACAGATGTCGGCTTCGGCATACTGCTGTATGCGTTGAAGCTTTTCTGTGTTGATGGATTGCTGGCTACTCTCGGTAGCAAACTTAGTTAGCAATATCAAGTCGCCTAGCGAATAGAATAGTAGCGTATCTGCTGCCACCCCGTCGCGCCCGGCACGTCCAATCTCTTGATAGAAACTCTCTATACTTTTAGGAAGATTATAGTGTATCACCCAGCGCACATTCGACTTGTTGATACCCATTCCGAAAGCGATAGTAGCGCACACCACTTGGACTCTATCATTGATAAAATCTTCTTGCGCCCTATCGCGTTGTTGCGCCGACATTCCTGCATGATACACAGCGCTGTCGATGCCATGCTTCTGTAGCATTTGGGCTACCGACTCAGTTTTGCTACGACTCATACAGTAGATGATACCACTTTCGTTGGCATGTTGGTTGATGAAATGAATCAACTCCTTGTGTTTCTCGCGTTGTTGATACCCCCTCTTTACATCAAGACTCAGGTTAGGGCGGTCGAACGATGTGATAAACAGTTGCGGATCTTTCAAATGGAGTTGACGTATGATGTCTTGGCGCGTAATCTTGTCTGCCGTAGCTGTAAGTGCTATCACCGGAACATTTGGGAAACGCTCGTGTAAGACACCCATTTTTGTATACTCAGGTCTAAAATCGTGCCCCCATTGCGATATACAATGCGCTTCGTCGATGGCAAATAGAGATATCTGCATGTCGCGAAGCAAATAGTCAATTTCCATCAACAATCTTTCCGGAGAGATATAGAGTAACTTCAGTTTGCCACTTAAACACATGCGTTTGATCTCCATATTCTCTGTTTCGTCATTGTTGCTGTTGAGCGCAGCAGTGGCTATCCCATTGGCTCGCAATGCTTCTACCTGATCTTTCATCAGTGAAATAAGGGGAGATACTACAATTGCAGTTCCTTCGCTTAGCAATGCAGGAATTTGATAACAAATTGACTTACCCCCGCCTGTTGGCATCAAAACCAATGCGTCTTTTTTGTTCAGAACGCTTTGGATGATGTTTTTTTGCTGAGGCCGAAAAGAATCATAGCCAAAATATTTCTTTAGAGTTTGCTCCATTGTATACATATTTTCTAGCGCACAAAGGTAGCTGTTTTTATCTGCTATGATGCCCTAATCATTAATATAATAGTGCCTTTAATTGCCTGTTATCAGTAATTAAAATCTATATAAATCTATCGCTGTAAAAATACTGCATGGAAAGTTCTCTGGGAATTCGATATTTATATTTTTTTAAATAAAAAAACAGATATTGAAAGATTGCATATGTCAAAAAAAAAATAGAAATTTGTAACAATAAATGGTATCAGTGACTGATGTCATTTGACGAACAAACCCTAACCAGTATTTTTTATGAATGATTTAGAGAACAAAAACCAAAATGAATCCTCTGAAAAACGTCCGTACAACCTGCGCGACAAAAAAGAGAAAAAGGCTGCCTACAGATCTCTAATTAGACCTGAGTTGGCAGACGAATTGTACGACAAGATTTTGAACATCATTGTGGTTCAGAAAAAGTACAAGGATCCTGACTATTCTGCCAAAGATTTGGCAAAAGAGTTGAAGACAAATACACGCTATTTATCAGCTGTTGTTAACTCACGCTTTGGTCAAAATTACTCTTGTTTGTTAAACGAATATCGTGTAAAAGATGCATTGCATCTATTAACAGACAAGCGTTATGCTGACAAAAATGTAGAAGAGATTAGTGCAATGGTGGGCTTCGCCAACCGCCAATCTTTTTATGCTGCATTTTATAAAAATGTGGGGAAAACTCCTAACGGTTATCGTAAAGAGCAGTTTGAAAAAAGCAAGAAATAAATGTCTAGCTGACATTTGATGTGTTAAAAGAGGGAATTATCCTTAACCGTTTCAGGTTGGATATTCCCTTTTTCCTATTTTTATATGCGATTATTCTCAAAACTATTATAAATGAAGAAGAAGTTGATTTTATCTTTAATTACTTCTGCTACTCTTGGTTTCACAGCTTGTGACGATGCCAACAGAAAAGCAGATTCAGAAAATTTTAATTATACAGTGGAACAATTTGCCGATTTACAAGTATTGCGCTATAAGGTACCAGGCTTTGAAGAATTAAATTTGAAGCAGAAGGAACTGATTTACTATCTAACTCAAGCTGGTTTAGAGGGGCGTGATATCCTATTTGATCAGAATGGGAAATATAATCTTCGTATTCGTAGGTTGCTAGAGGCAATCTATACACAATATCCTGGCGATAAAAATAATACTGAATACAAGGAGCTAGAAACCTACTTGAAGCGAGTGTGGTTTGCCAATGGCATTCATCATCACTATGGTATGGATAAGTTTGTACCAGGCTTCTCTGCTGAGTTCTTGAAAGGTGCTATCGCATCGGTAGACGTAGATCAATTGCCTTTGGCCGAGGGTCAGAGTGTAGATGAATTTTGTGCTGAAATCTTTCCGGTAATTTTCGATCGCAATGTGATGCCTAAGCGTGTTAACCAAGCGAATGGTGAGGATTTGGTGCTTACATCAGCGTGCAACTATTATGATGGAGTGACCCAAGCAGAGGCTGAAGCTTTTTATGATGCCATGAAGAATCCGGCCGACGCTACTCCTATATCTTTTGGTCTAAATAGCCGATTGGTGAAAAAGAACGGAGTGGTGACAGAAGAGGTTTATAAAGTAGGTGGACTCTATTCGTCAGCTATAGAACGTGTGGTGTATTGGTTGAAAAAAGCTGAGGCTGTAGCCGAAAATGATAAACAAAAAGCGGTAATCAGCAAACTAATTGCATACTACGAATCGGGCGACTTGAAGCAGTTTGACGAATACGCTATTCTTTGGGTGAACGACCTTGATTCGCGTATCGACTTTGTGAATGGTTTCACAGAGAGTTATGGCGATCCATTGGGTATGAAAGCAAGCTGGGAGTCTTTGGTGAACTTCAAAGATATGGAGGCTACTAAGCGCACTGAAACTATTAGCGATAATGCACAGTGGTTCGAAACGAACTCTCCGGTAGATAGCCAGTTTAAGAAGGAAGAAGTGAAGGGGGTATCAGCTAAGGTGATCACAGCTGCTATTTTGGCGGGTGATCTATATCCGGCTACTGCTATCGGTATCAATCTTCCAAATGCCAACTGGATTCGTGCCAATCATGGTTCTAAGTCGGTGACTATTGGTAATATTACCGATGCTTACAACAAAGCGTCTCATGGAAACGGTTTTGGCGATGAATTTATTTATAGCGATGTAGAGAAACAGCTCATTGACCAATATGGCGACCAAACAGGCGATCTTCATACTGATCTTCACGAATGTTTGGGGCACGGCTCGGGTAAGTTGTTGCCTGGTGTAGATCCTGATGCCTTGAAAGCGTATGGTTCGACTATTGAAGAGGCACGTGCCGATCTATTTGGTCTTTATTATATGGGCGATCCTAAATTGGTGGAGCTTGGATTGTTGCCAAACAATGACGCTTATAAAGCTGAATACTATAATTTCTTGATGAATGGTTTGATGACTCAGTTGGTACGTATCGAACCGGGCAATAATATTGAAGAGTCGCACATGCGCAACCGTCAACTTATAGCGCGTTGGGTGTTTGAGAAGGGCCAGCCAAACAATGTCGTGGAAATGGTTAAGAAGGACGGTAAGACTTACGTGGTAGTAAACGACTACGAGCAGGTGCGCCAGTTATTTGGCGAGCTTCTTGCGGATATTCAACGTATCAAGTCGACCGGCGATCTTAATGCTGCTCGCGAAATTGTGGAAGCTTATGCAGTGCAAGTTGATCCAGAACTTCATGCCGAAGTGTTGGAGCGTTATAAAAAACTCAACCTTTCACCTTACAAAGGTTTTGTAAACCCAGTATATGAAGCTGTGACAGATGATAACGGTAACATCACAGACGTTGTGGTGACTTATGACGAGGGGTATGCAGAGCAGATGTTGCGCTATAGCCGCGACTATTCATCTTTGCCCTCTATCAATTAATAGTATATGAGTGTACAAGAACAAATAAAAGCAATCAAGGCTCAGTTCCGTCTCTTTATGAACGGAGCTGTGTCGCAAAGTATGCGCGAGAAAGGTCTTAACTATAAACTTAACTTTGGTATAGAACTTCCTCGACTTAAAGAGATTGCCGCAGGTTATGAGAAAAACCACGATCTAGCGCAAGCTCTTTGGAAAGAAGATATTCGCGAATGCATGATCTTAGCGGGTATGCTTCAACCTATTGATTCCTTTTATCCTGAGATAGCTGATATATGGATCGAAAATATGCCTAGCCAAGAGATGGCCGAGCTTACTTGTATGAATCTTTTTCAGCATTTACCTTACGCGCCGGCTAAAACCTTTGAGTGGATTGCTTCCGAAGAAGAGTATCCCCAGATTTGTGGTTACCTCACTGTGGCTCGACTCTTATCGCAGAAAGGTGATATGACTGAGCGTGCTTCTGGTCAATTGCTCGATCAGGCAGTAGCTGCAACATTGTCGGGTAGTTATGCCGTGCGCAATGCTGCCATGCTAGCCATACGCAAGTTTATGCAGCACAGTGAGCAAAACGCTTTTGTGGTGTGTCGTCTTGTGGAGTCTATGAAAGATTCTCCCAAAGAAGCGGAACAGTTGCTTTATAATATGGTAAAACAGGAATCGGAAGTGTAGCGTTATTCGCACTGTCGATATAGTTTGAAAGTGGACTTGTGTTAATATTTAGCGCAAGTTCACTTTCTTTTTTTTATAAGATTGATGGCTTACTCGTTATTATCTGAAAAAATAGGTTTAAATATTACTCTTTCCGCAAAATAGTTTTAACTTTGTTCGCGGTTACTACAGCCCATTTATGGATACACAAAATGTTAAGGATACAGTAAAACAGATATTCACTGAATATCTAAGCGCTAATGGGCATCGCAAGACTCCCGAGCGATATGCCATACTCGACACTATCTACTCCATAGACGGACATTTTGATATAGATACGCTCTACTCACTGATGATGGATCAGGAGAAATTCAGAGTAAGCCGCGCTACACTTTACAACACTATTATTCTTCTAATGAATGCTAGGCTGGTTATCAAACATCAGTTCGGCAACTCTTCGCAATACGAGAAATCGTATAACCGCGACACGCACCATCACCAGATCTGTACACAATGTGGCAAGGTCACTGAATTTCAAAACGAGAGTCTCCAGTGTGCCATCGAAAGCACTAAACTCAATCGTTTTCAATTATCACACTATTCCCTCTATATCTATGGCTTGTGCAGCCGATGTGTAAGAGCCAACAAGAAAAAGAAATTAAGTATTACAAATAAAAAAGAGAAATGAAAGTTGACGTTCTTTTAGGTTTACAATGGGGTGACGAAGGTAAAGGTAAAGTAGTTGATGTACTGACTCCCCGCTATGATGTGGTGGCCCGTTTTCAGGGTGGCCCTAATGCTGGTCACACCCTCGAGTTCGAAGGTCAAAAGTATGTACTTCGCTCTATTCCTTCGGGCATTTTCCAAGGCGATAAATTGAATATCATAGGAAACGGCGTTGTGCTCGATCCTGCCTTGTTTAAATTGGAAGCTGAGGCTTTGGCCGCTTCAGGACATCCATTGAAGGATCGTCTACACATCTCCAAGAAAGCTCACTTGATTTTGCCAACTCACCGCATTCTTGATGCTGCTTACGAAGCTGCTAAAGGTGATGCTAAAGTAGGTACAACAGGTAAAGGCATCGGTCCAACTTATACCGACAAAATCAGCCGTAATGGTTTGAGAGTAGGGGATATTCTTCATAATTTTGATGAGAAGTATGCTGCTGCTAAGGCACGTCACGAGCAAACATTGAAGAGCTTAAACTTCGAATACAATCTTGACGAAATCGAAAAAGAGTGGTTAGCCGGTATCGCTTATCTTAAAGAATTTACTTTGATTGATAGCGAAAAAGATATCAATAACTTACTTTACGATGGGCAAACGGTTCTATGTGAAGGTGCTCAAGGTACTATGCTTGATATCGACTTTGGTTCATATCCTTTTGTAACATCCTCTAATACTGTATGTGCAGGGGCTTGTACCGGTCTGGGAATTGCTCCTAACCGCATTGGTGATGTATATGGTATATTTAAAGCTTACTGTACTCGCGTAGGTTCGGGCCCATTCCCAACAGAGTTGTTCGACGAAACAGGTGATAAAATCTGCGAAATTGGTCACGAATTTGGTTCGGTAACAGGTCGTAAGCGTCGTTGTGGATGGATTGATCTTGTGGCATTGAAATATGCTATCATGATTAATGGTGTGACTAAGCTTATCATGATGAAGAGCGATGTGCTCGATACATTCGAAACTATCAAAGCATGTGTGGCTTATAAAATGGATGGTGAAGAGATTGACTTCTTCCCTTACGAACTTAACGATAATGTAGAACCCGTATATGTGGAGCTTCCTGGTTGGAAAGTTGATATGACTTCTATGCAGAGCGAAGATGAGTTCCCAGAGGAGTTCAATGCTTATCTCTCTTTCTTAGAAGAACAACTTGGTGTTCAAATTAATATCGTTTCGGTAGGTCCGGACCGCGATCAGACTATTGAACGCTACACTGAAGAGTAAGATATAGAGAATAATAATTCTTAAAATATGAGGAAGCTTTGTAGTAATATAGGGTTTCCTCTTATTTTTGGCAAATAGTTTGTATAAACGTTTACATAAACCAAATAGAAAGAACGATTATGATGTATGGAGGAAGTATGATTGGAATGCAATGGATTATTTTCATTGGCGTTGCATTGATTAGTTTTCTAGTTCAAATGAACCTGCAAAGCAAGTTCAAAAAGTATTCTCAAATTCCTTTGGGCAATGGTATGACTGGTCGCGACGTGGCTGTCAAGATGCTCAACGATAATGGTATATATGATGTGCGTGTGATTCACGTACAAGGTCAACTTACCGACCACTATAACCCTACAGATAAGACGGTAAACTTGAGTGATGGAGTGTATCATAGTGATAGTATTATGGCTGCTGCTGTAGCTGCTCACGAATGCGGACACGCTGTGCAACACGCTCGTGCTTATGCACCTTTGACTATGCGTAGCATGTTGGTACCTGTAGTTTCGTATGCCTCAAAGTGGTTAACATGGGTTTTGTTGGGTGGTATCTTGTTGCTCAATTCATTCCCTCATTTGCTGCTTTTCGGTATCATTCTTTTTGCATGCACCACGCTGTTCAGCTTTGTTACATTGCCCGTAGAGATCGATGCTAGCCGCCGTGCTTTGGCTTGGTTGGACAATGCTCATATCACTAATAGAGGCAATCATCAATATGCTGTAAGTGCCCTTCGTTCGGCAGCATACACTTATGTGGTGGCTGCATTGAGTTCACTAGCTACATTGATTTATTATATCATGATATTTATGGGTAGACGTGATTAATCACAGTTTAAAAGCCCTTTAAATACAAAAGCGGATGAGTCTTTGACTTGTTCGCTTTTTTTGTTTTAGTAGGTTTTAATCCTTAATAAGTATAGGCTTTTTTGCTTATCGATATGATACTGTATTTAAACTGCATATTTAAGCATGGATGCTTTAAAGTGGTAAATAATAATAGGTATAGTTGACTTATATTTATTAAAAAAACAAAATATAAACAATTGGTGCGTGCGTGTTTAATTATTTATGTATTTTCGCTAAAAATAAAACACAAAGTCGAATATATATTAAATAGGATGACATTTTCACACGCTTTCTTCTTAATGCTTAATCGAATTATTTTAAGTTTTATATTATATATGAAGCTCTTCTCTATGAAGGCTTGTCCCATCTTCTAATGCTCTTGTTTTTAATCTAAATCTCCTTTATATATTTCTTAGCGAAATATCTTATCCACTATATTTTCGGAAAATTCTACTATTTCTCACTTAATATTAAATCATTATTAATTTCTTATGCAGAAAAAAAACTACTTTTTTTTGTGGCTACTCTATATTTTTATAGGTACTACAATGCAAGCACAAACAAATATGTTAGATCCCACAAAAGGGGTTTTGCGTATAAAAATTCAAGAAGAGGTTGTCTCGCAACTAGGCACTCAGCCTGTGCCGATGAGCAATGGAGTTGTTGCTACAGGTATTCAACCCTTTGATAGGGCGAATCGAGAAGTGAAAGCGGTACGTATGGAGCGCGTTTTCCCCTATGTGGAGAGAATGGAGGCTAAAGCGCGTAAGCACGGACTTCACCTATGGTATGAGGTGCGTTTTGACGAAAGCATTGCGCCCGAACAAGCAATGAAAATCTATCAGAATGTACCTGGTGTCATGATTGCCGAGAAAGTGGTGCCAATGCAACTCATTGAAGGTAATACTGGGTTCATACGTTTGACAGATGAACAGAAGGAACGTTTGAATACTCGTTCTTTATCTGCCCCCTTTAACGATCCTTTCTTGAATCAACAATGGCATTACCAGAATGATGGTTCGATGACAGGAAGTATCGCAGGCTCCGATATTAACTTGTTTAACGCATGGCAGGTTGCTACTGGTAATCGGGAGCTACTTGTTGCGATTATTGATGGCGGTATTGATTATGAACATGTGGATCTTGCAGATAATGTTTACATCAACGAAGCTGAACTCAATGGCTTGCCTGGTGTGGATGATGATAAAAATGGATTTATAGATGATATCTATGGCTTCAACTTCGTGACTAATACGGGAGAAATCTATCCTCATGACCATGGTACACACGTTGCAGGTACGGTAGGCGCCGTAAACAATAATGGCATTGGTGTGGCTGGTGTAGCAGGTGGTAATGGTCAAGGTGGTGTGAAGATGCTTTCGTGTCAAGTGTTTGACTCTCGCTCATCCACTCGTGAGGCAGATTTTGCAAAGCCTTTCTATTATGCAGCTGTACAAGGCGCATCGATTGCGCAGTGTTCATGGGGATGGAGTACCTCGGGTTATTATGAACAAGCGGTAGTAGATGCTATCCGCTTTTTTACGGAAGAGGCTGATAGCCCCTTCATGAAAGGTGGTTTGGCTATATTTGCGAATGGTAATACAGGAACAGAAGGTGATTTCTATCCTGCATGTTTGGAAGATGTGGTGGCTGTAGGTTCAATGACCTATGACAAGAAAGCTGCTTCTTACTCTAGCTACGGTGATTGGGTAGATATCACTGCCCCAGGTGGATATATGACATACAATTCTGCTGAAGGTGTATTGAGTACATTACCAGGAAATCAATATGGCTTTTCTGAAGGAACTTCAATGGCTTGTCCTCATGTGTCGGGTATAGCTGCTTTGGTATTATCTAAATATGGTAATCCTACCTTTCCTAACGAAACTTTGCGTCAGCAATTGCTTACTTCAGTAAACGATTTCTATTCCACTAATCCTACTGTTGAAGGTAAGTTTGGCAGCGGTTACATCGATGCTTATAAAGCGATGCAGATGGGTAGCGGTAATGCACCACAAGTTGTGGGCGACTTTACAATGATGCCTGGTCAAGATAACGTCATCTTGGAATGGGCTATCCCTGAATCAGATGATAGACAAGTTAACTATCACATCATATACCATCATACTGCCCCTTTTACGGGTCAAGATAACCTTGGTCCATTGTCACAGAAACGATTTGATACACGCTTTTATACATCGGGTGATGTCGTGACCTATGAATTGACAGACTTGTTGCCAACTACTACATACTACATTGCTATACAAGCAGTAGATAGATGGGGTAATGCTGCAGGTATTTCAGAGGTGAAGAGTATGACTACTAATGCAGGTCCTAAAATGGAGTTGGATCAGTCTAGCTTATACCTCTCTTTGAATGCTTCAACTTCTCCTATAGCTACAGGTAGCTTTACAATAAAGAATGTCGACGAAGGGTTATTGAGATGGGAATCTTTTGCTCGTACAGTATCTATGTATCCCATGTCTACCTTCCGCCCTAATCCAGGTCCTATGGTGACGTATGGTGGTGATATGACGATAATTCAACATGCCGCAACCGATCTTATAACAGCGGATTACTCGAAAGATGATTATCCACAAGAGTTGGCTTATCACTATAGAGTAGGTGCTTATATCGGTGAGTCGGATTTGAGTTTGACAAACTCTATGGCGCAGTGGTATTACATTCATCCCGATAGCTTCCCTAATGGTTTCAACTTGACCGATTTGCTTTATGTAGGCTACAATGGGCAGAATCCTGTAATCGAAATCTACGATGGCTCTACGGCTATATCTAGTTCGAAACTGATTCAGAAAGTAGAATATAACTACTTCTATTACAACTTTGATGTGACATTGAAGGAACAGCTTTATTTTGCTCCCGGTGAATCATTCTGGTTAGTTACGCACTTCGATAAAGGGTATGATAGTCCATTGGGTGCCGGTACATTAACAAACGAGGCATATAAAGCTTATAGTTTTTATAGCTCGGACTGGGGATCTACCTGGTCGCAACTTAGCGAGGTACTTCGCGAAAGCAACTTAAGTGACATAGCTGACGAATTGGGTTGGGGTATTACACTAAAAAGTAAAAACCCGGATTGGAGCGAAGTATTGACGTTGAGTCCTTCAAAAGGTGATGTAAGAGCTTTTGAAGAGCAGAAGGTCGATGTGAGTACCGACGGTCAAGTGCTGGTAAATGGTAGTTATAGCTTTAATTTAAAACTGACTACCAATGAAAGTGATAACCGTGAAAAATCTCTTCCGGTATCTCTTTCTGTTACTGGATACATGCCCGAGTTAGTAACACCGCAGATGGTCGATTTTGGCGACCTTTTAATCGGTCAATCTAGAACTCTTACTGTAGAGGTAATAAATAGTGGCTATGGTATATTTAACATGCCATTCTCGCCTGCTGTTACTTGTACATCCGATCAATATCAGATGCCTTCCTATACACAGAGTTTTGCGGCGCGCGCTAAGTCGTCTTTCGATTTGACTTTCAAGCCTACTGTTGCCGGTAGTCATACTGGTACTGTTACAATTACTTCGCGTGAAGGCTATACGCATACTTTTGTGGTACGTGGTATTGCCGAAGAGCCTGCTAAAATTGAACTTTCGGAAACCGTTTTCAATATAGGCGATCTTGAGGTAGGAGCTGAAGCAAAAGATGTTAAGTTTACTATTACAAATCAAGGTAAATTCCCTCTGCAATACGTATTCCCTAAATTTTCTACTGAAACAATTGACTCTGAAAATAGCCATGTTCATAAGTACGGCTATTCGTACTTCACTAACTTCAATGGGTCGACAGAATTTGTATACGATGGCAATCCTGAACTGTATAACTCGACCGATATAACAGCGGTATTCAATGATCAAAACAAATGGTCTGATCCTGTTAATGTTGGTTTTGCTTTCCCTTATTATGGTGAAGTTTACGAGCAGCTCTATATTAGCAGTTTTGGTGCGATGAGTGTATCTACTGAAGGTGCTATTCAAGTTTGTCAGATACCTGGCCCAACTTATCAGTGTGCCGGCGATCTAGGTTTGATAGCTGCTTACTGTATTGGTGAGTTGAAGACCAATGAGAATAGTAAGATCGAATATGCTCGACAAGACGGTAAATTCGTGCTGAAGTATAGTAATGTTTTGGCTATTACATCTTCGCAATCTTATGTACCTATCAGCTTCCGCATCATCTTGTCGGCCAATGGGGATATTGAGTTCTTCTATGATGACTATACACCTTCTTTGGTTTCTACTCAAGGTACTGGTATATATGTCGGTCTAACCGACTTGAAGGTGCAAGATCCTATCACCATCACCGATTACTACAACTACCAAGAGCAAGGTATGTATCAGAACTTCAAGACCGGAGCTGCTGTGAAATTTCAAGCGCCAAACAGTTCTATCATTCAAAGCTTGAGTTCAACATACGGTGTGATCCCCAATGGTGAATCAAAGGAAATTGTAGCTAAGGTAGCAGCAATTCAAGGTATGTATGCAGGACCTATCTCTAACACATTGATGATTGTTAGTAATGACCCCGTGAATAGTGGCGTGGCTATTACTCTTAATGCAAATATTACAGGCGAATCCTTGACACCTATTGCAACCTTGGAAAATGATGTAATAGACTTCGGAACTGTATACAAGACCGCTACAGTTGTGGCGCCTTTGACTATAAAGAATGCGGGTACAGATAAACTGGAAGTGAAATCGATAGTAGTAGAGAATGCTAAATTCACTCTCGATCAAGAGGTGCCATTTATTATTCTTCCTGGTTCATCGAAAGATGTAATGATAACTCTTCCCACTGTTAACGAAGGTGCTGTAGAAGATGCTGTAAATGTAGTGATTGATGAGAATACACAGTTAACTGCAACTCTGAAAGGACATGTTATAGGTGCACCAGCAATGCAGCTAAACCTAGAGACTATATCTGAGACAATCGCTAGTGGGGATGTGCTAGAAAAGCAAATCGTAGCACAGAATGTAGGTAATGAGGCACTTGATTTCTCTATTACGCCAAGTGATTACTTCAAGGTGGCCGACCTAACTGCTGATGCTGCTTCTAGTATAAGCTATGTTTATAAAACCTCGTTGGATGATACTGACATCGTTTACAACTGGGAAGATGTTGAAACAACAGGCGAAGGAACACAAATACGTTATACGCATTTTGTGAGCTACGACTATTATGAGCTTGAATTACCTTACGAGATCACATTCTTCGGTAAAAACTACTCTAAATTCTATATTTACAATACGGGCTTTATCTCATTCAATCACTACGAAGATTTGAAGGAAACTCCAATGCCTCCTCAAACTTTGCCAACTACCAACACATTCTATACCAATATTATTGCACCTTATTGGGGTGTACATACTATGGATACAGGTGCTGGATGTGGTGTGTTCTATGCATTTAAAGACGATCGTATCATCGTTTCTTTCATGGGTTACGGTAGTACGTTGAATCATGGTGTATGTTTCCAAGCTATTATCTATCGCAATGGTAACATTAAGTATCAATATAAGTTGATGGATAGTACAAGTCAGTTCTTGGCTCACTTTGGAGTTTGCGGTGTGCAGAACGACGGGGGTACTGAAGGCGCTTGCTTGCCAAGCCGTGCAACTAAGATGGGCGAAGCTGCGATGTTCTATCCTGTTAAATCGTATAAAGTAGCGCCAAACGAAGCTAAATCGATTGACTTAGTGTTAGATACCGATTTGATGGCTAACAACTATCAATATGGAGTAGAGTTGAATACAAATATTCCAACTGCTGCAAAGGTAACTATTCCTGTAGAGTTAAACATTACGGGCGAAGCTCAACCTGTTCATCCATTCGACTTGACTTTCGAATCAGTGGTAGGTGTTTATACTGTTCCTTACATATTGAATATTGACTTCGATATCGCTAATACAGGAACAGCTGCCTATAAGATCACTAACATCTCTGCACCCGATTTGATAGGTTATTCCGCGACATCAATAGGTACTCTGCAATACTATGGTTTGTTCCGCGACTGGATGGGTAGAGAAACCTATCAATATGGTGCTTATGCCCCAGGAACTACTATCACTGTTGCTAAAGAACCAGTAAACTTCCGAATTGCCTTTAGTAAATACAATGTAGTTGGCGAGTATACTGTTTCTTTGGTGTTTACTGTAGAAGGATTGGATAAAGAAACTCTTGAGATTCCATTTAAACTTTCTATAACACCAGCACCTGCTATTCAGTTTGGCGAGTCGGAAACTCGTATAAAGGGTATTGCTAATGATTATGTAGGCGAAGTTGAAGTAGCGTTGGGCAATATAGGTGAATATAAATTAAGCTACTCTGTTTCGGTTGATCCAAGTGGGGTAGGAGAAGAAGCGGAAACAGCTGCCTATGCGTTGCGTGCTGCTAAAATGCAGATGAAAATAGCTTCACTCGAAAGAGCCGGTGAAATGGAACAACTCCTTTCTACCGTAGAAGCGGTTAATGCATTTGAAGCTTCAACAAGGCAAACTAACTTAGATCTTCCAAGTAATATTGATTATAGAAATGCATTGTACTACCCAATGATTCCTGGCGTAACACGTATGTACTTGATTGGTGCAGGCAACAAGACGTCAGACTTCAAGGGTGCTATTCAGTTTACTGCTCCTGCCGATGGCTTCAATCTTAGCAGTCTTTATTTCTACGCTACTATTGGTGATATGAAGAATGTAGATATCAAAGCCGAAATCATTCAGGGTGAAGATCCGTTGAATGGTGATGTAATAGGCAAAGGTATGTTACATGTTGCTAAAGAGCTTCCTACAGGCTATGATAGTAATGGAGAACCGGTGTACAATGGTTGTTTCAAAACTATGACTTTGGATAAGCCTATTTATATCAATCCTAACGAGTCGTTCTATGTAATCTTTACTTTCCCTGCCGGATATGAAAGTTCTATGGCCATTGCTCCTAGAGAGGAGGCTGTTGTAGCTGGTCGTTATCTACACTGGTTAGAAGGATTTGGATGGTATGATACTGGTATTACTTACGAT
This sequence comes from uncultured Bacteroides sp., assembly GCA_947074205.1. Classification (GTDB taxonomy): domain Bacteria; phylum Bacteroidota; class Bacteroidia; order Bacteroidales; family Bacteroidaceae; genus Bacteroides. Next base: position 9,721 of record CAMTOQ010000029.1, on the reverse strand, counting down.
TCAACTTTGGGCTCTTTGGGCTATTTTGCTACCTGTCTCGAAATGGAAGAAGGAAGTCCATGGATTAGAATACTCAATGCTGAGACAGCTGGTGCTATCGAACCAAATGATGTAGCAGCTATTAAGCTAGGCGTAAATGCTGCTGCTGCTCGTCTTGAAAAAGATAATAAGGCGGTTTTGGTAGTGAAAAGCAATGACCCTCAACGCCCGGTAGTTAACTATCCTATCTATATGGATCTCAATGGCGCACCTGTAGTTTCTACTCCAACAGGTTTGATCTATGTGAAAGAGGCCGAGGTCTCTACTATTACTCTCGAGGCTGCTGATGCCGATGGCGACTCATTTACATTAACTATTCAAGACGAAAACGGATTCGCAACACTTTCTGCAGCTGTGGCAAAAGAGGGTTCGGATGTGGCTATAGAGAAGGTAGATGAGAAATCTATCCTGGTGACATCTAATGTGAAGGACCAGACATCTGCTGTTCGTGTAGAGGTATCATTGTCGCCCGACTATGGTGATGCAGGAAGTCACTGGTTCGAAATCCACGCTGTAGATGCTGCAGGTAATAGTGCGTTGGAGACTGTACGCTACTATGTAGAACATGTTAACCGCGCCCCCGTAGCTCTAGAACAAGAAGATATCGAGATTGCTCTACAATCTACTAGTTTCATAGTAGACTTCGCATCCTTGTTCCAAGATCCGGATGGTGATGAACTAGCTTATGCTATCTCACTCTCAGAAGAAGGTGTAGTAGATATGTTCTCATCGGAAGACAGAGTGATTTTTGTGGGCAAAAAGTTGGGTGATGTTACAGTTACTGTTACCGCAACAGATAAGGAAAGAGCCGTAGCTACAAATACTTTCCAAGTGAAAGTCGTTGCAGGTACTGGTCTCCAAGGTTCTATGCTTGATGAAGCTGTAGCTATTTATCCAAATCCTGTTGTTGATGTGCTAAATATCTCCGTTAAGGCCGAAGGCGAAATCGCTTATCGTCTTTACGATACAGATGGTAAGATGATCTACAGCGAAACTGCTAATCAGTATATGGGTCAAACTCATACGATTGACATGGGTAGTTGTAGTTCTGGTATCTACTTCCTCGAATTGGAAATGGAAGACCAAAAGACTACAGTTTCTATCATTAAGAAATGATGCTATAGGACTGCTACATAAATAATTCCGAAAACTCCCTTAGACTGTGAATGATTATTTTTACGGTTTAAGGGAGTTCTTGTTTTAATTGGTTTGTCTAATATTCTTCGCTTATTAGGTTACGAAATAGGGGTGATGAAAAAAAGACTGATATTCTAATTAATTGAATTATAACATTTATGAATCACTTTGATGCTAGCTGGAAAAGCACTAATTTTGCATTTCAAAATCAATTAATTGATCATACATTATGGCAGCAAAACCAAGTATTCCTAAAGGAACTAGAGACTTTTCGCCTGTAGAAATGGCGAAACGCAACTATATATTCAATACGATACGCGAAGTTTATCATCTTTATGGCTTTCAACAGATAGAGACTCCTTCTATGGAGATGCTTTCTACGCTGATGGGTAAATATGGCGAAGAAGGTGACAAGTTGCTATTTAAGATACAAAACTCGGGCGACTACTTCAAAGGTATCACTGATGAAGAGTTGCTAAGTCGTGATGCAGCAAAGTTAGCTAGTAAATTCTGTGAGAAAGGTCTACGCTACGATTTGACTGTACCTTTTGCTCGCTACGTAGTGATGCATCGTGATGAAATCACTTTCCCCTTCAAACGTTATCAAATTCAACCCGTATGGCGTGCCGATCGTCCTCAAAAAGGTCGTTACCGTGAATTCTATCAGTGCGATGCCGATGTAGTAGGTAGCGACTCATTGCTCAACGAAGTAGAGTTGATGCAAATTATTGACACCGTATTTACTAAGTTTGGCATCCGTGTATCAATCAAGATCAACAACCGCAAAATCCTTTCGGGTATTGCCGAAATCATTGGTCAAGCGGATAAGATTGTGGATATCACAGTAGCTATCGACAAATTAGACAAAATTGGTCTAGATAAGGTGAACGAAGAACTCCAATCAAAAGGTATCGACGATGAGGCTATTGCTAAGCTTCAACCCATCATTCTTTTGAGTGGTACAAATATGGAAAAACTAGCCTCTCTAAAAGAGATTCTAGCAGCTTCTGAGATTGGACTTAAAGGGGTAGAGGAGAGCGAATTTATCCTTAGTACCCTAGAAAGCCTTGGATTGAAAAACGAGATTGAACTCGATCTTACTCTAGCTCGCGGATTGAACTACTACACTGGCGCCATATTCGAAGTAAAAGCGCTAGATGTACAGATTGGTAGCATCACCGGTGGAGGTCGTTACGACAACCTTACAGGTGTATTTGGCATGCCGGGCGTATCGGGTGTAGGTATCTCTTTTGGTGCCGACCGTATCTATGACGTGCTCAACCAACTAGAGCTTTATCCAAGTGAAACAGCTAATGCTACTAAATTACTCTTTGTTAACTTTGGGGAGAAAGAGGCTAGCTTTGCTTTGTCGCTGCTTCTAGATGTTCGTGCCGCAGGTATCCGTGCCGAGCTTTATCCAGACTCTGCGAAGATGAAGAAGCAGATGAGCTATGCAAATGCTAAGAACGTTCCATTCGTGGCCATTATTGGTGAGTCGGAATTAGCTGAAGGTAAAGTGACACTCAAGAATATGACTACCGGTGAGCAAAAACTAGTAGATAAAGAAGAGTTGATCGCACTAGTAGGAGAGGCATAAGCATTGGTCTTATTATAATACAAGAGAAGCCCGAATCGTTGGATTCGGGCTTCTCTTGTATATAGTGGGTATTTTATCCCAACACTTTAATACTGTTAATCTTATAGTTTCCCGTTTCCTTTATTATTGAAACGACCAGATTATGTTTAATGCCGTTCTGGTAAGATACTAAAAAGTCATTGTTCCCCATTGCCTTAAAGTTAAGATTCTGCTCCCACAGTGTATCAAAGTCGAAATTATCAATTACGAGGTCGTAACCGCTATAACCATCCATTTTACTCTCCTCTTCTGCGTTCTTGTATTGGGCTATAGCATCCTTAGAAAGATACTGCTCTCGCAAGGAGGCTAGTTTGCCGCTTAAGTTTTTAGGCATACTGCAATACTCATAGGTATAGGCTTTGTAGAAGCTCTCAAGGAAAGCAAGCGCGGATGCTTGATTGATTTGGACTGTTTGTTTCTCTTTAAGCTGCTGATCGCCATATTCAGTTCCGTTCCAAGGTGGAGTGTTATAGATGATTTTGCATACACCGTCCCTATTCTTAGCTTTAATAGGAATCTCGGTTAGGTCACTGTTCTCTTCCTTGCCCCAACGGTAACTGACAAGGTACCAATCGTCACCAAGAGCTTTAACATTCAATGTCTCTATAGCATCTAAATTCATATCTTGCGCCCGGATTATTGGTTCGCCTCCTGTGGCGTATATCAACCTTGTGACTTTCTCTTGTAGCTCCTCCGTTAAATAGGTTTTACATAATGTATCATTTATGGATCCATTGTGTAGCACATCCTCCATATATGCTTTATAGAACGTTTTAATTTGTTCTGCGCAGCCATCCGTATAAAGTGCAGCATGATGAATAGATGAGCCATCCCTTTCTGACATTCCATGTTGGGGTTGGGTTGATGCTGAGGTAGTTATCAAGAGGAAAAATATAAGTAGGTTATGTGTTCTACGAATTGTCGTTTCAGTCATAACTTGGATCTTGATTTAATTGTTCTTAGTGATTCTCAAAGTTAGATAAATTAAACTCTTTATCCACGTATATAGCTAACTATTAATGTGCTTCTATAATGTCGCTAGATTAGTGTGATGAAAATATTTATCTGTTTAGGAATAAAAACTGAGAAAGTTAACCACGTTGGGTCTAAAATCTAGTAAAGTGAACTTATATAGTTTTAATAACCCGAAAAGTGAACTAAGCTCAGTACACTGCAGTACACTGCAGAACTAAACTCAGTACACTGTAAAAAACCTGATTCTTCTATGGAAAAAGCACGGTTCTTTTAAGGAAAAACCGTGCTTTTATAAAGTCTTGATTATCTATATACTATAGAACTTACCTTTTTGGGTGGGCTTGTTGGAATATTTCTATCCTTATTTTTTGTCCCCACTTGCCGGAATACGAATTACCGTAAACGAGTAAGGGGGCATTTCGTATACAAAACTCTCGCTTACTTCAAGCTGAGAAGTAGATGGGGTAGCTTTTGTGTCAGAAGGGTTGCCCGTCAATAGTGTTTTAGTTGCTGTATGGCTCATGCCCTTTAGCTCTGGCAAGGCAATATCAGTGTTCACCTCTACTGGAAGAAGGTTGACTAGCTTTACAATTAAATCACCCGATACATTATCTTTTACTACCGATGAGGCGATACGATTCTTCACCTCTTTGCGATTATTGTCTACTTGTGTGGCAGAAGGTAGGTAGTGTGTGCCCGAGTTCTTTCCATACATCTGTTGAGCATAATAACCCACGGTGGGTTTCACCTCTGTATTATTGAAGTAGATTAGGTCTGGATTCCACTGTGTATGACCCTCTTTGGCTAATAGTGGTGCATACGATGTCATCGTCACCACATCGGCATTACGCTCCACGGCTGTAAGGTATAGTGCTTCGGCCAAAGCTGTTTCGATATTGTTGGCACGGTTGGGTAGATGGGCTGCATATTCACCCAAGTATATCTTGGCGGCATTACGGTCGTACTTATCATAGAAGTCTTGGTTGTTGATGAACCATCCCGGCGTGTTGTAATAATGTTCGTCCACCATAGGCACACCATATTTGTTTGCCAGCTTCCAGCCTTCCACATAGTCGGTGCCCTCATAGAAAGGGCCTGTTGTGCCGATCACTGTAATCTCTGGATATTTGGCTTGCACCGCGTCGTAGATCATCTTAAAACGCTCCTCGAACACATCCGTAATCAAGTCTTCATTGCCAATACCTAAATACTTCAAGTTGAAAGGCTTGGGATGACCTGCCTCAGCACGTTTCTTGCCCCATACCGTTTTTTTTGCATCTCCATTAGCATATTCGATTAGGTCTAGAACGTCTTGCACATACTGATCCATCTCTGCCATCGGTATACCCCCTTGCTGACCACCGCAAGTCAACTCGCCATTGGAGTGATGACTGCAAGTGCCCGAGTTTTGACAAGGCACGCCCGCTGCCACTACAGGAACCGGTTCGGCACCTAAATCCTCGCAAAACAAGAAGTATTCGTGGTAGCCCAAACCGCGTGTCTGATGGTAGCCCCATAGGTTGCGTAGCGGCTTACGTGTTTCGAGGGGGCCGATAGAACCTTTCCAGTCGTAGATGTTGTCGATGCCATCGCCATGTGCCACGCAGCCACCTGGGAAGCGCACGAAGCGTGGGTTCATACCGGCTAATGTTTGTGCTAGGTCATTACGAAGACCGTTCTTGCGGTTGTTGAATGTTTTTTGTGGGAAGAGCGACACCATATCAAAGGCATACTCACCGCTGGATTGTGGATAAATAGCCAATTTTGCATTCTCAACACTCTTTGTTGCAGATAGTGTAACATTATGCTTCTTCCATGTTTTCGATACGTTCATAGAGCCTTGTGCCACTGTATTGTCTTGTGCATCAAGTAGCTTTATCACCACTTTGCCGGATGTAACGTTCATGGTTTTAGCAAACATCAAGAAGTCGTACTTATCACCTTGCTTCACCGCAATACCATCCCATCCGCTGTTGACCAAAGCAGCCCCGGGCGCAGTTATGCCTACCACGGCATAGTTAGCATTGTTAGGGTGAATTGGATTTTCGGTTTGTATGCTTAGCGAAGCGTTGTTGCCGGTTATAGTCCAAGCATAAGTGCTATTCCAATCTGCGTGTCGTGAGCCATCTTTGGGAGAATACTCAAAATCGCGGTTTTGAATCAGTTCGGCATACAAACCGCCATCTGCGGCATAGTTTATATCTTCGAAGAATATACCGATTAAATGCTCGCTGATGGGTAGGGCATTCTCGCCAGTCACATTGATATATGCCTTTACGGGCTTTAATCCGGCAAAACGTACACCATCTTGTTCGGTACGCTCATTGTGTAATTGGTGTTTGTAAGCGCGGTGATCTGCATATTGATCTAGTTTTACCACATCGGCATAAGGACGTTTTTGAACATAGCCGTTAAGTAGTTGACCATCCATATTGATGTAAGTGGGTGTGGCATTGGTCGCTGCAACGAATGTTGGCGCATCACCATTCTTATAATAGTAGTGTTGGCGCCCCCATTGTATTAAATCGGGAGATGAGGCATACGCCCACTCATTACCCGAAGGATTAATTTGCCATGTGCAATGCCATTGACCATCAGTGCCCCAAGTCAATTGCGGTTTAAACATACGCTTCTCTGCACCCCATCTACCGTAGTCACATTTCACAAAACTATACCCGTCGCCCACGGGAAACCATTTCTGCTGGTCGGGGCTCCAAGCTAATTTTAAGCCACTGCGTCCTTCGTCGCCTTCGAGTGCATACGAGAAAAGATAAATAGAATCGGGATTAGATGTGATGGATTTCACCGCTGCAAATGTCGGCGAGCAGCATAGTAATAGAGCTGCAAAAAGGTACAAAAAAGTGTTTTTCATCTTGTAGAGTTAATTATGTATTAGATAGAAATAAATTCATCGTAGGTTATTACAAGGCAAAAATAACAAAAAGCCAATAGGTTAGCTATTTTCTGGTGTTTATTTTACACCCTATATACTTAGTCTTTTTAGAGATGTTTGTAACATTTCTTTTGGTCATCATGTCTAACCCATATAGATTGATAATATTTCTAGCTTTAAATTAGTGTGAAGATGAAAAAGAGCATACTCCTGCTAGCCCTGCTTTAGACACTAGTCTGCAATACGCAACGATCAAACGACTTCATTAAAATCTACCATCTAGGCGTGGTGGTTGTTGAAGCATCAAAACAGTGTGCCATCAACAATGGTATTGCCTATGTGCCGGCTAAGAAGGTGAAGCAGCACTCTATGAATGTGATGGATATGCTCTCCAAAATGATGCCTGCAGGATTGCGTGTTGATATGATAAATAACAAGGTTGAAACCACTGATAAAGGTGAAGTATAAATATGGTGGCTATGCGGTTACCGAAGCCAATAATCACTCTTTATCTGATAACTGGAGCTTGGGCGGTCAGTTAGAGATTCCAGTTAACTCTTACAAAGTGAACGATGGCAGGATCAATATCACTCCTTTCATCTACGGAGATATAACCCTTAACGGTAAAATTAATTCGAAGAACTCTATCTACGCTTATGCCCGTATCAGCCAGATGCCCATCACTCCCAATTACTACAATGCGGCTGTGCGAAAAGATAATGAGATAGCAGGGATCAAAGGGAGTGTCGATTTGAAGACGCAGTACTATCTCTATTCTGTGTTATCGTACAGCTGGATGCCGATTATTAAATTCTCCTTGAATATCTCTTTGCGGTGGGAGCAAATCATTGACGATATTGTGCCTTACTGGTTCCTTATAGATGGGCTGATGGTGAAAGATATGCTGAATAGTGGCAATTATAACATCTTCTCGGCTACTATAATACCTTCTGTATTATTGCTCCAGGGCAGACTGAATGTACAAGCCATGCTCTATGATGTCTACGAATCGCATACAGGATTAATCAATCTGTCGTTAAATAACTATGGTATTTTTCCAAGTGCTTGCTATATGATAAATTGACACTCCAATCTGGCTAACTTTAGCGATAAACTCAATCTGCCGGCTCAATATACGGTGGGCAACTTCTATGGTCAACTCGCCATGCATTCGCTCAACTGAAAGAAAGGATGGGTAAAATCAGGGTTCGGTAGCGGTCATTTCAATAATTATGAATATCTTTCGAGACCATGGGGTAGCCGATACGTCAATATCAAGCTACGCTATACATTTGACTTTGGTCGACAAACCAAGCGTGGTAATGATTCGCGATTCGAAGGTAGTGCTAAGTCGAGTGTATTGTAAAGTTTAATATTGGCTGAACCCATAAGTTCTAAAGAATCTTCTAAAATACAGAGAAATGAAATATACGTTTAAACCAGATAGGGCAGTGGTAATATTATCCTTAATATGCTTAGTGATACTTGGTTTTGTGATAGCCTATGTCATTAATACTACTAGCTGGCTCTCTGTTATTCCGTCAATATTGCTTATAATTGTGTTTCTCATTTTCACTCTACAAGCTCCTTGCTGCGTATATGTGGAGAAAGATAGCATCGTTGTAAAGCAAGTCCTAAGCTCCATTGTGATATCGGATATCACAAGCGTTCAGTCGGTGACTAAACAAGATCTGCATAATACCATCAGAGTGTTTGGCAGTGGAGGGTTCATGGGGTATATCGGCTGGTTTCGCTCACCCAAGCTAGGTAAGTTTTATATGGCTGCAATAAATAGAAAAGAGTTGGCTAAGGTGACGACTTCAAAAGGGAAGACTTATGTGATTAACTATCCTAGTGAGTTGTTGGGTTTAAGTCAAAGTGCTCATCACTCTCAAACACATCCATAACTGAACTTATATCTTTAATCTCAATGCTGCCTCTTTTCGACACAGATAATTCAAACCAATAACAAATATCAGTATCTGGATGACATAAACTGATAGTAAAGAATATTTTTTCGCTATTGTCTACCTTACCTAGACTAAAGTAAGAGATAGAATATTGTTCTATTTCTTCTTCCGGGATATAAGAGTTAAAAAAGTCCCTGCTGATTTCTTTATACAGAATATTCTCTTTAGAATATTTGATATCTAGAATAATTACTTTTCCTGCATGATACACTGTATCCAACCCTTTACCATCTGTTATTGCAGAAGTTAGAATAACATCCTCATTATCTTGAATAGTGTAAGATATATCGTAATTAATTATTGTAGTATCTCTCTTGATTGTATTATTCGTAAGAACTTTCTTTTTTAAAAAAGATTGTTCTTGTTTTAATGTATCAATGATTTCTGAAGACACGATTGTATTACTATTATTCGTTCTTTTAGCTCCTGAATTATAGCAAGAGGTTAGTGTTAAGATGAAAATAACTAAATATAAACAAGCCTTCTTCATTGTAATAATAATAAATTGTAGTAGAGGTCTTGAGATGTAGTACAAAATAAACCTCTTTAAATAGAAAAACCCTCTCAGATTGATTCTGAAAGGGTTTCTAGAGGTTCCTGGCGGATTTGTGACCACCAAGATAACACCTTTATTGTCAATCGATTAGACTATGCTGTATTTCGCTTCTGTAAAACAATTGTAAAACAATTATTTTATTTAAATCGTTTATTAAAAGTCCACAAAGATAGACTGATAAATAATATTTGCAAAAAAAATGGAAAGATTAATTCTATTTCTTCTTTAAGCCATGATAGACAAATACCTCTGCAAGGCAATTATCTCCGCTTCAATAACCAACGCCTGAAAGTCTTCCTTCATATGTTCCGTATGTGACACATCACAAAGAGTACTGATTCAATATTTGAAGTCTTCTTAAATCTTTTTCTCTACCAAAAAGAGATAAAATTCTTTTTTGTTCTCCAATTGTCGGTATTCTGACAATCATTTTGCCAACTGAAACTTCTCTATATTCTTGCACACAAACAGGTTGCCAAATATTATTTTTCTTAATCTGGAGGTTTCCCATGACC
>CAMTOQ010000028.1 GCA_947074205.1 uncultured Bacteroides sp. | reverse complement strand
GTTTAAATAATCCGGTACGATTTCGTCACAGAAGTAGGGTAGTTTTTGGCTTTTTTGTGACCTAAGAGGGGTAACGTATAAACAACAAAAAACCCTACAAAATATTGATTTTGTAGGGTTTAGCTCCTTAATGGCGCCTTTCGGCTTCATCTTTCAGCGGAGAGAGAGGGATTCGAACCCCCGGTACCTTGCAGTACAACGGTTTTCAAGACCGCCGCATTCGACCACTCTGCCATCTCTCCAAAACTCCTTTTCAGAAGTGCTTTTCTCTTAAAGCGTTGCAAAGATACGTATCTTTTTTAAATCTGCAATACCCTACGCACATTTTTCGCTAAAATAGTCGTATTTTTGCAGAAAATCGAAGAGTAACATTTATGATATATCCCCTAAATTTTGAACATAAGATAGGTTTTGACCAGGTACGCGCATTACTAAAGGAGAAGTGCCTCAGCACTTTAGGTAAAGAAAAAGTGGACGAGGTGACATTTTCTAGCGATTTTGAGCTAGTAAACAAAAAAATGACGCAGGTTAGTGAATTTGTGCGCATCATTCAAGAAGAAGACGAGTTTCCTAATAGCTATTTCTTTGACGTACGTCCTTCTCTACACCGCATCCGCATTGAGGGAATGTATCTCGACGAATCGGAAATGTTCGACTTAAAGCGATCACTAGATACGATTTTCCAAGTAGTTCGTTTCTTCAACCGTCACACAGAAGAGGAAGAAGAAGCGTCATCGCCCTACCCTGCCTTGACTGCATTGACTAGCGAAGTGGCTGTCTTCCCTCATGTAGTGAAACGTATTGATCAGATATTGGACAAGTTTGGAAAGGTGAAGGATAACGCTTCACCCGACTTAGCTCGCATCCGCCGTGAGCTAGCTGCTACGATGGGCAGTGTGTCGCGTTCGCTACATTCTATTTTACGTTCGGCTCAGTCAGAAGGTGTGGTCGATAAGGACGTGACACCTGCCATGCGCGATGGCCGTCTGGTGATTCCTGTTGCACCTGCTCTAAAACGAAAGATAAGGGGTATAGTACATGATGAATCGGCTAGTGGCAAGACAGTCTTTATCGAACCTGCCGAAGTGGTGGAGGCCAATAATCGCATCCGCGAGTTAGAAGGCGAAGAGCGACGCGAGATCATCCGCATCCTTACACAATTCTCTAACGACCTTCGTCCTTCCATACAAGACATTCTGCTTTCGTACGAATTTCTTGCTGAGATTGACTTTATACGCGCCAAAGGTCTTTTTGCCATTAAGACGAACGGCATTCAACCCACTACGGTAAATCAACAGTTTATCGACTGGACAATGGCCATACATCCATTGTTGGAACTATCGTTATCAAAACAGGGAAAGAAAGTGGTGCCACTAGATATTGAGTTGACGGTAGAAAAACGCATATTGATTATCTCAGGTCCTAATGCAGGAGGTAAATCGGTTTGCCTAAAAACAGTGGGGCTACTCCAGTATATGCTGCAATGTGGTCTGCTCATCCCGATGCACGAACGCAGCCAGGCCGGCATCTTCGAGAGCATCTTTATGGATATAGGCGACGAACAATCTATAGAGGACGACTTGAGTACCTACTCTTCGCACCTCACCAATATGAAGATGATGATTCGCCACTGTAACGCTCAAAGCTTGATCCTGATCGATGAGTTTGGTGGAGGTACAGAGCCACAGATTGGCGGCGCCATTGCCCAATCGGTGCTGAAGCGATTCAAGGAGAAAGGTGCCTTTAGTGTTATCACCACACACTACCAAAATCTGAAACATTATGCCGATGAGAACGATGGCATAGTGAATGGTGCAATGCTTTACGACCGCCACATGATGCGACCATTGTTTCAACTACAAATTGGCAACCCAGGAAGCTCATTTGCCGTGGAGATTGCTCGCAAAATTGGTCTGCCTGAAGAGGTAATAGCTGATGCATCAGAGATTGTAGGAAGTGAGTACATCAATGCGGACAAGTATCTGCAAGATATTGTACGCGACAAACGTTATTGGGAAAACAAACGCCAGAACGTTCGGCAACGTGAAAAGCAACTGGAAGAGACACTAGCTCGCTATGAAGCGGAGATGGCCAACCTAAAGCAGGAACGTAAGGAAATTCTAGCAAAGGCTAAGACGGATGCTGAAAACTTAATTAAGGAGTCGAATGCGCGTATCGAGCAGACTATCCGAGAGATTAAGGAATCGCAAGCCGAGAAGGAGAAGACCCGATTGGTGCGTCAAGATTTGAACGAGTTCCGCGATAGGCTTGACCAACAATTAAAATCGGAAGAGGAAGCCAAAGTGCTACGCAAAATGGAAAAACTGCGTGAGAAGCAGGGCAAAAAGAAGGAGAAGAAAGCTACTAACATCGACAATAAACCTGCTACTCAATCTGCTCCAGCGATGCGCGTCATCGCTAAAGGAGATACGGTACGTCTCAAAGGTCAAACCAGTGTGGGCGAGGTGATGGATGTTAATGGAAAGAATGCAACAGTTGCATTTGGGGGACTAAAAACCACGGTAAAAACCGACCGTTTAGAACATGCAAAAGCTCCTGCCAATAAACCTACTACAGCTGCATCTAGTTTTGTAAGTACTTCTACCCATGACTCTATGTACGAAAAGAAATTGCATTTTAAGCAAGACATTGATGTACGCGGAATGAGGGGCGATGAGGCTTTGCAGGCCATCACCTATTTTATCGATGATGCTATATTGATTGGGATGGACCGTGTGCGTATTTTACACGGTACGGGCACAGGAATACTTCGCACCCTTATCCGCCAATATTTATCTACCGTATCGGGCATCCGGCACTTCGCTGACGAGCATGTACAGTTTGGCGGTGCAGGCATCACAGTAGTCGATTTGGCCTAATATATTCATACAAAATTCTGACTGTCCCTAAATGTATCTACATCAACAGATACATTTAGGGACCTTTTTGTGCAACTAAAATCGCACTTTCGTTGTTTTAATTGGTAAGAGCAATAAATCCAATAAGTAAATAAAAATCAATTAAACATGAATCTAATGACTGGACTTGGAGATATTTTGCATCCAATGACTGTGCACTTCCCTATTGCACTGATTTTGGTCTCGTGTTTACTAGCCATCATCTACCTAGTACGCGAGAAGGACATTTCGATGTCCAACTGTATTAAGATATTAGTTATTTTGGGATGTTTGGGTGCTTGGGCAGCTGTCATCACCGGTAACTATCATTTGAGCCTAAATGCCGAGGCACAAAAAATTAAGGAGATTCACCACGCTTTCGCCACGTGGACAGCAATCGCTATTTCGTGCCCGGCTGCTGTTTATTTATTAAGCTACCTTGTTAAGAAACCACTACCCTCATGGCTCTACTGGACTGCGTTTCTTTTACTTGGACTTGCCACCATTTTAATTGCGATAACGGGGTACTATGGCGGATACATTGTCTATAATGTACTGCTTTAGTTTCTAGACAAATAGTTTTCAAATGGATATTAGTATTACTGAAAAGATTGACAAAAGGGATGAAGAAGAGTTGGTGAAACACATCAATGATTACAACTACACTGCGGCTGGAAGCAAGCCGGGAGAGTTGGGGGTATTTCTTCGTGATGACAGCGATCACATCATCGCTGGATTGATTGGACACACTTGGGGAAAGTGGTTGTTTATTAAAACTCTATGGGTTGACGAAGCGTTTCGCGGAAGTGGACTTGGTTCACGCATTTTGGCTGTTGCAGAAGATAAAGCGGTAGAGAAAGGTTGCAAATTTTCTTTCCTAGACACTTTCTGTTTTCAGGCACCACTCTTCTATCCCAAGATGGGATATAAAGAGTCGGCTACGCTCGACGAATGCCCTTCTGAAGGAAAAAGGATCTATTTCACCAAGAAGCTAGCAGCATGCTGCTAAACAGTTTGGTGAGTACAGCTACTCTGCTCGGTGGCAAGGGCTACTCCGCTCGGTGTACAGCCTTTGTCACCAAGCAGAGTAGCCCTTGCCAACAAAGCAGAAATACACCGCTAATTATCAACAACTTACAAATTGGAAACCAATAGAACAATCAGTATTAATTTCCCCTGAATTAGAAAACAAAATAGCCTGACCTCTTATTTTTAAAAGGGTCAGGCTATTTTTATAGCTCTATCCGTTGGCTATGAACTAATTAGATCAATAAACATCTTTAGATTCATTCAGTATCTTATAGAGATTATCGCACTCTTGCTGCAATTCACCATGAAGCACCTTCGCCTCATCGGGTTTCGTTTCAGTAAGTGCTGCATATCGATCTTCACCTGCTAAGAAAGTAGGCATAGATTCATCGGGTTGTTGATAGTCCACACTCAATGGTTCTTTACCGGCTTTTGCTAGATCGGGATTGTAACGATAGAGTGGCCAGTAACCGCATGTTACTGCACGTCCCTCTTCAATGATTGAACTACCCATTCCTGCACGTAAACCATGATTGATACACGGACAATAAGCTATTACAATCGATGGCCCATCATAAGCCTCAGCCTCCATCAATGCATTGATGGTATGCTGCTTGTTACCGCCTATCGCCACCGAAGCCACATAGACATTACCATAAGTCATCATCATTCGGCCCAATTCTTTTTTGTTGGTACGCTTTCCTGCGGATGAAAATTTAGCAATGGCACTCAGTGGAGTTGCTTTAGAAGTCTGCCCGCCTGTGTTGGAGTAACACTCGGTGTCGAGTACTAACACATTGACATTCTCTCCGGAGGCCAACACATGATCTAGTCCACCAAAGCCGATATCATAAGCCCAGCCATCACCACCAATAATCCAAATTGATTTCTTACCAAATAATTCGCCACACGCTTTGATTTCTTCAATGATCGGGTTGGTCGGTAGTTTATCGAGCGCAGCCAAAGCCTTTTGACCTAATGGATAAGATTGCTCGGGATCATCCTTAGCAGCTTTCCATGCCGTGAGGGCTTGTTGAGCTTCAGCAGGCAGATCCTTAATAGCCAAAGCCTCATCGACTAATAACTCTAGTCGTGCCCGACGCTGCTTCACGGCTGTAGCTATACCATATCCATACTCTGCATTATCCTCGAAGAGTGAGTTGCCCCATGCAGGACCATGCCCATTCTTGTTCTTAGTGTAAGGCATACTAGGCATACTTGCCCCCCAAATAGAGCTACAGCCTGTGGCATTGGCCACCAACATACGTTCGCCAAAGAGCTGTGTCACCAATTTCACATAAGGGGTCTCCCCACAACCGGCACAGGCACCCGAGAACTCGAGCAGAGGTTGATAAAGTTGCGAACCTTTGATGCTGTTGCGTGGCAACAAACCGTCCTTGAACGTAATATGTTGTTGTGCAAATTCCAGATTGACACGCTGTTCATCCACTTCGTCGCTATAGAGTTTGAAAGAAAGCGCCTTAGCAGGACAAACCTCAATACAACTACCACAGCCCTGACAATCGTCAGCATAGTTTTGGATGCGGAAGCTCAAATCCTTGAATGCGGGTCCACCTGTTGCAGGTTTCACCACAAACGAAGCGGGTGCACCATTGAGTTCTTCTTTTGTAGGGAGATATGGACGAATAGCAGCATGTGGACAGACAAAGGAACACTGCGTGCACTGTATACATTTATCCACATCCCACCAAGGTACCTGATAGGCCACTCCCCGCTTCTCGTAGGCAGTAGTACCCACAGGTACAAATCCATCGGCAGAGAATTTCGATACAGGCAACGAATCTCCCTTGAGTGCCAAGATTGGTTTGGACACGTAACGGATAAAATCCGGTTCATTCACCTCAGGCCGAGGGGGATCTACCGCATCCTTCCAAGAATCAGGATAATCAATCTGCACCATCTCTTGTAGTGCCTGATCGACACCTTTTATATCTTCGGCAATCACGGTTTCACCTTCTTTGGCATAGATTGTCTGTATATCAGCTTTCAGTAATTCAATGGCCTTCTCATAAGGTATCATATCGGTTAGCTTAAAGAAGACAGCTTGCATAATCATATTGATACGTACACCTAAACCTACTTCATTGGCCACCTTCATTGCGTCTATATTGTAGAACTTCAACTTCTTCTGAGCAATAGATCGACGCATCTGCGCAGGTAGTCGTTTTTCCATATCGGCAAGCGTCCATGCCGAATTGAGAACAAATGTGCCGCCATCTACTATATCTTCCAACATATCGAACTCCTTGACATAGCTACTTTTGTGGCATGCCACATAATTGGCATGGAGTATAGCATATGCCGATAAGATAGGCTGTTTAGCAAAACGCAAATTAGACACCGTGTAACCACCCGATTTCTTGGAGTCGTGCATAAAGTAGGCTTGAATGTGCAGATCAGTGTTGTCGCCAATGATGCGTGCAGCTTGTTTATTGGCTCCAATGGTACCATCCGATCCGAAACCATAAAACTTACATTGTATAGTTTCCTTTGGTTCAGGATCAACCACATCGGTTAACGGCAAAGAAAGATGAGTCACATCGTCTTCGATACCTACCGTGAAGATAGGTTTAGGCTGAGCCGACTGCATATTGTCAAATACGGCCTTCACCATTGTTGGTGTAAATTCCTTCGAACTAAGTCCATAACGGCCACCTAACACCTTCACTGCCCGTCCGTTTGTCTGCACTGCCGCACACACATCAAGGAAGAGAGGCTCACCTTGCGCGCCAGGTTCTTTTGTTCGATCTAAAACTGTCAAAACTTTGGCTGTGACAGGAATAGCTGCTAGTAGTTGCTCCACAGAGAAAGGACGATAGAGTCGGACCTTGATCATGCCCACTTTTTGTCCTTGTTGTAGCAGATAATCTACCATCTCTTCTACCACATTACAACTCACCCCCATTGTGATAATCACATAATCAGCATCGGGTGCGCCGACATAGTCGAACAAGTGGTAGTTGCGTCCTGTAAGCTTAGCCACTTTGTCCATATTCTTCTGCACGATATCGGGAACAGCTAAATGGAACGGATTGGCCGCCTCCATATTTTGGAAGTATACATCAGGATTCTGTGCCGTACCACGCATATTCGGTTTCTCCGAATTCATCGCACGATCTCGAAATGCTTTCACTTTATCCCAATCCACCAACGGACGAATATCTTCATAATCAATCATCTCAATATTTTGCAACTCCGCAGAAGTGCGCATTCCATCCATAAAGTGACAGAAGGGCAACGATGCATCGATAGCAGACAAATGAGCCACCAATGCCAAATCCATCGCTTCTTGTACTGAAGCTGAGGCTAAAAAAGAAAAGCCCGTATGTCGGCAAGCCATCACATCCTGATGATCGCCAAAGATCGACAGCGCATGAGCTGATAACGAACGAGCGGTAACATGAAACACTGCTGGTAGCAACTCACCGGCTATCTTGTACATATTGGGAATCATCAACATCAACCCTTGCGAAGCAGTGAAAGTGGTGGTCAATGCTCCACCGGTCAAACAGCCATGCACCGCACCCGCAGCGCCTAGCTCCGACTCCATTTCGCGGACGACCATCGTCTGCCCCATCAGATTCTTTCGCCCATCTACAGCCCATTGGTCAGCCATCTCGCCCATTTCCGACGCTGGCGAAATAGGATAGATTGTGGCAGCATCTGCCATTGCATATGCGATATATGTAGCAGCCGTACAACCATCGATTATTTTTCTAGTACCCATATTATAACTATTTTACGAACAACGCGACCCACCACCATCGGAAAATTCTCGATTATGGTGCGCCGCGTGCCTAATTAAAACTCTTATCTTCCTATTACATATGTGACACTAGGCCGGCTAGCCAATACCAGAAAGGACAGCTGGCCATAAATAAGAAGGTACTCAATGCCAAAGACGACGTCCCGGTATTCACATAGATCTGATAACGGCTACCAATAATAATTCCAGAGAATGCTGGAGGCAATGCACCTGCCATTACCAACATCTGCAAGTTGGCTGCTTCTAGATGGAACAACTTACCCACCACGAGCAATGCAGCTGGCATTATTAAAAGCTTAAGAATAGTGTTGTAACAGATTTCCCAGTTGATACGAATATGCTGAGCCGACAAGGTTACACCGGCAGCAAATACAGCCAACCCTGCGTTAGCCTTCGCTATAAGGTTGAAAGTTGGTTCCAAACCTTTAGGGAAATGGATGCCCACCAAGATGAAAATCACGGCGAGGATAGGCGCCCACACCACTGGTTGTTTTAAAGCATTAACAAACGCGTTCCCACTTTTCTTCTTGGGAGCTGCTGCAGGTTGTGCTGCAGGCTGAGCTTCAGGTTGTGCACCTGGAGTGGCAGCAGCATTCGAAGCAGGAGTTGGAGTGTTGTCTGGATCAAGAAGATATAAACCGATTGGTATGGTAATAGCATTTACTACAATAGCCACGATGGCAATAACTAGACCTGTACTAGTATTGAAACCATAAATAGGCTCAAGTACAGCAAATCCTAAGAAGCCAATAGTTGGCGAACCTGCAATCAAAGCACAAACGGCAGCCTCTTTCTTACTATGTTTAAAGAACTTTTGGCAGCCAAAATAAGCAAATAAAAAGCAGATTACAATTACCACAATACTGATAATTGTCAATTTCAAATCTTCGAATAAAAGATGCCTATCTGCTTTCACAATAGACAAGAACAAAGCAGCAGGTAAAGCATAGTTCAATACCAATTTATTGAAACTTCTTGCATTCTCTGCCGTAAATATACTCATCTTACCCGATGCGTATCCGAGTAACATTATCACAAATATAGGTAATAATGCATTCAAGATCATTTGTCCAAATTCCATATATTGAGTTTTAGAATTGCCCCTTACTTGCTGTAAGGGGCAATAGGGTTAGTTTATTTAATGTGCTTCCTTAATCACGGTAGCAGGATTGAGGTTGCCAATGTGGCCGCTTTCCAATCCATCCGATGGATCAATCTTCACATCAATCAACGATGGCTTTTTCGAAGCTATCGCTTTAGTCAACGCATCTGTCAGTTCGGCAGGCGTAGTCACATAGTAAGCATCTCCACCAAAGGCTTCAATTACTTTATCATAACGTGCATCCGGCATCAAAGTAGTAGGCGAAGGATCGGTTCCACCACTTAGATTAGGACTATCACCCTTGTAGATACCGCCATTATTGAACACTACTACTGTGATTGGCAATTTGAAACGACACATCGTCTCTACTTCCATTCCACTAAATCCAAATGCGCTATCACCGTGGATAGACACCACTTGCTTTCCTGTAGTCACAGCTGCACCAATAGCATAGCCCATGCCGATACCCATTACACCCCATGTGCCGCAATCCAAACGTTTGCGTGGTTCATACATATTGATGACATTGCGGGTATCATCTAGCGTATTTGCACCCTCGTTCACTAAGTAATAATCGCGTTGTTTGTCTAGCACATCGCGTACCGCTTTGAGCGTACAATAGAAGTTCATCGGTTCAGTAACGTTGGCCAATCGAGCTTCCATCTTCTGAGCATTCACTGCCTTATCCTTGTTGATACCATCCATCCAAGCTGCATCAGCCTTAATAGAATATTTGGCTAAACCTGCTACAAATGCCTTCATCGACGAGCCAATATCACCGGCAACAGGTGCTAAAATTTGACGGTTGCTATCGAACTCCATACCATCGATGTCAAGCTGAATAAACTTCACATTAGGGTTCCAATGTTTTCCCTTACCATGACCTAGCAACCAGTTGAGGCGAGCACCCATCAGTACCACCACATCCGCATTGCTCATCACATAGCCACGGGCAGCTGCGGCACTCTGTGGATGATCATCAGGCATCAAGCCTTTTGCCATCGACATAGGTAAGAAAGGAATGCCGGTCTTTTCGATAAAGGTCTTTATATCATCGTCGGCTTGAGCATATGCAGCACCCTTACCAAGAATAATCAATGGATTCTTAGCCGAGGCTAACAATTGCAAGGCGCGGTCTACAGACTCTTGCGAAGGAATTATCGCAGGATTAGGATCTACCACCGTATATAGTGTCTTCTCCATCTCATCCTTATCAACAGCTGCCGCTAGTAAGGCAGTTGTCAAGTCAAGATATACACCACCAGGTCTACCGGTCACGGCAGCACGTATAGCGCGCGCTATCCCTGTAGCAATATCTTGGGGTTTATTGATACGATAAGCCGCCTTACAGAAAGGCTTTGCAATATTCATCTGATCTAATTCTTCATAGTCGCCTTGCTGCAAATCGATAATTGCTCTATCACTAGAGCCACTAATCTGAATCATAGGGAAGCCGTTGGTTGTCGCATTTGCTAATGCAGTTAAACCATTCAGGAACCCGGGTGCAGAAACTGTTAAACAAATACCCGGTTTCTTGGTGATGAAACCTGCAGCTGCCGCAGCATTACCTGCCGATTGTTCATGACGGAAACCTACGAAACGAATACCGACTTCTTGCGCATGGCGGGCAAGATCGGTCACAGGAATACCAACTAAACCAAAGATGGTATCGACACCATTGCGTTTCAATGCATCTACGACAATGTGCATACCGTCTGTCAAGTTCTGGGTTTGAGGTTGAGTTTGATTGGTTACCATAATATTAATCTCCTTCTTGAGTTTATTGAATTATATGGAGCTTGCAGCAATCGTTTTATTAAATGATTGCTGCTAAGCTCATTGATTTTATTTACATACTACGTGATCGGCACGGAACTTAGCGATATCAGCATCGCTGTAACCTATTTCTTTTAGGATATCGTCGGTGTCAGCCCCTAGAGCTGGTGCTGGAGTTACTACAGGAGAGTAAGAAGAGAATTTTGGAGGACAACCAATAGTGACAAACTTACCACGTTTAGGTTGATCTACTTCTACTAATGTGCCACAGTCATACAAAGACTTATCTTTCATTATTTCGTCCATACCCAATACTGGTCCACATGGCAAACCTGCTTTACCCAACACATCTACCACTTCTTCTTTAGTGCGTGTAATAGTATATTCTTCTACACCTTTCCATATTTCTGGTTTTACTTTCTGGCGGGCTTCAGGAGTATTGAACTTAGGATCGTTAATCCATTCTGGTTTACCAAGAGCTGTACAAGCCTCTGCAAATGCCTTAGTTTCATTTTGAAGAACGATGTAAACAAATGCATTAGGATCAGTTTCCCATCCTTTACACTTATAACACCAACCCAAAACTTGTCCACCTTCAACATTACCAGCACGTGGTACAGTCTTACCAAATTTTTGATCTGGATATTCAGGAAGATGAGTTAAGACTCCAATATTATCCAAAATCAATTGGTCACGAAGTTTAATGCGGCAAAGATTCAACACAGCATCTTGCATTGATTGTTGCACGTAGCATCCTTCACCCGTCTTTTCGCGTTGCATCAATGCTGCCAAGATACCAATAGTGAGGTGCATACCAGTGTTACTGTCACCCAGTGCAGCACCCGATTGCGTAGGTATATTGTATTCACCATCCCACCAACCAGTTGTTGCAGCAGCACCGCCGGCACATTGAGCAACAGGTTCAAAAGCTTTCACGCTAGCATATGGAGAACTTTCATTAAAACCTTTAATAGTGCCATAAATACAACGAGGATTCATTTTGTGAACATCATCCCAAGAAAATCCTAATGAATCGGCAGCACCTGGATGTAAGTTTTCAATAAAAATATCTGCGCTTTCAATCAGTTTAGTCAAGATCTCTTTTCCTTCAGGAGCCTTAGCGTTCAATTCTATTGAACGTTTATTACAATTTAACTGAAGAAAGTATATACCATCCAAACCGGGTTTATCCAACAACTCATCACGAGTTGGGTCTCCCACTCCAACTCTCTCAATTTTTATAACATCGGCACCTAGCCATGCCAACATTTGTGTACAAGATGGACCCGACTGTACTTGTGTCCAGTCAATTACTTTAATACCTTTTAAAGGTGCAATGCTTTGTGAATTTGAAGACATAATGATTCCTCCTAATTAAAATATGTATTTAATAATGATAGTTATAAACTATTATTCTATATTCATTAATTAAACACAGATTAAAACAGAAAGTTCATTAAAATTGAGACCTTTCGATATGAGAAGCCAAGAAGCCGTAATAAAAACTAAATTCCCAGTATATCCGGCCAATAGCCTTGATTGGCATTGGTGATAAGTGTATCTAATTCGAGTGCACCATCCAACTGATAAAGTAGTGCATACTCTTTATCTCCACTCTGCACCTCCAGCAGATATTTCACCACTTGCGGTGGTAGAGTCATTTTGGTTTGGCTATCTAACACATAGTTAGCATAAGGTCCATTGGAGAACGCATCTTCTACGAGAGCTGGCAGATTAACACGAAATATAGCTTGCTCGGTCAACACCCAAGTAGCCTTGGTATTGAACCATACATGCAATTCATTACCATCGACCCAGCAATCAGCCACCTCGTAATTGCCTTTCTTACTCCAAGTCACATCTGTGGCATTGGGGTAAAGAGAGGTAAGCGAGGAACTAATAGCAGGATTCACTGGGATATAGGGGTCGTCAACTCCTCCGCCACAACTCAATAAGGTGACAGCTAGGGAAAAGAGAATAGAGTAAAACTGTTTCATAATCGATTCCATTGATTGGTACTAGAAGTGTTTCAAGACCTTAACAATAGAATAACGGCAATAGACCTGCAAAGGATTAGGGAAGCACAGTTAATTTGTGGTTCTTCTTATCTTTTAACAGTAGAAGAAGATAAGAAGAGTAGTTTATTAATCTTCGACAGCATAGATATCCTCGAGCTGTTCGTCTCTATGCATGCTCACCTTGCCATCGGCACCGATAGTGATAGATATAGGCAAATAAAGATCGGTCTGTGGGTAGCAGATACTTGCAGCAAACAGAATGCCTTGTGATGAGGTTCTATTGTATACCATCCCCTCTAGGATAGAGTTTTTCATAAAAGCGGCATCCGCCACAGAAACAAAATCTTGTTTGGTAAAAGTCTTAGAAAAGAATGGAGCACCACCTCGAGTAATTGTCAACTCTATCTTATTATCAGTATAAACGTCGCCCATCTCACTCTTTACACGTGGTAAACCAGCGTCAGCATAACGATGAACCACTGCAGTATAGTCGCCTCCACGAAACGTAAATTTGTTCTCTGCCTTGGAGCTTTGCATGCTTTTCGCTCCATCTGACGACACTCCTTCTTGAAGTATCATCCCCGACTCGTTTCTATTCTCACGGTCGTTCTTAGATGTGTTTGCACCGCAGCTTAGCATAACAAAAATACATAATAATGCACTCACTCGTAAGATTGCTTTTCTCATCTTCTTTCAATTAATTGGACAAAGAAACAAAATCGGTAGGAATTAACCAAGGAAAGACACATCACATTACAAAGAAAGCCTTGTCTAGGAGTAATGTCCTAAACAAGGCTTTCGCTATATACATATTCGTATTCTCTATTTTTTAGGTTGAATTACTTAACCATCGGCACAGAGAAACTAAATACAGAACCTTTATTTTTTGATGAAGTGAACCACAGTTTACCACCATTCTTCTCTACAAAATCTCTACACAATAAAAGTCCAAGTCCTGAACCTTCTTCATTGTTTGTACCAAAGGTAGTAAAATGTGTGTCCGAGTCAAGAAGCTTTCTTTGATCTTCCACCTCAATTCCACAACCCGAGTCTTTGACGCTAACAATAGCCATATCGTCTTTAGTGTCCAATGATATTTCAATCTCCGAGCCAGGGTTGCTAAATTTAACAGCGTTACTAAGCAAGTTGCGTGTAACTGTCTTTATCATATCAATATCCATACATACCTCTATTGGTTCATGAGTTTCTAACTTCAATTTGATATTTTTCATTCCGGCAACCATCGAATATATCTCTACAACCCCCTCGATTGTTTCAACTATATCTACATTCTGAGAAACTACTTTCAACCTTCCTATTTGACTTTTTGTCCACTTAAGCAGATTATCAAGTAGAGAGAAAACATCTTCGGTAGTTTGATTGGCCATAGTGAGCAATTCATACATTTCAGGCCCAATCATGCTGCTTGGCAAGTTGAGGATAAGCATATTGAGCACCATCTTTACTGAACCGATAGGCGAACGAAGATCGTGAGCAATAACTGAATAGAGTCTATCTCTTCCTACAATTGTTTTCTTCAGTTCTTCAGTTTGTGAAAGGATGATTCGTTTAGCAGAAACTAAAGAGAGCTGATGAGTGACGCGAATAATCAGCTCTTCCTTATTAAAAGGCTTAGAAATGAAATCGTTACCACCTGCTTGAAATCCATTAACAACATCTGTAGTGCTATTGAGTGCAGTTAGGAAGATGATTGGAATCTCAGCTGTTGTTGTATTCTTTTTCAATGTCTTTGCAACATCAAAACCACTAATATCGGGCATCATCACATCGAGAAGTATCAAATCTGGTTTTTCAGACTCTACCTTTTCAAGCGCTTCTTTACCATTGTTTGCAGTTGCAATTTGAAATTTTTCGTTTGTCAACAACACTTTGAGCAGAAGCACATTGGACATAACATCATCCACGATAAGGATTTTATATTCAGAGGGGTCTATTTGCATATTCATTGTTTTAATTTCTGAGTATTGTGTATAATTTGTTTATTCTAGTATTTATAGTTCCTAAAGTAGTTGGCCATAGATTTTAATCCTTCGTTGAGAGGGATTCTTGGTTCCCAATTTAATTTCTCTTTAGCCAATGTAATATCAGGTTTTCTTTGCTTTGGATCATCCATAGGCAATGGGTGAAAAATGATCTTAGAAGACGAAGACGTAATATCAATAACCTTCTGAGCTAATTCTAATATAGTGTATTCATTAGGATTACCTAGATTCAATGGACCTGTAAAGTCATCGGGGGTAGCCATCATTAATAACATACCATCAATTAGATCATCTACATATTGGAAACTACGTGTCTGTTGCCCCGTGCCATAGATCGTTATATCTTCTCCTTTCAAAGCTTGCACCATAAAATTAGAGATTACACGTCCATCATTAGGAAGCATATTAGGACCATAAGTATTGAATATACGAATAATTTTTATTCGCACCTTCTTTTGTCTATAATAGTCCATAAAGATAGTTTCAGCACATCGTTTACCTTCATCATAACAAGAGCGCACACCAATGGGATTAACATTCCCCCAATAACTTTCTGGCTGGGGATGCACCATAGGGTCTCCGTAAACTTCACTAGTAGAGGCTTGAAGAATTTTTGCACCAATGCGGTCGGCAAGTTCTACGAGATTAAGAGCACCCAAAACAGAAGTTTTTATAGTTTGGAGTGCATCATATTGATAATGAATAGGAGATGCGGGGCATGCTAGATTATAGATTTCATCTACTTCTGCGGAATAAGGTATAGTTATATCGTGTCGGACATACTCAAAGAGATGATTGTCCATCAAGTGAGCGATATTGCTCTTGGAACCGGTAAAAAAATTATCCAAACAAATAACTTCATTTCCTTCCTTTACAAGTCGTGTACAAAGATGGGAACCAATGAAACCAGCTCCACCACTCACTAATATCCTCTTCATTGTTGCAATTTGGTGTCTATAAATTAGAGATAGACAAAAGTAGTTTATTTAAGCTATATGAACAAATATATCCTAAAAAAAGCAGAACATACACTGTACACAATTAAAGCTTTAGATAGAAAGGGCGAAGCAATGCTGCGAATTCATCTGAATAACAGTGCCTTGACAGTTCTATTGTGATAGTTTGATGATCAATTTGTTTAACTGATTTTTTAAATACAATTATATTTCGCTTAGGATTAGCTCCTGGTTTTGTGAGAACATCAAGAATAATATGTGGAAACAACTGGTATTCCGCAGCAATTTCGACCAGCAATGTCGATACATCACTAGGAATAATGACAGCTAAACTTCCTTCATTGGTCAACAACTTCGCTGCAGCTCCTATAAGCTCTTTGTAAGATAAACTTTGATTGTGCCGAGCCAGATTTCTTTGTATATCTGGAGACGTAAGAGATTCATTAAAATAAGGTGGATTTGACACAATAAGATCAAATTGATGAGATGGTTGCCACAATTTAAAATCACTATGAACCACATGAATTCTATCTGCCCACGGCGAAGCATCCACATTCTGAGTGGCCTGAATTGCAGCTTCACCATCTATTTCAACAGCTGTTATTTGAGCATTGGGCGCACGCTGAGCTAGCATCAGTGACACCAAACCTGTACCCGCACCTACATCCAAAATGGTTTTAGCACCATCAATTGAAACCCAGGCCCCAAGAAGCACTCCATCGGTCCCCACTTTCATGGCACATTTATCCTGCCAAATAGTAAATTTTTTAAACTTAAAGTATATATTCGCCATAAATCAATTATCTAATACAAATCACTTAAATCTCTCGACAACGTTCTACCCTAATAGCACAACTCGACAACAACTCGTAGTAGCTGCTTGACAAGATGTCAGCTAAGATAGTCAGCACACTGAGACAAACGCCGCCAGACCAATATGGCCACATTGGCGAAAGATACTCGCATATCAAGACTTTAAGCTCTTAACAATCTGTCAAAAGTAACATTTTTGACAATATGACTACCCCCTTTTTGACTATTATATTTTATAATAGAAACTTAATGAAAAATGTTTCTGATAAATGGCATAGTTTTTGTATTTTTAGTGTCCGAAGACTTTACTTTTTACAAAGAATAAACTAAATTTGCAGTCATTTTTTACAGTCTCAAGGCAGAATGTATCAGAATGACGTATAATATCCAATAGCACTATGACAAAAAGAAAATATATGATGCAGGAAGCTACTCATAACGGTTTCTCATTGATTGCAGACTTTGACGGTAACGATGAATCTGTTTTCGATGTTAAACTAGACTCTAAAGAGAATATTCCCGTATTGCCCTTACGTAATATGGTACTGTTTCCTGGAGTATTTCTTCCTATTAATGTTGGCCGACCTTCTACTCTAAAGTTGGTTCGCGAAGCAGAAAAAAACAATACCTTTATAGCTGTAGTTTGCCAAAAAGATGCTCAGACCGAAAATCCATCTTTTGAAGACTTGCACACCGTGGGAGTCATTGGCCGCATTGTGAAGGTACTTGAAATGCCTGACCACACTACCACTGCTATTATTCAAGGCTTTAAACGCATTGAGCTAAAGAGCATCACTGAGACTGCACCTTTCCTTAGAGGTGAAATAGAACTAAACGAAGAGATCAAACCAGAGAAGAGCGATAAAGAATTCATTGCCCTTGTTGATTCATGCAAGGACTTAACTGTGCGCTTTATCAAGACTTCTGATATGATTAATCAGGAAACAATATTTGCTATTCGCAATTTAAATGTTCCACTTTTCGTTATCGATTTCTTGGCAACAAATCTGCCTTTAAAGAAGGATGAGAAGGTAGAGTTGCTGCAAATGAATTCTCTTAAAGATAGAGGTTACCGACTACTCGAAATATTAAATCGCGAAGTTCAACTGGCAGAGATTAAGGCCTCTATTCAGATGCGCACACGTGAAGACATTGATCAGCAGCAGCGCGAATATTTCTTGCAACAACAAATCAAGACTATTCAGAATGAACTTGGTGGTGGTAGCCAAGAAGCTGAAGTGGAGGAACTACGCCTTAAGTCGTTTAAGATGAAATGGGATGCCGAAATTCAAGCAGTGTTCGACAAGGAACTTGCCAAATTGGAGCGTACTCACCCTCAATCGCCTGACTATAGCGTACAGCTCAACTACCTGCAAACAATGTTGAACTTGCCTTGGAATATATATACTACTGACAATTTGAACCTTAAGAATGCCGAAAAAACCCTCGACAAAGATCATTATGGACTTGAAAAGGTGAAAGAACGCATTTTGGAACATCTTGCAGTACTTAAACTTAAGGGTGATATGAAGTCGCCTATCATTTGCCTATATGGCCCTCCGGGAGTGGGTAAAACTTCTTTAGGCCGTTCAATCGCGGCTTCACTGAAACGCAAATACATACGCATGTCACTCGGTGGTGTACACGATGAGGCTGAGATTCGTGGCCATCGTAAAACCTATATTGGAGCAATGCCCGGCCGCATCATTAAGAGTATGATTAAGGTGGGATCTTCTAACCCCGTCTTCATTCTTGACGAGATAGATAAGGTGAGTTCAGACAGACAAGGTGATCCATCTTCGGCTCTTCTTGAGGTTCTTGATCCTGAACAGAACACTACTTTCCACGACAATTACCTAGATGTGGATTATGATTTATCTAAAGTGATGTTTATTGCTACAGCAAACAACTTAAACTCAATTCCCGGTCCACTACTCGACCGTATGGAGTTGATTGAGGTTAGTGGTTATATTACAGAAGAAAAAATCGAAATAGCGCGCAAGCATCTTGTACCTAAAGCACTAGAGGCAAATGGACTTAGCAAGAATGATATTAAGTTTCCTAAAGCGACACTAGAAGCTATTATCGAACAATATACTCGAGAAAGCGGTGTGCGCGAATTGGAAAAGAAGATCAACAAGATTCTTCGTAAATCGGCTCGCCACTTAGCGACAAATGGATATTTCCACGCTAGCGAAGTGAAACCTTCTGATTTATACGAGTTCTTAGGTGCGCCCGAATATTCACGCGACAAATACCAAGGCAACGAATATGCCGGAGTTGTTACCGGTTTAGCATGGACTGCCGTAGGTGGTGAGATTCTATTTGTTGAAACAAGTCTAAGCAAAGGCAAAGGCGGGAAACTTACATTAACAGGAAACCTCGGCGATGTAATGAAAGAGTCGGCCATGCTGGCTTTGGAGTACATAAAAGCACACGCTTCGCAGTTAAACATCAACGAAGAAGTGTTTGACAACTGGAACATTCACGTACACGTGCCCGAAGGTGCTATTCCTAAAGATGGACCATCGGCAGGCATCACTATGGCTACATCTCTAGCCTCAGCATTGACTCAACGAAAAGTAAAACCTAACTTGGCCATGACAGGTGAGATTACACTTCGTGGCAAAGTATTGCCTGTAGGTGGAATCAAGGAAAAGATTCTTGCCGCCAAACGTGCCGGAATTAAAGAGATTATTCTTTGCGCTGACAACAAGAAGAATATTGACGAGATACAAGATCTTTATCTTAAAGGCTTAACATTCCACTACGTCAATGATATTAAAGAGGTATTCAACATTGCACTGACCAACGAAAAGGTATCTGGTGCAATAGAACTCAATAAACTTACATAAATTGCCTTAGCAATGATTTTTGAATTACAACATACTGACCCCAAAAGCAACGCTCGTGCCGGTTTAATCACAACCGACCACGGGCAAATACAGACACCTATATTTATGCCTGTGGGCACATTAGGAACAGTAAAAGGGGTACACCAAACCGAACTGAAAGAAGATATTAAAGCACAGATTATTCTGGGCAACACATATCATCTGTATCTTCGACCAGGCTTAGAGGTACTAGAAAAAGCAGGTGGTCTCCACAAATTCAACGGCTTCGATAGACCCATGCTAACCGACAGTGGAGGCTTTCAGGTTTTCTCTTTATCAGCCATCCGCAAACTACGCGAAGAGGGTGCTGAGTTTCGCTCGCATATCGATGGTAGCAAACATATATTCACCCCCGAGAAGGTGATGGATATTGAACGCACCATTGGTGCCGACATTATGATGGCATTCGACGAGTGTCCTCCTGGAAATTCGGACTATAAGTATGCAAAGAATTCGATGGAACTTACCCATCGTTGGCTAGATCGTTGCATAACACGCTTCAACGAAACAGAGCCTAAATACGGCTATTCACAGTCGCTCTTCCCTATTGTTCAAGGTTGTACTTACCCCGATTTACGCAGACAATCGGCTGAGTTTATTGCATCCAAAAATGCTGACGGAAATGCTATCGGCGGTCTTGCAGTTGGAGAACCAGCTGAGAAGATGTACGAGATGATTGAGGTAGTCAACGAGATTCTGCCTAAAGATAAACCACGCTATCTGATGGGAGTTGGAACACCTGCCAATATCTTGGAAGGTATTGAACGCGGCGTAGACATGTTCGACTGCGTGATGCCAACCAGAAACGGACGAAACGGGATGATCTTTACCAAAGAAGGTATCATGAATATGCGCAATAAGAAATGGGAGTTCGACTTTTCGCCAATCGAAATTGATGGAGCATCTGTTGTGGACACACTCTATACAAAGGCTTATCTTCGTCACCTATTCCATGCACAAGAGTTGCTAGCTAAACAAATTGCTTCTATCCACAACCTAGCATTCTATTTATGGCTAGCAGGAGAAGCACGCAAACATATCATAGCAGGAGATTTCTCAACTTGGAAGCCAATGATGCTTAAAAAAGTAACAACACGATTGTAATCTACTATTATAAGGGATATTGATATATGAGTGGTAACCGATTCATCAAACGTCTTGACTGGTACATCATCAAGAAATTTCTAGGAACTTACGTTTTTGCCATCACGCTGATTATTTCTATTGCGGTGGTTTTCGATTTTAATGAGAAAATGGACAAGTTCCTGGAAAACAATGCTCCGTGGGACGCTGTAGTCTTTGACTACTACATGAACTTTATCCCCTATTTTGCCAATCTCTTTAGTCCGTTATTTGTATTTATAGCCGTTATATTCTTCACCTCAAAACTTGCAGAACACTATGAAATTATAGCGATGTTCGCTGCAGGGATGAGTTTTAAAAGAATGCTGCGTCCCTATATGATATCAGCCGGCATCATTGCAATTTCAACATTTCTATTAGGATCTTATATAATCCCTAAAGGCAGTGCTACACGCCTAGACTTTGAGGATAGATATGTCAAACCTAAGAAAAAGAGCAGTGTACGAAACGTTAGGCTAGAAGTAGAAGATGGTGTAGTGGCCTATATCGACAATTATCAAAACTACAATAAAACAGGACACCGTTTTACGTTAGATAAATTTGTCGATAAGAAGCTTGTATCTCAACTCACTGCACGCCGAGTGGTCTACGATACAACATCTGTTTATAAATGGACAGTACACGATTATATGATTCGCGAATTGGATGGTTTAAACGAAACCATATCGAAAGGTGAACGATTGGATTCAATCATTCCGATGGAACCGAGCGATTTTCTTATCATGAAGAATCAACAAGAAGTACTCTCCAGTCCTGAATTAAGTGAATACATAGCTAAGCAGAGACGCCGAGGGGTTGCTAATATCCAAGAATTCGAGATTGAATATCATAAACGAATTGCAATGTCGTTTGCATCTTTCATTCTCACCATAATTGGAGTATCACTTTCATCTCGCAGAACCAAAGGAGGAATGGGACTATATTTAGGAATCGGACTTGCACTAAGTTTCTCCTATATATTATTCCAAACTATCTCTTCCACTTTTGCAGTTAAAGGCAACATGCCGCCTATGCTAGCTGTTTGGATTCCAAATATACTTTATGCCTTCATTGCATTATTTCTCTACCGCAAGGCACCCAAATAATGGCTTAGGCACACAAGAAAAAGACAAAGCCGCATCAGAATTGACTTCTGATGCGGCTTTCTTTTTTGTTGTATTCTAAATTCTCTTTATGAAAAACTGATTAGTTAATGTGACACATCCAAATGTGCATAGAGGTCACCGCCATCATCAGTCTTCAATATAGCCCACAGTTCAGTAGAGATATCTTTGGCTGTAATGTTCTTCGCCACGATTACCCCATTCTCATCAAGCAGGTAATTAGCAAAGCCACCATTAAGCCCATAGTCTTTAAATGTTTCCGAATCCTCACCGCCTTGCTCCATAAAGCAAGCAAAAGCGTTAATCTGATCTTTTCTAACTGTTTCTACAAAAACAGATTGATATTCATCGAAAGAAACCGAAACCATCTCTACTTTTAAATCGCTTGAACATAACAGATTATTCAAGCTTGCATTCTGCATACGCGATGGTGCATCGTAACTTGCCCAAAAGCTTAGCAATACATATCGACCTTTTAAATTGGCCAAATCTATAGAAGTCTGTTCTTCACCCGATGTAGTTTGGATTCTAAAATCCGGGGCCACATCACCCACACTTAGCCCTCTATTATGCTTACCTTTTCCCATAAAAGAGGTTAGAGAACACATTATTAATACAACAAAAATCCATCTTACATAACACCTCATGTAACTCGGGTTTAGTTAATACTATTCGGGACTGCATAACCACAGTAGTTTCTCCCGAAACATCGACTTTATAAGCCCTTCCAAAGATTAAAACATCTGATTTTCAGGGCCTTTTATTTTCGAAACTGTCAACAAAGTACGTGCATTTTTTGTTAACGACCAAACAGAAAACGAAAAATCTCACTTAGCAACTGTATTTTTTATGCTTTATAGCAGGTTTTCATTATTAATTAGCTACTTTTGCAAGTAACTTAAAACCAGCTTAAAGACCTATATTTCTATGATTCATCTAGGTCAGCATAGAAATAAAATAGTTCTGCGGCTCAATAGTTTATAGATCTAAAAGAAATTATAGTCAATGCCTGCATCAATTACGGAGTTAATCCTAATCCGGATAACCGGCGAAGACCGTCCAGGTCTAACTGCATCAATAACAGAAGTTCTTGCACAATATGATGCCACTGTGCTAGATATTGGACAAGCCGACATACACAATAGCCTGTCACTAGGTATATTATTCCAAACAAAAGAGAAGCATTCTGGCTTCATCATGAAGGAACTCTTGTTCAAGGCATCCTCCTTAGGTGTAACAATCAGGTTTTATCCTGTAACTCCTGAAGAATATGAGGATTGGGTGAAGATGCAGGGAAAAAACCGCTACATTCTCACTGTATTAGGACGCAAATTGAGTGCAAGTCAGATATCTGCCACGACAAAGATTATTGCCGAGCAAGGTATGAATATTGACGCTATTAAACGACTAACAGGACGTATACCTCTTGACAGACAAGATCCTAAAACAAGAGCTTGTATTGAATTCTCTGTTAGAGGAAATCCAAGCAACCGAGTTAAGATGCAGGAACAGCTAATGAGACTTGCCAACGAATTGCAAATGGATTTTTCTTTTCAGGAAGATAATATGTATCGTCGCATGCGACGACTAATCTGCTTTGATATGGACTCCACCCTCATCGAAACTGAGGTAATTGACGAACTTGCCATTAGAGCTGGTGTTGGTCAACAAGTTAAAGAGATTACCGAAAGGGCTATGCGAGGCGAAATAGACTTCACCGAAAGTTTTAGAGAAAGAGTAGCTTTACTCAAAGGACTAGACGAAACCGTGATGCAAGAAATTGCCGAAAATTTGCCTATTACAGAAGGAGTAGAGCGCCTAATGTACGTTCTCAAAAAATATGGCTATAAGATTGCAATCCTCAGCGGTGGGTTTACCTTCTTTGGCAAATACCTGCAACAAAAGTTTGGCATAGATTATGTTTATGCTAATGAGTTAGAGATTGTAGATGGCAAACTGACAGGACGATATCTTGGTGATGTGGTAGACGGCAAGCGCAAAGCAGAGTTATTGCAACTCATTGCTCAAGTAGAGAAGGTTGATATTGCGCAAACTATTGCTGTAGGAGATGGAGCAAATGATCTACCTATGCTAGGCATAGCAGGTCTTGGTATTGCCTTTCATGCTAAACCCAAGGTTGTGGCTAATGCAAAACAGTCTATCAATACCATCGGACTTGATGGAGTTCTTTACTTCCTAGGTTTTAAAGACTCTTATCTAAATATTTAAAAACAACAATTAGTTACAACCAACTTTCATCACTATATGAAGTTTTCCGAATTACAACTAAATCAAAATGTTCTTGATGCACTCGATGCAATGAGATTCGAAGAGTGCACTCCTGTTCAGGAGCAAGCTATCCCACTTATCCTTGAAGGTAAAGATTTGATAGCAGTGGCTCAAACCGGTACAGGCAAGACAGCAGCCTTCTTGCTTCCCATACTCAACAAGCTATCAGAAGGTAAGCATCAAGAAGATGCAATCAACTGTATAGTGATGTCTCCTACCAGAGAGTTGGCTCAACAGATTGACCAACAGATGGAGGGTTTCTCATACTTTCTCCCGGTATCAAATGTTGCAGTATATGGTGGCAGCGACGGCGCACTTTTCGAACAACAGAAACGTGGACTCACCTTGGGAGCTGACGTAGTAGTCGCTACTCCGGGCCGATTGCTAGCACATCTCAACCTTGGCTACGTAGATCTTTCAAAAGTATCTTACTTTATCCTTGACGAAGCAGATAGAATGTTAGACATGGGGTTCTATGAGGATATTATGCAAATCGTGAAATATCTACCAAAGGATCGCCAAACGATTATGTTTTCGGCCACCATGCCTTCAAAGATTCAGCAACTTGCTAAAAACATTCTAAATGATCCTTCAGAGATTAAACTAGCCATATCAAAACCGGCAGAGAAGATTGTGCAGGCTGCTTATATTTGCTATGAAAACCAAAAACTAGGCATCATTCGTTCACTATTCGAAACCGATGTACCCGAACGCGTAATCATCTTTGCATCTTCCAAGATTAAAGTAAAAGAGGTAGCTAAGGCACTAAAACTAATGAAGTTGAATGTGGGTGAGATGCATTCTGATTTGGAGCAATCTCAGCGCGAAAAGATGCTTCTTGAGTTCAAAAGCGGAAGAATCAATATATTGGTAGCGACCGATATTGTATCTAGAGGTATTGATATTGACGATATCAGATCGGTAATCAATTTTGATGTGCCTCATGATAGCGAAGACTATGTGCATCGCATCGGTAGAACAGCACGCGCAAATAACGATGGAGTTGCTATCACTTTTGTGAGCGAAAGCGAACAAACTAAATTCAAAGCCATCGAAAATTTCTTAGAGAAAGATATTTATAAGATTGCAGTTCCTGCCGAATTAGGTGAAGGTCCGGCTTACGACCCAAAGATTCACAGAGGCCGCAATACCAGACAAGGTGGCAATGGAAACAATAGAAAAAGAAAGAATTTCCGAAGCAATAAAAGCAAAAACTAATTGCTTCGGAAGTCCCTATAAAAAGACTACTCTTCGATAGGTCGTAACCAACTCTTTAGCACTTTTATACTAGCTTTAAGCACACCATTAATATGGATGATGATATAGGTGCTATTGGGCTTGGACACTATACTTCCTTCTATTCCTGCCATATCGCCTTTCACAACTCTCACCTTCCCTCCTACTACCAAACTGTCGGTTTCAAAGTCTACAGCTTCGGGCGACAAATCCATCACTTGCATAAAGTCGCGCATCTGTTTGTCAGGAACTATTAGCATTCCCTTCTTTATTCTATCGGGAATATAAAAGACGGCAAGCCCAAACTTGTTTGGAAGATCGATAGCCTCCTGCTTGGTGGCATGTATGAATATTAGATTTCTAATATAAGGAACCTCCACCACCTTCTTTCGAGTTTTAAGTTGACGGGTCTCCTTACGTGTGGGCAAGAAATGCTCCACCTCCATTTGTGTAAGTCTATCACGGATTGCGATTTCATGCTTATCACGTGTACGAGCTGCAAACCATTTCTTATCATCAATGCTCATTGTAGTGATTATTCTTTAGTGAAGTATAAATACCAGCTTTACTCAAAAGCCGTAGAATTACCGAATTAGGCTCTATCTCGAAGAAAGATAGAGCCTAACTGGTTTTACCTAAGATATAAAATATCTTTATAATGGAGTAAGGGTTTAATAAACCTCTACTTTTTGTGCAATACGCTTAACCTTGTCACGCAATTGATCTATATCCGACCCAACAGGTGCATAACAAAGAACTACACCCATACGACGGTTTACACGCGTAAAAGGTTTGCCAAATATACGCAGATAAGTATTTTCCTCAGCTGCTACATCCTCGAAGCCCTTATATTGAGGCGTACCATTACTTGCGATTGGAGATAAAATAACAGCACTTGCACCCGCTTTCTCTAGTTTGATATGAGGAATTGGTAGACCCAAAACTGCACGCAAATGTAGCTCAAATTCATTCAGATTCTGCGTACCTGCCAATGTAACCATACCTGTGTCATGTGGACGAGGAGATAGTTCTGAGAAATAAACACCATTTTCATGGCTAAGGAAGAATTCAACGCCCCAAAGTCCTGCACCCGTAAGGGCTTCAGTAACCTTTGCAGCCATTTCTTGTGCTTCCTGCAGATGAGCGGGATCGATTGGTGCAGGTTGGAAACTTTCTTGATAGTCACCGCCTTTTTGAATATGACCAATAGGTGGACAGAACAGTGTTGGACCATTCTTTTGAGTCACAGTAAGAAGTGTAATCTCGCTATCAAAGCTGATAAATTCCTCTACAATAAGTTCTTTAATATCACCACGACTACCACTACATCCATATTCCCAAGCCTTCTCTAGCTCATCTGCCGATTTTACCAACGACTGACCTTTACCTGAAGATGACATAAGAGGTTTTACCACACATGGGAAACCTATTTCTTGAGCAGCTTTACGCAAACCATCAAGTGTAGTAGCATAGAAATATTTAGCCGTCTTCAAACCGAGTTCTTTTGCAGCCAAATCACGGATAGCCTTTCTATTCATTGTGAAATTAGCAGCGCGAGCGCTAGGTACAACTTGTATACCCAAACCTTCGTAGTCGTAAAGTCGTTCTGTGCGGATAGCCTCAATCTCGGGAACAATTATATCAGGGCGATGCTTGCGTACAACCATATCAAGGTCGTCACCATGCAGCATATTAATTACCTCATACTCATCTGCAACTTGCATTGCAGGAGCTTTCTCATAAGAATCACAAGCAATAACATACTGTCCTTTGCGCTGAGCCGAAATAACAAACTCTTTACCGAGTTCGCCTGAGCCTAGCAATAATATCTTTTTCATTGTGCGGGATAATATTGAATTATGCCACAAAAATAAGCATTATTTCGGCGAACTCACTCTTTGTAGTTTACTTTTTCACCTCTATGTCAATATATCAAAGCAGAAAGGGGAGGCAATGCTTAGATAGCGCCTCCCCTCCGTATTAATAAGGTATTAATTTTACTGATGTTGTTCTCTCAAAAGATCATTGACAGTTTTAACTGGATTGAAGGTTGACAAGGGTACCTCCACAAAAACAGTGTTCCAGTCACTCATTGCCCCATTCCACAAACCAGGCAATTCTAACGCTTTAAGTTCTTTGCCGTTTTTAGATTTATACGATATAAACCCTGTAGCTGGATCGGTATATTTAGTAAGATCAAACTTCTCACCTTTGTAATTGCGAACAGCACACACTAGGTCTACCGGATTAAAGTGTGTACCATTCTCGAACATCGACTTCTTATCCGGATCGTTCATATCAATTTGCGAGCTTTCTAGAATTTGCAAAGAGATTGTACCATCAGAATTATAGGCTAAAAATGGTCCTCCACCGGGCTCACCTACATTCTTCACCATACCGCAAACACGCATTGGACGATTAAGCTTCTCTTTTAAGTAGATAATCAACTCCGCATCTTCTAAATTCTTAGTGCTAGGATTCTTGCAGAACAACTTCTTTTGAAGGAATTGAAGGATTTCCATCACTTGTTCCTGTGTATATTTACCACTATCAAGTAGCTCTAGGTATTCAAAAGCTTGGCGTTGAAGTTCAACCAAAACACCAGCTATCAATTTCTTGTAACGAACTGTATCATCTTTAAGTCGATCTGGAACAACATTGTCTATATTTTTAATGAAGATAACATCGCCATCAAGATCATTCAAGTTTTCAATAAGTGCTCCATGACCACCAGGACGGAATAGTATATTTCCATCTTTCTCACGGAAGGGTTCGTTATTCATGTCAACTGCAATAGTATCTGTCGATGGTTTTTGCTCAGAGAATGTGATATTATAATTTACCCCAAACTTTTTTGCATAAACACCAGCCGTATCTTTAACCAACCATTCGAACATAGTACGATGTTCTGGTGAAACCGTAAAATGTACATTCACTTTACCATCGGCACCTTTAGCATAAAGCGCCCCTTCAACAAGATGCTCTTCCAAAGGGGTACGAGGGCCCTCAGCATAGTTATGAAATAGAAGTAAACCCTTAGGAAGTTGCCCATAACCCAATCCATCAGCATCAAGAAGGTTAGCAACAATCTTCTTATATTCACCATCTGCCATCAGCGAAGGAATATCTTTATCGAAGTCACGAAGACAAGTAGAATTGAGGTCTGTATAGAAAGCAAACTTATTGATATTGTCAAAGAAATTCTGTTCAAATTTCGATTCTGGTGCATTATAAGGAGCATCTATAAATTCAAATAGGTTTTTGAACATCCTACTTGCAGCACCCGATGCAGGAACAAATTTTAAAATAGTTTTGCCAGTGCCGCAAAACGAATCCCAATGGCATAAATAATTTTCTTCTTCGTCAGCGGTTGGCTTTAGGATTCCCTTCTCTATTGAAGCGGCTGCTTTAAGATTTAGAAACGGGAAACCTTTTACAAAATCAGCCAATTGAATAGCGATTTGTTGTTCTGAGATTCCCTTTGATGCTAAAAGTTTCTTGTCTTGAGGTGTCATCATAATATATCTCGTTTTTTAAATGATGCCCAAAAATACAAAATGTTTTCACTTATACATTTTAGTTATCAAAAAAAATGTATTTTTCGATTAAGTAGAAGTCAGTACATATAGAGATAGGCTAACACAAATAGAATGATGAACAATTATCAAGCTCTATGTGGTGATAGTAAATAGCTTGAATCGCCTTGAATGCGCATCGGCCAACAACTTTTTGCGAGCATTTCTTGTTTTTGAAAGATTTACTAATCAAGTTATATCAAAATTACCTTATATTTGTATCAGTGAGAGACATGAAGAGCTCAAATTCATAAAACAGGGAAAACTAAATACCTGATTACCTCCGTGGTAATAAAAAACTATTTTTACCACGCTCTGTTTCACATTAACATTTACATCAATGGTAGAAAATACTTTTTTTACTCAAGCCGAAAAGACTCAACTAGGCATTCTTTACAGAAAACTATATCAGTCGGCAGGCGACAGTATTACAAAAACGCATATTAGCAAACTTAAAAAATATATCACGGCGGGTGCAGTTGAGCAAAAACTTAAACGCAATAATTTTGGGATAAATCCCATTATTCGCGATTTAAACACGGCTTTGATTGTATCTGAGGAGATTGGCATGAAAGGTGCTTGCCTCGTGGGTATTATGCTTCACGAGCTTGTTAAAACCGATATAATACCTATAGATCAAGTTCGAAAGGAGTTTGGCGAGGAGGTAGAAACTATCATCAAAGGCTTAGTAAAAACTAACGAGCTCTATACTAAAAGTCCGGCTATAGAATCGGAAAATTTTCGCAATCTTCTGCTCTCATTTGCCGAAGACATGCGTGTCATCCTTATAATGATTGCAGACCGCGTCAACTTAATGCGTCAAATTAGACAAACCGACAATGAAGAAGACCGCATTAAAGTAGCAAATGAAGCAGCTTATCTATATGCTCCACTTGCTCACAAGCTTGGACTTTATAAACTAAAATCAGAGTTGGAAGACTTATCATTAAAGTATTCCAACCGCGAAGTATACACTTCAATTAAAGAGAAACTCAACGAGACAAAGGCCTCTCGTGATCGCTACATTGCTGCTTTCATTGCTCCAATAAAGAAGAAAGTAGAAGAAGCTGGATTGAAGTTTGAAATTAAAGGACGAACCAAATCGATTCACTCTATTTGGAACAAGATACAAAAGCAAAAGACTCCATTCGACGGAATCTATGACTTATTTGCTATTCGCATCATTCTTGATTCTGACTCTGAAAAGGAGAAGCAAGAGTGTTGGCAGGCCTACTCTATCGTTACAGATATGTATCAACCTAATCCTAAGCGGCTTCGCGACTGGCTTTCTATTCCTAAAAGTAATGGCTATGAATCGCTTCATATCACAGTGATGGGACCCGAAGGTAAATGGGTGGAGGTTCAAATTAGAACACGACGTATGGACGAGATTGCCGAACGTGGATTAGCTGCTCATTGGAGATACAAAGGTGTTAAAGGTGAAAGTGGATTGGACGAATGGCTAACATCTGTTCGCGAGGCTTTAGAGAACTCAGATAGTGATTCTTTGCAGGTGATGGATCAATTCAAAATGGACCTGTACGAAGATGAGGTGTTTGTATTTACACCTAAAGGAGATCTGTTCAAACTACCCAAAGGTGCCACAGTGCTAGACTTCGCATTTCATATCCATTCAAAGTTGGGCAGTAAGTGTATTGGCGCTAAGGTTAATGGCAAGAATGTGCAATTGAAATACAAATTGGCAAGCGGTGATCAGGTAGAGATTATGACTTCTAATACTCAGACGCCGAAGCAAGATTGGCTGAATATTGTCACTACCTCAAAAGCACGTACAAAAATCAAGCAGATGCTAAAGGAGACAGCTGCACGTCAATTTGAGTTTGCAAAAGAGACCCTTGAACGTAAATTTAAAAACCGTAAACTAGACTATGATGAGGGTACAATGATGCGCTTAATCAAACGTCTTGGTTATAAGGTAGTAACACAGTTTTATCAAGCTATCGCAGATGGTTTTATTGATATCAACGAACTATTAGACAAATATACTGAACAGCAGAAGCGTGACAATGACCCGCATGATGAGTTGCAATATCGCAGTGCAGAAGGTTACAACTTACAACCGCAAGCAATTGATGAAACTAAAACATCAAAAGAGGATGTTCTTGTTATTGACCAAAACCTGAAAGGTATAGATTTCACACTTGCAAAATGCTGTAACCCTATCTACGGCGATGATGTGTTTGGTTTTGTGTCTGTATCAGGAGGTATAAAAATACACCGTAATGACTGTCCTAATGCTGCGCAGATGCGCCAACGCTTTGGCTATCGATTTGTGAAAGCACGATGGGCAGGAAAGTCACAAGGACGTCAATATCCTATCACTCTACGCGTAGTGGGACACGATGATATTGGTATTGTAACAAATATTACTTCGATTATATCGAAAGAAAATAATATTATGCTTCGTTCTATTGGCATTGATTCGCATGATGGACTATTCTCCGGTACACTCACAATTATGGTGGGCGATACTGGCCGACTCGAAGCGTTGATAAAAAAACTCCGTACAGTAAAGGGAGTTAAGCAAGTTAGCAGAAACTAAACATATAATTTCACCATGAATATTAGCAAGTTTGATCCTGAAAAGAGAATAAGAAGCTTTAATTATGCCGGACGTGGCATCAAGTTCTTTGTCAGTCGAGAACAGAATGCTTGGATACACATTGCAGTAGCAATCGTTACAATCCTTGCTGGTTTCTTCTTTGACATTAATCGCATGGAATGGATAGCTGTAATCTTTTGTATAGGATTAGTTTTATCTGCTGAGGGGTTCAACACAGCTATTGAATACCTGTGCAATGTGGTCTCGCCCGAATGGGACGAGGCCATTGGCCGGGTGAAAGATGTGGCAGCCGGAAGCGTCTTAATCTGCGCTGTGGTTGCCGGTATCATTGGTTTAATTATTTTCGTTCCCTATATATTTGCTCTCTTCTAAACTTACAGCAAAAACACCTCT
Source organism: uncultured Bacteroides sp. (assembly GCA_947074205.1). Taxonomy (GTDB): domain Bacteria; phylum Bacteroidota; class Bacteroidia; order Bacteroidales; family Bacteroidaceae; genus Bacteroides. Next base: position 6,675 of record CAMTOQ010000028.1, on the reverse strand, counting down.
AATCTATGAAACACATCTTTAAATCTATCTTACTAACCACATTTTCATTATTTATAGTTACAGATTCTTCTTCGCAAAGCAACACCAAGAGTCCCACACAATCCCTTTTCTATACCACTCCAGCAATGCAGTGGGTAGAAGCACTACCTCTTGGAAACGGTCGTCTAGGAATGATGCCCGATGGTGGGATAATACAGGAGCGAATAGTCCTTAATGAAATTAGTATGTGGAGCGGATCCGTGACTGACTATAGTAACCCTGATGCAGCTCAATCATTGCCTCAAATTCGCCAACTGCTATTTGACGGCAAGAACAAAGAGGCTCAAGAGTTGATGTACTCTAGCTTCGTACCCAAGAAATCAGAGAAAGGTGGAACGTATGGGGCATATCAAATGCTGGCTAATCTTGATATCAACTATATTTATGGTGACTCTTCCTCTATACATTCTTATGAACGTGGACTTGATTTACAAACGAGTTTAGGTTATACCGATTTCACAGAAGGTAAATACCAGCATAAACGAAGATATATTGCATCTCGTGCAAGAGATCTTTTATTGGTAAATATCACAACCGACAACCCTGATGGTATCAGCTTAGCGGTATCAATCAACCGCCCAACTCCAAAGGGGGAGCAACAAGCAATTGTTAACTCTGAGCATCTTCTAGAGCTTACGGGTGCACTAGATAGTGGTGTGGAGGGTGTCAGTGGTGTGGAGTATGCCACCTTCGCAGATGCGTTTATTGCAGGTGAGAAGGGAAATAAGATCACCAAAGGTCACCAAATAACAGTAGAGGGTGCGAATGATATTTGGATTGTGGTCTCGGCAGCTACATCTTTTTTCGAAAAGGAAGATTACAAAAAAAGAGCTTTAAGGATACTTCAAGATATTATTGATGATGATTTAAATGAGATAGCTGCTGAACAGGAGTTTGTTTATCAAGGGTTATATCAACGGGCCAACCTAGATATCTCCGGCAATCCTCAAACAATGTATCTTCCCACTGATGAACGTATCTTAGCCTTTCAAAGCGAAGATGACCCTGCACTTGCTGCACTGTATTATAACTATGGACGCTATTTACTAATCAGTTCCACGCGTCCAGGATCTCTCCCACCCAACCTCCAGGGTTTGTGGGCTAATGATACCATCACACCCTGGAATGGAGACTATCACACCAATATCAATGTTCAGATGAATCATTGGCCTGCCGAGCCTGCCAATCTTTCGGAGTTACATCTTCCACTAATAGATCTAACAAAAGGGTTAGTAATAAGTGGAGAAAGAAGTGCAAAAGCTTTTTATGGGAAAGAAGCCAAAGGCTGGGTAGCACATATGATGACCAATGTTTGGCAGTACACCGAACCCGGAGAGCATCCATCATGGGGTGCAACTAACACCGGCGGCGCATGGCTTTGCGCACACCTATGGGAACATTATCTTTATAATAACGATAGTACATATTTGGCATCTATCTATCCTACTATGAAAGGCGCATCGGAGTTTTTCCTCTCTACTATGGTTGTCGATCCAGCAACCAAGTATTTGGTAACAGCACCTTCCTCCTCGCCTGAAAATGAATTCTATTTAGGCGATGATAAAACTCGAACAAGTGTTTGCATGGGGCCAACGATGGATACACAGATTATAAAAGAGCTGTTCGAGAATGTAATAGAAACATCAAAAATACTAGGTATCGATTCTGAGTATCAAGAATCGTTGCAGGAAGCGTGTAAGCAACTGCCACCAATGCTAATCAGTGAAGAAGGCTATCTACAAGAGTGGCTTAAAGATTATAAAGAGGTAGATCCTCACCACCGTCATGTTTCACACCTCTATGGTTTGCATCCAGGCAATCAAATATCTACATCGAAAACACCTCAACTTGCAGAGGCTTGTAAAGAAACACTCAACAGACGTGGTGACGAAGGAACTGGGTGGAGTCGAGCATGGAAAATTAACTTCTGGGCACGCTTAGGCGATGGTGATAGAGCTTATAAACTGTTCAAGAGCTTACTCTCTCCGGCCTATCTACCCACTAATCCCTATCAACATACGAGTGGAACTTTCCCTAACCTATTCTGTTCACATCCACCTTTCCAAATTGATGGTAACTGGGGAGGTACTGCAGGCATTAGTGAAATGGTAATACAAAGTCAAAATGGGTATATAGAGGTCTTACCGGCTTTACCTAGTTCATGGACTAGCGGCAAGTTAAAAGGATTTCGTGTACGTGGTGGCGCCACTGTTGATTTAGTATGGGAAGATGGAGTGCCCTCCGAGCTACTCATACAACCAGATGAAACCGGCACTTTCCATCTAAAAAACACACTAGGAACAGTAGTTATAGATTACCTTGACAGAGCTGTAGTTAGTAAGGAAGAAATTGTCGACCTGCAACTTAATAAAGGAGAAAAGACCAAAGTAGTCTTTAGTAAAGAATAAACGTATTTTGATTGTCTTCGATATATATTATCGAAGACGCATACGCTTAAAGTATTGATAAGTCACCAACAAATAGAAAAGAAGAGAAGCCACAATAGCGATTCTACCCCAGGTTAAGGCCATCGACAGAGTACCAAAATCGAATAAATAACAAGTAGTAGCTATACCGCTTGTTATACCTACTTGCCAAGCCAGAAAGTGTGTGGTCAACACCGTCCCACGCTGACAATGCTGCGAGAGTTTTATGAATATCAGTAGAAACTCAGGACTAACTAACCCTAGTCCCAAACCCAATAAAAAGGGAGGAATATAATCAGGGATCCTATCGAACAGCAGTAGCGACATTAACATCACTATCAGACCTGTCGTAACAGACATATACGACTTATCTTTATTAAAGCATAATCGGAAGATGAATAACGCTAACGCAAAACCTACAGTTACAAAAGTATAGAATGGAAAGTCAATCCCGAGAAGTTCGATGTTACATGAATGATGATGAAAGACGGGCATCAACAACCCAGGAACAAAAGCAATTGCCATTAGATTAAGCGCTGGTAACCAGCCTCGTAGAAGGATAAAGCGGTCTGTTGAACATAAACAATTCACCATAGGTGCTCTGAAGGGGACATAGAGTTGGGCAGCAAAAAACAAGCCCAACGAACCTACAACAATCGAAATAAGTAGCAGCTTATCATAACTATACCATTGATAAAGCCATACTCCCAAAGCAGCACCCAAGTACATGGCAATACGCAAGACCCATGAGAAATATACATTGCCATTACTTCTCATTTCTGAAGGGATAGTATCAATGGCAAGAGTAATTGACGCCACAGTACCCATCCCAACAAAGGCTCCTTGCAATGTGCAAAGAGCCATTAGTTGCGGATATGTATCTACAAAATAGTATCCAAATGTAGTTATTAACATGCCTAAAAAAGCCAATATGCACACCCTTGTCCTTTTAAAAGCGTCAACCAGATAAGCATGAAATGGACCTATTATAAACATCCCCAATGTACACATCAGGAACATTAATCCGGTTTGTGAAACAGGTAGATGTAATCGATTGGCCATTTCCAGAGCCGAAACCGGAAAAAGCATATAAAGTGATGCAAAGAAAAGAAAGTTAGCTATACACACTTTCATAAAATGAATGCAGCTCGATTTATTAGGCATAGATATTTCTTAATACTGTTCTTTCTCATTAGGGAAGAAACAATTCTTCACATCAGATACATAACTACTGATTGCATCGGTCATAACTGTATTCAGGTCGGCATAACGACGAAGGAAACGTGGACGGAAGCCATTGTTCATACCTAACATGTCTTGTACAACCAATACTTGACCATCTACAGCACCACCTGCGCCAATACCAATAACAGGAATGGTAAGTTCGCTTGCTACACGTGCAGCCAAAGAAGCAGGAATTTTCTCGAGTACTAAAGCAAAGCATCCAGCCTCTTGCAAAAGATGAGCATCTTTAATTAGCTTTTCTGCTTCTGCATCATCTTTGGCACGAACTGTGTAAGTGCCATATTTATTGATAGATTGTGGCATTAGTCCTAGATGCCCCATTACAGGAATACCTGCGCTCAAAATACGTTTTACAGTATCGATTATTTCTTCACCACCCTCTAACTTCAACGCATCTGCATGGCTTTCCTTCATGATACGAATAGCAGAAGCTAAACCTTCCATCTCATTACCTTGGTACGAGCCAAAAGGCATATCTACTACTACCATAGCACGTTTCACTCCACGTACCACTGATTTACCATGATAAATCATTTGATCGAGAGTAATTGGGAGAGTTGTCACATTACCAGCCATCACGTTAGATGCTGAGTCGCCAACCAATATTACATCAATGCCAGCACCATCTACAATCTGTGCCATTGTATAGTCATAAGCAGTGAGCATCGAGATCTTCTCACCTCTCTCTTTCATCTCAATGAGACGATGAGTCGTTACTTTTCTTTTATCGTCTGATATATAACCAGTCATACCTATTGTTAGTTTAATTGAAATTAAAACGCAAAATTATAACAAATAGATCGTATAACACTGATTTTTAAAATATTAAAACATCGAATGCCAGTTCTATTTGTAATTTTCACTATAATTATTGATTTATCTTTATATGCTCTATCGCACAGCCCAATGATAGAAAATTTAATAAATGAGAGGAATACCCTGTGAATACTATCAGTCTATCGACGAAGCGAATCTATATTAGCGGCATGCATATCTGTAAAGTCATCGATAGTAAAATCGGCTTTATCTGCTATTGCATCTCGGCTATTGGTCGTTGCCAGGCCAATAACTGTAGCACCGGAAGCTCTTCCTGCTTGTAAACCATGAAAAGAATCTTCGAAAACAAAACTATTCGCAGCTTCCGCACCAATAAGTTTCATGCCAAGTAGGAAACATTCAGGATGCGGCTTTGAGTTCTGAAACATTTCCCCAGTGAGAATATGATCAAATTGACTCTTAAAATCAGGATATGCATTGTATATGTTTTGCATCTTCTCTATATTAGAGCTAGTAACAAGTGCAATCCCAACCCCATTATCACGCAACTCTTTAAGATAACGCTGAATTCCAGGCAAATACTCGTAAGTCATCTGTTTCTCATATTGGTTGAGATCAGTTGTAATCTGCTGACGTACTTCCACTAAATCTCCCGTGAAGTTTGCTTCGTATATCTGAGTTAGGGTTTGTCCTTTAATAGTTGCTCCGAAGTTATCCTTACCTAAATATTTCAATCCTTGTTCGTTCCAAAAAATTGTGTATTGTGGTTCTGTATCCATCACCACACCATCGAAATCAAATAGTGCGGCGACTGCGCTCAATCTTTTCATAAAACTTATATTCTAAAATAATCGAGTACAAAGGTTGTAATAATCAGCAAAAACAACAAGGTTTTAGGGAATATTATTACTCATAAAGAGATTACAGATATAATCAATGAATATATTTGAAACATGAATGAAGTGTATAAATGTAATAATTGGAAGGTGAATAAATAATAGAGCTAATTCTTTTATTAATTTTGTAATCAAATAAAACAGAATAGCTTTAAAAAGATACGAATATGATAATGTTTCCCAATGCCAAAATTAACCTCGGATTGAATATAACCTCAAAGCGTAGCGATGGCTATCACAATCTAGAAACTATATTCTACCCTATCCCCTTAGAAGATGCATTAGAAGTTCATGAGGCAAAAAATTCTAATGATAAATATAAACTTTATCAATCGGGAAACACAATAGAAGGGAATGTGGAAACAAACCTCGTTATCAAAGCATATAAACTTCTTGATAGCATTTACTCCCTGCCACCATTAGAAATATATCTGCACAAATATATACCATCAGGAGCTGGTCTTGGGGGTGGCTCAGCAGATGCAGCCTTCATGCTTAAATTATTAAATAAAAAGTTCTCACTTGAGATTACTACAAACAAGCTAGAAGAATATGCAGCTAGTCTTGGCGCAGATTGTGCGTTCTTTATCGAGAATAAACCGACATATGCAGAGGGAATTGGCAATATATTCTCACCAATATCAATCAGTTTAAAGGACTATCAACTTTATCTTATCAAACCCAATGTATTTGTATCCACCAAAGATGCCTTCGCTTATATCAAGCCTCAAACTCCAATGCACGATTTAAGAGAGACTGCAACGCTCCCCATTGAAACATGGAAAGAGCTAATGGTGAATGATTTTGAAATTAGTGTATTTAAGCAACACCCTATTCTAACAGATATCAAAAACGAACTATATAACCAAGGTGCCATTTATGCTGCTATGAGTGGTTCAGGTTCTTCAATTTTCGGAATCTTTGATAAAGTAGCCGAACTTCCCACTTTAGATATTAATTCTGCATTTGTCTTTACCTCAAAGCTATGAAGCAAATAGAGAATCAATTTCCCCTAATCTAACTTCCTAGTCATATATTTATTAGCACACGAAACTAACATACAACATATTTGCGGGTAAGTATTCTATAAGATGCCCGCTAGTAAGCTGTATGCCAGAATATGTACTACAAGTACGTAAAAGAGCGACTAAGCCGATAGATAGAGCGAGTTCATCAGAAGCAGGGGCACAGAAGTAGTGATTGGGAAATAGAAAGATAGGAAATTGAGAGAAACATGGGCTCACCCGATAAACCATGGGGAGTAAATTAAAAACCTTACCTTTGCATCATGG
>CAMTOQ010000027.1 GCA_947074205.1 uncultured Bacteroides sp. | reverse complement strand
TGGTAGTATTGTAAATAGTTCTTCTAGTGGTTCAATTTCTTCTTCTTCTTCTTCTGGTGGCCTTGTGGGCTATATGGAAAGTGGTAGTATTGTAAATAGTTCTTCTAATGGTTCAATTTCTTCTTCAATGTCTTTTTCTTCTTCTGGTGGCCTTGTGGGTATAATGGAAGATGGTAGTATTGTAAATAGTTCTTCTAGTGGTTCAATTTCTTCTTCTTCTTCTTCAATGTCTTTTTCTTATTCTGGTGGCCTTGTTGGCTTTATGCTTGGTGGTAGTATTGTAAATAGTTCTTCTAGTGGTTCAATTTCTTCTTCTTCTTCTTCTTCTTCTTCTGGCGGCATTGTAGGATATACTAGTGATACTGCAACGATAAAGCATTGTATCGCTTTGTCTAGCAGCATTATTGCTAGGGGTGTAAACTGTTATGTTGGAAGAATATCGGGGCGTACAGACGGTGTATTTGTGGAAAACTATGCAGACAAAAATATGACAATGGAGACAGGGAGTGTATCTGGCGATCTTACTAACGTGAAATACACGACGGGAGCCAATAATGGGGCGGACCTAGGTGGTATGACTCCACTCTCATTGCTGAATGGCTATGTGCTAAATAATGCAGAAACAGTTGTCGATGGACATGGTCTCTACCTTTGGAAAGTGGAAGAGGGGGTAAACAATGGCTTCCCAATCTTAGATTATGATTCTCCAGGGCATACAAATGTTTTCGCTGGTTCTGGAAGCGCTAGTGACCCATATCTACTACAAAATTCTAATGACTTTCTTCTTCTTGCAAGTCTTGTGAACAATGGCATTGGACAGTATGGGAGTGCGTACTACAAGGTGACTAATGATATAACACTTTCAAGTGATCAAAAGCCTATAGGTAATGATGAAATTCCTTTTAGTGGTAACATAAATGGTAATGGCATGGAACTAACTCTTTCAAGTTTATCAGTCCCCCTATTGGGCGAAATCACTGGTGCTTTAATCCACGATCTTAGTGTGCTCAACTTACGCACAGATCCCAATATTCCCTTACATACATATTTAATTGAAAGCGCTACGAATTCGATTATCCGGGACGTAAGTTCTACTGCGGGAAGCCCCCTTACATTAATCAATAATGCTCTGAGTACTAATATTTACAACTGTATGATAACTGCTGCTAAAGCCCCCGTTCATGTAGGAGAGATGAAGAATCTGGGGCATATCGCTAATTTTTCAGTGAGAGGATCTATTGCAAATTGTTTAGTAAAAATGGAATCAGCAACAATAGATGTTGATCCACAAACCCCTGCGGGTACAAGAGCGTCGTCTTCTACCCCTCCAATTTATATAGGTGCTATTGTGGGCTATGCAAATGGAACTACAGTAACCAATTGTATTGCTTTAGGCTCCGAAATCACAGTTATAAGTAGTGAGTCGACAGATAACATCTATATTAACCGAGTGGGATATAATGATGGTGGTGTTTTTTCTTCCAACTATGCCAACAAAGATATGCTAGTTAGAATAGGAACGTCAGAAAACGATTTAGTGAGTGTTGAAACCGTTGGTGAGAATCACGGAGAAGACTTGACTGAGGACCCACTAGTGCTTCTCAACACCTGGGTGCTTGCCAATTCTACTCCCGAAAATCCTTACCGCACTTGGGGCTCGAGTGGTGGAGCAGGTACTGGTGAAATCGGCTTTGGCGAACTTCCTACACACACTGTGACCTACGATACCAACGGTGGCTCTGCTGTAGATGCTATACAACTGCAATTTGGTAGTTTAGTTACCCAACCTGCCAATCCAACGTTAGAAGGCTTCAAGTTCATTGGATGGCACAAGGATGCTAACTGCACTCAGCCATGGGACTTCGATAATGATAAGATTTATGGTGACATAACGCTTTATGCTAAATGGGAGGTGATAACCTATATTATTTATTTTGAGTGTAACGGTGGCAGCACTATCAACCCAATAGCTGCATCGCACGGTGGATTGATTACTAAACCTGCCGACCCAACACGTGAGGCCTACACCTTCAATGGTTGGTACAAAGATGATGCGTGTACGGAGTTTTGGGATTTCGACAATGGCAAGGTTTATGGAGATATGACGCTCTATGCAAAATGGAGTGACGCTTCATGCACTGTGACTTTCGAAACACTTGGTGGAACCTCTATCGAACCACTGCAAGTGGGCTACGGTGGGCTAGTGGCAAGACCGAACAACCCTGTACGTGAAAGCTATATGTTTAATGGCTGGTACAAAGATGCCGAATACACACAGCCTTGGGACTTTGACAACGACCAAGTTTATAGCGATATGACGCTCTATGCCAAGTGGACACTGCTTAGCTCTATCTACTATAGTGTGACGTTCGAGAGCAATCAAGGTAGTGCGGTAGCCCCTGTTCAAGTGCAACATGGTGTTCTTATCACTCAGCCAACCGACCCAACCCTAGAGGGCTACGACTTCCTAGGCTGGCACAAAGACACCGACTGCACCCAACCTTGGGATTTCGACAACGACCGCGTGTATGCCGATATGACGCTCTATGCTAGGTGGGAAGTAGCTACCTCTATCAAGGGTATGGATGCCGATGGAGTAGAGATTTACGCCATCAGAGGTCATGTGGTGGTGAAGAATGCTACATCGGCAGTCACTGTATACAACATGGCAGGTGCGCCGGTATCTGTCAACGAAAAGCCGGAGGCAATGGAGATGATAGAGCTTCAGCGCGACTACTACGTGGTGCGTTGCGGCAAGAAGATGGTGAAAGTGGTGGTGTTCTAAACGGCTACTGATCTAGAATTAGAGAAAGTCGAGCTTTGGCAGTGAGTGCCGGGGCTCGACTTTTTTTTTGTTCATAATCAATCTTTTATAAAAACAATACTTAACATTTGATTGTTTTTATAAAGGATTGTTGTCCTTATTAAAATGATATAGCTATGAGAAAACATCTTCTCCTGATTAGTTTCGTGATGTGCGTTGTGGGAGTGCAGCTCAATGCAGCCCCCATAACGGTGAACAAAGCCAGAGAATTGGCTTATACAATGGATGTATTTAAGCCGATGACGCGGCAAGGTGGATACGAATTGCAATGTATCTATGCACCTGGTGCTGCTACACGTGCCGCAGAGTTTACTGCCCCCTACTATGTGTTTGGCCCGCAGGGTGGTGATGGGTTTATCATTATCTCCGGCGACGATGAGTTTCCTGCATTGGTGGGCTACTCGGTGTCTAGCCCTTTTACAGGCGATAAGATGCCCGAAGCACTGAGCGCTTTCTTGGCCGACTACGAGGCCTATGTGGCGGCTGTGCAGACAGGGCAAGTATCGCCTCCCGATGTGGGGACAAGAGCCGGGGGCATAGAAGTGGCCCCTATGGTGACGGCTAGATGGAATCAGGGCCAGCCCTACAACGACCAGTGCAATGGTTTTGTGACCGGCTGCGTGGCTACTGCCATGGCTCAAATAATGAACTACTATAAATGGCCGGCCGCTGCCAATAGTTCCATAGATACTCAACCCAACAATTTTGGTGTGACCTACGAGCACGCTATAGACTGGAACAATATGCTGGATGTGTATATCGGTCAGTGGAACTCTGCCACACAGACCTACGAGCCCACGTATCAACCTCAGCAAGCCAAGGCGGTGGCCAATTTGATGGCGCTGTGTGGCATTGGTGTCCGTATGTATTATAGCACTTCGGGGAGTGGCGCTTTAAATTATGAAGTACCCAATGCGCTGATCAACTACTTTAAATACTCGCCAACAGTGAGCCAGCACCAACGCAACGAATATCTTACCAGTGAGTGGGTGGAGATGGTGAGAAGCAACCTGGAACAGAAAATACCTTTGCTCTACTCCGGATCTGCCGATATGGGACATATGTTTGTGTGCGATGGCATCGATGCGCAAGACCTTGTACATATCAACTGGGGATGGGGTGGCTTTTATGATGGCTACTTCGATATGTGCTATATGGATCCGGGTGGTAGCGGTATAGGCGGTGGCACCGGTGGCTATAATAGATTTCAGAGTGTGATAGCGGGTATCAAACCATTGGCGACCGGCGAAGAGGGTGGAGAGAAGGTTCCTGCTGTCTTGACCGCTACGGGCTTTAGTCTTCTTTCTGACTCGAGAATACCAAAGAATACCCCTAAAGGACACTTCGTGATCGGTATAAAGACGGTGGAAAATCTGACTGATGCAACAGAGAATGAAACCTACTACTGGGGACTAGCGGTGATTGATAAAAGTGGCAATATAGTGCGCAAACTGATGAATGAGGTGACTTTTGCCAGTGGTTGGTATATGGCGGATCTGCAGCTGAATCTTCATATAGTGCAGGATGCTGTGGGCAACAATATCTCGCCTACACTACCTAATGGCGAGTACGAGGTGGTGCCTACGATGTTCAAGAAAGATGATGCTTCGACAAATATTAGCGAATGTAGCCTGATGTATTGCAGCGGAGGGGTCAATCGTTTCAACCTCACAGTGACGGATAGCGAACTGATAATGGCTCCGAATAAGACCTTTACACCTGCCGACCTTACATTTATCGGGGTAGAGGTGCCGCCGAAGATTTATGCCGATTTAGATAATGGCTTGATGCTGGTGAAAATAAAAAATAGCGGTAGCACCACCTATCAAGGCAATATTAAGGTGGTATTTAAAACCCCGAGTGGCACCGAGCAAGAGGTGGTGTACTATACTCCGCTGTTTGGGGACAAGGAGATGGATCTTCCTATCCCGCTGCCTACATTTACTACAGCAGGAGAGTACGGATTGCAGGTCTTCTATGAGTTGACCGATAATAACTACCAAGCTATTTCGAGCGATCGCAGCTATAGCATCACGGTGCTTCCACTCCCCCAAAGTGCTATAGTGATGATGGACTATCCACTTACTATCTATTATAATAAAGAAAATAGGTTGGATAATTATATATCTGCCTACACGTATCTGAAAGCCAATAAGGTGTATGAGGGACCTATGGAGCTCTATGCGTTGCGCGAGGGAGATCCAGAAACAAAGGAGATACTGCTGCTGCAATGTGTGACACAGGTCTCTACTACTTCCGAACGTATTCAAGGACTCGCGGATTATTCGGAAGGTTACAGAAATCTTTCTGCCGGTAAATATAATCTCTACTTGAAGTACTCAAGCGAAGGAGAGATGATAAAAGTAACTCCGGAAAGTAACAATAACTATGTGATGGAACTTGGCGAGACACCTACCGATATTCCTTTACTAAATGCTCCGCTGGTGATTAATGATGGCCTACCGTTGCTCGATGGGCAGAGGTTCACCATCAAGGCTACTTTAGTCTCTGTATCGGGCTACACGGGTAGGCTACTTGGTAGTGCCTCCTATCGGGATGCGGATAATAAATGGCAAACGGCAGCCTTGTTCAACACGTTGGACATCACTCTGTTGCCCAACGAACCACAGACCATCGAGCTGGTTGCTTCGACCATAGAAGGTACACCCGAAGGAAACTATGCGTTTACTTTCCAATTCCCCTATAAGGACTCTTTCTACTCTCTACCTCTAAAGGGATATGAGGCATCGAATAGTTTCCAAATTACCCACACGGCACTTGTGGTGTCGGCACCGCTTATTGTTAATGAGGGTAATGAAGTGAAACCGGGCAGCGAGGGCACCGTACAACTCACGGTGAAGAGTGGCATCAAGTATCCTAGCAGCTACTTCTATTTGGAAGATATACCGGGCGTGCTGAAGGGTACAACGGTGAATGTGGAAACACTGCCCTACAACCAAGATCAGGTGTTGAGCTTGCCTTACACGATAGAACCATTTGCTGTGGGAGGCGACTATACGCTAACGGTGATTCATAGAGATCCTAAGACCGGACAGGCTTCAACACTCGACCTAGGTGAGCAGGCTGCTTCGGCTAAGTTTAGTGTCACGGCAGTGAAGGGACAGCCAATTGTGGTGGCTCCGCTAGAGATCAATGAGGGCATACCGCTGTACAACGGGCAGAGCTTCGTCATCAAGTCTACACTGCTTTCTCCATCGGACTATAGCGGCTCGATATATGGAACTACTTTCTACACTGCGGCAGATGGAAGCTCCGTTGCCATGGTACACATTTATAGGAAGGATGTAGCTTTAAAAGCTGGCGAACAGCAAACCGTCTATCTGGATGCGATATGCTACAATGATCCTCCCGAGGGTAGCTACACTTTGAAGGCTCTCTACACGGAGGGAGAGGATGGTATTGATCTTTCGCTAGGCCAGTATGCCGAGTCGGCTACTTTCCAAGTGACTCGCACATTGATTGTTGTGCCTTCGGCTATAGGTATGCTCAACGGTAGGCAGCTAGACCAGGGTAGCAGTGGCGAGGTGCAGTTCGCGGTGATAAGTCAGATAAACCATCCTAGTACCTACTTCTATATTGAGGATATACCGGGCGTGCTCACAGGTTCAAGGGTCAATGTAGAGAAACTGCCCTACAATCAGCGGTATGTATTGAACTTGTGCTATACGATAGACGAAAAGGCTACTCCGGGCGACTATGTGTTGCGCATTATCCACAAAGATCCTGTGACTGAACAGCCTATAGCACTCGACCTAGGCGAATTTGACTATTCTGCTAAGTTTAGTGTAGTGGCTGTGGGCGATAAACCCGAAGTGGTGGCACCGATAGTGGTCAATGAGGGCATACCGTTGCTCAACGGTCAAAGCTTTACTATCAAGATTCCGTTGATTGCTCCGGCCGGCTATAGTGGTTTGCTATATGGCAATGCAGCATATAAGGATGCTGGAGGCGAATGGAACACAGTGGCCTACGTTTTTGGTAAGGATATTGAGTTGAAGCCCAACGAGCAACAGATCATCGAACTAGCTGCTGTGTGCTACGATGAAGCTCCTATAGGTAGTTATTCGTTGAGTCTCTATTATGCCTATGGCGGCTACGGTATAGATCTTCCGCTAGGCGCGTATGCCGAATCGGCTATCTTCCAAGTGATCCATGCACCGGTGGTGGTGTCGGCTCTTGTTGTAAACGAGGGCAATGATGTAGAGCAGGGCAGCGAGGGCACCGTACAACTCACGGTGGTAAGTCAGATAAACCATCCTAGAAGCTACTTCTATATCGATGCTATACCGGGCGTATTGACGGGTGCAAGAGTAGATGTAGACAACCTGCCCTACAACGAAACCATCGTGCTGAGTTTGCCTTACTCTGTGGAAGATGAGGCTGCCATTGGCGAATATGCCCTAAAGGTGATTCACAAAGACGTGATGACGGAACAACCTACAGAGCTAGACCTTGGCGAACATACAGCTTCGGCTAAGTTTAATGTAGTGCAAGGTACCGGCATCGAAGGTAAGTGGCTTGCCGCCATCTATGCCTACCAAGTACCCGACGGCTTTGTGCTAAGAGGACTTTCGGGCAACGAAGAGATTAGGGTCTACAATCTCAGTGGGCGACTGCTACTAACCCAGCAAGCCACTGCTAACGAAGTGCTTGTATCGTCTCAGCAAGTCGATGCAAAGAGCTGTGTAGTGGTGGTGAAGAAGGGTACCAAACAAGCCGTGCTGAAGGTGGTGATGAAGTAGATGATCTACCGATAGAAATAGAAAAGGCTGAACTTACTGCAATAGGTAAGTTCAGCCTTTTGATATTAGTGTGTTAAGAAGATTAATGTTTTTAGGGTAGATCGCCAACTATCGTGAACTTTTGTGCGTTGATAAGCTGCTTCCACGGGTCAGTGCTTTTGTAGACATCTACTGCCGAAGCCGGCACATGGAGTGTTTTGTATTCTTTTTTTTGCCCTACATTGTTAAATGCATTTGCACCGGCACTAGGTGGAACTTTGGCATAGCAGTAGATTTCTGTCACATTGTCACAGTCTCTGAATGCGTCTTGGCCGATAGATGCCATTGTGGATGGCAAAGTGATGGTCTTTAGAGCAAAGGTGGCATAGGCCGAACCGTAGGCTCCATTGCTTGCATTTCGCACACAGTGGGCGCCAAGTGTTGTGATACCTTCACCGAATGTTATGCTTTCTGCGCTTTGGCATCCACTAAAGGTTCTTTCGGGTATGGTTGTAGCACCACCATAAGGTACTGTTATGCTCTCTATAGCCAGACAATCAGAGAAGGTCTGAATGCCCACCCAAGTTGTTAGTTTAGGCATATGTGGATAGTTTTGTAAAGCATAACATCTTCTGAAAGCTTCTCGCCCGATTTCTGTCAATTCAGTCAGGTCTGATATGCGCTCTAATGCTTCGCAGTCTTGGAAGGCTGTGAATCCAATGCTCTGCACTTTACTTAAACTAGAAATCTCCTTTAGTTTCGTGCAAGCCTTGAACCCTTGTTTATCAATAATAGTCACATTATCCGTTCCGGTTATTTTCTCTAGATTGCTGCAATTAAGGAAACAGTTCGCTCCAATGACTGTGATATTCTTCGGCAATGCCATTGACTTAAGCTTGCTTTGCGCTTGAAATCTAGATTCCATGGTGTTGCTCCAATTTACAGCTAATGACATATCTACGTCAATCGGATTTGGACACTTATTGTTGAGATAGTTGTTCATGCTAACAAGTCGATTATTATCGACAACAGCCCCGTTGCTACTTCTAATATCTAAAGATATACTTGCTTGAGGTGCATTATTGGCTAGTTTATTCGCGTCATCCCAAAGCACCCAGTCGTCATCGCTATCGCTATCTATGCGATACCATATTCCCTTTTCGCCTAGGACGATGTCGTAGATATACTTCTTGCCCGCTTCCCACTGTGTGGTTACCGTAGATAGGTCGAGCGATTTCGTAACACTGCTGCCGCTATAGATATAAGTGATCTTTAGGGTAGCGCCGGATGTGATCTGCTGAGGAATCACCATCAAGTAGCCATCCTCGTTTTGGATGAGTTGGGGCGTGCTGCTTAGCGCCAGCCCAGTAGATGTTGTAAAATTAAAGCCCGGCTTGTAGTTGATAGCCTTTGAGGTAGTGTGGTGTTTCCACGTCATATCCTCCATCTTTAGTGTAGCTTCATTCTCAATGCCGGTAATCAGTAGGTCTTTAAGCGTGTAGCCCAAACCGCTCACTCTGAATCCTACCATAGCTAACTGGTGCTTGAAGTCCAGATTGAGCTTGGCCGATTGAGTGTGTTTGTCGAGCTGTGGCGTGGCACACATTAGGTCTACCTGTTTAGTAGCTGTGGTGGGCATAGCATAGGTGATCTGCGGCCCATCTGTGGCCGAATAGCTATAGCTAAGGCCATTGCTGTTGGGGGTGTCAGTCAGTCCGCCTGTAGTGTTGTGATAGGTGGTGTAGGGGGCGTAAGCATAGAAGTTGAGATACTTGCCTATGGGCCAGAAGCGAAGGGGGCTATAGGTACAGTTGTTCGACAAGATGCCGGTATCGTAGGTGCAATCTACCTTTTGGTGGTTCATGAAGATGTCGGGCGATTCAGGATAGGCCGATGCGAAGCCTGTGTTGTTGCTCTGATAGGCCATTACGCCGCAGTTGCTTAGGCTAGAAGTGGTGATGCTAGCACCACGAGTAGTGGCTTGTACGGCATCGGGTGCAGGCATGTCGGATACCATTACGCCCATCGATCCACCATCAAACGACTGCGTGCCTGCTTCTGCTTCGTCGGTAGACATACCGCTCGCAGCTCTGCTATTTACCGATTGATTGGCAAACAGAATGACGTCGCCACCATTGCCCTCATAGCCCGGCAACTCTGCATCTTGCGTGCAAGATAGAGTAGTGGCTAGCACAAATAGGTATAGAAGTATCCTTTTTGACAAACGCATCGTAAATGTTCTATTTTAATTGGTTATCGGAAGAGGAGATCCAACCTCTTCCGATCTGTATAGAGTTTAACTTGTGTGTGGGTGTGGATTAGATTTCAACACCTGGAAGAGTAACAGGAGCCCATGGTTCCACTTGTGCTTGGAATTCGATAGGTTGTAGGATACCTTTCAACGTAAGTTGGTAAGTGTATTTTACACCTGGAAGGAATGTTGCGTCTAGTCCAAATACTTGTTCAGTACCGGCTGGGATAAGTTCTACACCAGTTGCAACATCGTAAGCAGCGTATGTTACTTTGATGTAGGAGCCATTGTTTAGTTCATTATAAGTATAACCTGCTGTAGCTGCTTCACTTGTCGTCATAGTACCAATTTTATTAATACCATTCGAGTTGGCTGTAACTGTACCTGCTGTTAAAGTTTGTGGGATGATCATCAATGCACCAGTTTCTGTGTCGCCGGTCTTACTAATGATGCCAACATATTTTGGGTTGTCAGTGTCAGACTTATATACTACTGTTGCATTGCCAACAGCAGAGCCTGTGCTAGCTAAGCCAAATGAGTAGTTTTGAGCAGTACCATCGGCGCTCCATTTCAAACCATTGCCTGGAGTATTTGCAGCAGTAATAGACCAAGGGTTTGTTCCAGTTGAAGCAATATTTACTGTACCATTAGGTAAAACATTTACTAATTCAATACTTGAAACAGCAAACTTCATTGTTTCGTAAGCACTGCGAGCTTCAAATCTAATTTGCGACAAAGCGTGCTTGAAATCCATCTTTACACGTGCAGATTGTCTAGATTGATTGAGTGCTCTAGCAAACAATAAGTCGGTGTGACCCGATGCCGCGGGAGCAGTAACATTGTATTCTATAGTTGTACTTGCAGTGCTACTATACGCATCTTTTGGGCTCACGGCGAAGAAATCTATCACACCATTTAATGGCCAAAACTTTAAAGGAGAATAAGTAAACTTCTCGTAGCCACTTTCTGTAGTTGTGCCGCTGTGTGTACCACTAGAGGTAGGTTTAACATCCATATATAGAGATGTTGAGCTAGCAGTAACAGGTGATGCTTCCCCATAATACCCCCATACGCGGAAGTCAGTCATAGAAGTAGTTGTTGTCTCCGCAGCTCTAGTCATGATTGTGCTAAAACCGATAGCGTTACCGTTGTTTTCGTTTTCAGAAATAAAGTCATCTTGTGAGCAGGCGGCAAACATAGTAGCTACACCGGCCAATAGTAAAAAGTTCTTTTTCATGTTGAAAGAATTTTAAAGTATTAATTAATTTTTGAATTACATCTCTACGGGTATCCACACCTCATCCCACGGCTCCACTTTGGCATCCATTCCGGCTCCCTCGTTAGTTGGTGGTTCGAACTCTGTATCCCAATCTAGTACAATATGGTTATTGTTTGTATCATCATGCATCTGGTCTGTTACGTCCCATCGCATCATTCTATATCCTGTTGTATTATTGTCGCTAGGATAGCGCACCTCTACAGATAGATAGTTTTTGTTGCTGCCTTCTTTGCAGTGGCCAAATAGATGGAAGCTGCCACATATGGTCTCCGCCTCACTGTCTTTGCTGCCGTTGAAGATGATGGTAGCGATCTCGTCCGAAGGTCTATCTTCTACCATCTTATAGCTCTTGCTCACTCCGCTGCAGGCCACTCCTATGGAGTTGACATAGCGCACGCCTTTCACTTTGCGAATCTCGTAGGTATACTCTATCAGTCTATTAGTGGGAAAGAAGTGAATCTCTTGCACTCCGCCGTTGGGCAACTCCTCCATCTCCACCTCATCAATCTTATCCAAAAAGAGTTGGTCCGGCTCCTGCATCAGTTGCTCCGTAGGAAATAGATCCTCGTACGAGTTGCGCGTCCCCTCTATCGTATAAGCCATAAAGTTGTCATCGTTCTCATGGGCGAAGTAGATGCTCTCGGTGTTTACGTAGTCGTAGCACAGCGCCTTGTAGGTATTGCCCGGCATCGCCTCGATGTAGCCACCATACATGCTCATATCTGTTCGGCCTATCACAAAGTCGCCTTCTGTCAGCATAAAGTTGGTTCTCATCTCCATCACCGGTGCTACTCGTCTGGTCTCCCAGTTGATTACCACTTTCACTTGGCTGTAGTGCGGATGCACATAGCAAAGATCTTTGTGAGTGCAAGATGTTAGAACCAGCATCATTCCTAATATATATTTGATGTACTTCTGCATACTATCTTACATATTTAGGGTTTACATTGCCTTTGCCCAGTAGCCACACCATTGATATATCCAGTTTTGTGGGGCCGAAATATTTTCTTTTGTGGCTGCTTTGGTATACATAGCAACCGTGTTCGGCGGTGTACTTTTTATATTTACCTGTCACATATCCGGCACCTACTCCAAAATCGATGTTAAATCGTTTGGCTATCGGTAAGCTATATCCATAGTAGAGGCTTATGGCAGTGGTAAAGTCGCTCATCTGACCATTCTTGGTTAGCTCGAAGTCGTAAGTACCCATCTGCACGCCCACACCGATGTGGTGACCGCCAAAAGGGTTCTTCTTGTTTGCTGCACCTAGCCATTTTCTCACCTCTAGTTCGCCGCCATACAAGCGCCAGTACTTGTTTCTCTTGTCGCTCTTTAGCCAAGTGTAGGTCCATCCACCTTTTATCGAAAACCCTTTACCAAGCGATATCTCGGCAGCAATGTTGGGGGCCAATGCAGCCAGATAAAGCATATTGGTGCTGATGTTCCAACGCGCACCTCTAGAGGTCGATTCTGCGATCGTTGTCGCTGGTACAGCAGCAGTTACCTCTTCTATCGTCTCTTCTACAACCGTTGTCACCGGCTCCTCGGGGAGCACCGCAACAGGCTCGGGGCGATTGAAATCTATCGTTATAGAAGAATATCTGAGGTGGGGGAAGATCGATGTGCGAAGCTCTTGATAGGTTTTACCCTTATTCAGACGCTTCAGTTGTATGATGCGTTGGTCTACTCGGTGTGCATCAGTAGCCACCTCGTTGTTCAAGATGATCACAATCTCCTCTTTGTCGCTAAGTTGACTTTGGCCTACTAGTTGGCCCATACCGTCCCAGTTTACAAAGCTGCGAGTGGTTTTGATTTGATCTGCCGAAAGACGCCCCGTTGAAACGAGGTAGTCCACAAAAGAATTCAATCTTTCTTGTGCCAGTTTCTCGTTGGCGCTTGTTGCACCATCGGGCGAAGCAGAAGCACATACATCTATATTGGCTACTTCATAATTGGCGATGATAGAGTCTATTTGGCTCAATATGATGCTGTTATCTCTGTAGCTTGCATCTAGTTCGCTCTCGTTTATTCTGTAGTATAGGTCGGCCGAATACGAAGATTGTCCATATAGTTTCGAAGTGGCTAGTAGAATCACTATCCCAATCGTTGCTATAAGTTTAAGATTAACTAGGGTTAATTTCATGACAATTCTAAATATTTGGCAACATTAATAAAGTTGTATATTCTTTTGTTGTTTATTTCTTATTCTGATGCAAATATAGATATATTTTGAAAAATACCGCAAAAAGTTGAATAAAATATTCAACTTTAGTTGTTTTTATTCTTCTTTTCGCCTGTTTTCGTAATAAAACTTTAACTAAAGGCTGTAATAATCAACTTTCTCGCGAAGCTGCGAAACAAGCAACCTAATTCCGGTACAAGGCTTCATCTATGCACTGTTTCCCCCTTCAACCTTTTCGCGCAATCACTTGCTTATCTCATCTTTTTTACCGACCATTGTATATTCAAAATGTTTAATCATTTAGCCTTATGTATTCTATGCCTGAATCATTGCTTTCCTGCTTCATCCCTTATAAAGGCGATGCTGCTACCCATCCACTCTTGTCCGAACTGTTGCAAATGGGTGATCTGTGCGACATCTATCTGCTCACCGAAACCGATATCGACCCTGTTGAGGGGTGCCAGGTGCTATCCATCGACTCTTTGTACTCCACCACCACACTGCAACTCATAGCCGAGAAGAGTGGAGGTACACCCTACGTGATGCTCTGCACCACACCACATGCCATTCATCCCGGGCTAGGTGCCTTGCATCGAATGCTCGATCTTTTAGTAGATAGTGGTGCCGCTATGATCTATGCCGATCGTTATTTTCAGTGGGGATTTGAGCGTGCCGCCGCCCCTCTTATCGACTATCAGATGGGAAGTTTGCGAAGCGATTTCGATTTTGGCGAACTGATGTTGATGTGTGGCGACTGCTTCCGTGCTGCCGCTGCCCGATTGGTGGACTTCTTCGACTATGCTGCCCTATACGACCTCCGCTTGAAGCTGTCGCAAGAGGGAGAACTGGTGCGTATCAACGAATACCTCTATACCGTGCATCTTCCACAAGAAGAGGACGATGCCAATAGCCAATTTGCCTACGTAGACCCTCGCAACCGTGAGGTACAGATAGAGATGGAGGCCGTTTGCACCGAGCACCTCAAAGAGATTGGCGCCTATCTGCCCCCTGTGTTCGAGGCGATGTCGTTCAAGGATAGTATCTTTTTTAGTGAAGAGGAGCAGGAGTTCGATGTGGAGGCTAGTGTCATTATTCCCGTGCGCGATAGGTCGAAGACCATTGGTGATGCCATTCAATCGGCCTTGATGCAGCAGACCAATTTCCCATTCAACGTGATAGTAATCGATAATTTCAGTACCGATGGCACCACCGATGTGGTGAAAAGATTGGCGCAAGAAGATAAGCGTGTGATACTTCTCACCCCAAATCGTGACGATCTAGGCATTGGTGGCTGTTGGAACTACGGGGTAGGCGATGAACGCTGCGGACGCTTTGCCGTGCAGCTCGATAGCGATGACCTCTATGCCGACGAGCACACCCTGCAAACCATAGTAGATGCTTTCTATAAGCAGAAGTGTGGCATGGTGGTGGGCACTTATCGCCTCTGCGATTTCGACCTCAACACCATAGAGCCGGGCATCATCGACCATCGCGAATGGACGCCCGAGAATGGTCGCAACAATGCCCTCCGCATCAATGGCCTTGGTGCTCCGCGTGCCTTCTACACTCCATTACTGCGCCGCATCGGCTTGCCCAACACCAGCTATGGCGAAGACTATGCCATCGGCCTACGCATCAGCCGCACCTTCCAGATTGGTCGCATCTACGATGTGGTCTACCTCTGCCGCCGCTGGGAAGGCAATTCCGACGCTGCCCTCAGCATAGAGAAGTCCAATGCCAACAATATATATAAGGATAGGCTGCGCACCTGGGAACTCCAAGCCCGCATCCGACAGAATAGAATGACCACCGAAACGGAGGAGTTGTTGGGGTAAAGAGGGGAGAATATCTGCGCGAGGAGATAGGTGCAATTATCCGCAAGGCAGTAGGGACGCAGCGTGCTGCGTCCGGTCCAACAACACGTCCAACAATTTATTGTAACAACGATGTAAACACCGCATTGTATTTTCCCATGCGGCATTGCGGACGCAGCACGCTGCGTCCCTACTTCTCTATTTTTTCGTCTCCATATACTCCCCAATCATCCTTGGATTTTGGATCAATGGGCGGGCCATCCCTACGTACTCGATGGCTGTTTCGTTAATCATCTGCTCCATCACTGCGAAATCGCGGTTGCCGCCTGTTACAATTACGGGTACACCCGTTTCGGTGGCTATTTGGTTCGCTATATCCTTGAAGAAGGCCTCGTTGCCCCGGAAATCCCAGAAGTTGCCGCTTACCTCGATGGCATCGATTCCCCTTTTGGCAAGCTCATTGGTCAAGTAGAGGCACTCTTCGTGGGTCACTCCACCGTCGAAAGCGTCTTGGCTTTGCACCTTGATCCATACTTGGAAATCGTTGCCCACTGCTTGGCGGATAGCGTCGTACACCTCTAGCACGATGCGGTTTCTGTTTTCCATGCTGCCTCCATATTTGTCGGTGCGGCGGTTGTAGTAGCGGGTGATAAACTGGTGCAAGAAGTAGCCGTGGCAACCGTGAATCTCCACTCCGTCATAGCCCGCCTTTTGGGCACGTACTGCTGCATCGGCAAAGTTCTGAATCAGTCTGTCGATATCTGCTTGGGTCATTTCGCGTGGCACAATGCCCGTCTGGAGGTTGGGCACTGCGCTAGCGCCCAAGGCGATATGCGTATCCTTGTCTTTCGCATTGTAATTAGCTCCCAGATGAACCAATTGCATCAGTATATTGGCCCCGTTTTGGTGTACGGCAGCAGTTAGCTCGGCATGGTCGTCGATAAACTTATCATCGTACATCGCAAAGATGTTCTGTCCCTTTTCGCTCTCGTCGATGATGGTGTAGCCCGACAAGATGGTACCCACACCCCCTTGCGCCAAATCGGTATAGAGCTGTATGGTTGCTTCCTTGTTTAGCTCGCCGTGGTGCGTCTTGTCGCCCACAGAAGCCCTTACAAACCTGTTTTTTAGTTGGAGTTTACCCATTGTAGTGGTATCCAATAGAGTTTTCATCTTCTCCTTATTATTGCTGATTGATAAATAGTCCTCTTTCGAGCTGCTATTCGATTCGTTGCCCGAGGTGATGAACTTTATGCATACTATGATGAGGCACAAGGCCAGTACGAAGTTTAGAATTTTAGAGGTATTCATGGATTATTTCGTTTTCTGTGAATATTTAAGTAGCGATCCGGTGCTGCCTCCCAAGGTGGACTATGAACTCGCAGAAACAGGCCAATCGACTTTATTCCTTCTGATTCTCCTTCACCATTTCAAGCAATAGCGTTAGTGCGGGCGTTATCACCGTAGAGTGATCGAAGCCTTGCAGCTCGTAGAAGGGCACTTCGGCACCCTTGGCACGCAATATATCTTGTAGGTGTAGATTCTCGGTGTATCGTGCTGTGAGCTCCGTGCGGCGGTCGCCGGTGACGAGCAATAGTGGTGGCGCCAACTGCCTGCTGTGATAGATGGGTGCATATTGGTCTATGATAGGCACCACGGGGTCCATGCCACGCTCTTTGCGTATGGTGTAGTGCGTGTTGGTCTGTCCGCTAATGGGCAGATATCCCGCTAGCGAATCGGCATCCACACCGTGACGGTCAAGATAACTCTTGTCGAGTGCCAGCATCAGTGTGAGGTAGCCTCCGGCCGAGTGGCCTGCTAGATAAATCTTTTTAGGATCCCCACCATATCGAGCTATGTTTTCGATGGTCCATGCCACACTCTCTGCTGCATCTTCAATATAGGTAGGGTGATGTGCCTTAGGGCTAAGTCGGTAGTTGGGTGCCACCACCGCTATCTGTTGCTGTTGCAGCTCTAGGGGTATGTGCTTACTGCCACCTTCCAGTCCACCTCCGTGAAGAAATATCACAGTGGCAAAGCCTTTTTTGTCCGTGGGGTAGTAGATGTCGAGCTTGGTGCGCTCGTTTTTGTAGCTATCTTCCGAAAGCACTGAGTAAGGTATGTCGACTTCCGTCTTATAGTTTTGTGCATATGTCGGTGAAACAAATGCTACAAATAGTAGTAAAATTGTCCATCTCATAGATGTCTGTAGATAAATGGTTACAGTCACAAATATAAGACAATTCTGTTTAATATCCTAAGCTACTTATTGTTGCATTGGTAGATTTCAGCTGGTCAGGACGAGAAGTGCGGTCTTGCTGGCTAGCCTTACTCAGCGCGGTGAGTAGCCTTTGCCTGCGTGGTGAGTAGCGCTATCCACCAAGCTAGGTAGCCCTTGCCAGCAGATGGCGATTTTTTTTTTGCTCAGACTGCAACCTTTTGCCCTGTAGCATGCGTCTAATATTTGTGATAACCAATAAGTAATCAGCAACTTAAAAAACTTATCTTATGAAAACATTATCAATTTTTAGATTTGTGGCATTGGCAATAATTTGCCTATCTGCTACCGCTGCATGGGCAGTAAACGGAGAAGATCGGAAGATAGTAACTGTATGTGATGCACCCGGCACTGAACTGACCTATCGTACCTCTTACGAAGTTGGAAATGATGTGGAACCTTATGTGCGCTACCATTACGATTTCGACAAGAAAGATCGATTGAAAAGTGTAACCCTCTATCGCTGGAACAAGGTGGCACAGCACTGGGTACCTCGATTTGTAAGCAAGTATAGCTATATCAAAGGTAAGACCTATGTGCAGACTTTTGAACTCGATCAAGATGGCGATGCTATCGACAAAACCAAGCAGGATTTGAGCTTCACCTCTTTCTGATTCTTACCCTCTCTTTCCCTCCTCTCTAGCTGCTTCTTATAGCAGATAATCTTAACGTTTTACTCGTAACAATTGTACTGAGATAGCATCTCGGTGTAGCCCCTCGCAGCTCTAAACCAGTGGTGAGGGGCTTCTACTTGTCTACCAGTGTAGTGGCCTCCAGCACCGCCACAAAGTGCCTCTTGATGGTAGTTTCGGAGATGAAAAAGAGGTTCACCTCGTTGCCCACCTGCGTGTAGGCCGCTCGGAAATCCTTGTTGTGTACCGACACCTTATACTCCAGTATGGTGTGTCCGTTACGTTTCAGGTGGTAGGCCGGTTTAATCTTATGTGGCCGGTAGGTGATGATCTCCGGCAGTTTGTGATAGATATTCTCCTTGACCTGCTCCTCGTACTGCGGAAAGTTTTTGAAAAACTTCTCCATATACTTATTCTCCTCGATGCTAACCTTTAAGTCCATACTTCTCTCTTTTAGGGTTGTTATTATCTATCTATTGGCCGGAATAATCTCCATAAAAAACTTGTGGCTCCGTGGGAACTCTATCTTGCGAAGTTGGTGCAATAGTTTCATCAGCTCCGGTTCGCTCAGATCTATATATTCCTTTATCTCAAACCCATCTTGCAGCACATTCACGCTATGTTCCGCCATCTTGATGATAACCACCTTGCGGTCGCGCTTAAAGGTGAGTAGTTCTATCTTGTCTCCAACCTTTAGTTTCTTTAGCTTGGCTAGCGGCGATCGTTCGAAGTTCTTAATGTCTAGCATAAGGGCGCGTTTTTTTTGGGGTGATATTGATGTAAACCTTGCAGCGGGTGGAAAGGTTCAATATGGGGAGGGGATTTTGTCTTTATAGTGAATACGAAGTGTTATATCTGTTAGGGCACAGCTGGCTGTATTCTCCACCTCACCAACAAATGAACCCTCCCGCTATCTATATCACATAGACTGGCGGGAGGGTTTCTCTTAAAAATACACAATGAAATGGGTTTTATCTTTTAGGCAAGGGGTATGCCTTTGTAGAAATCTAGAATTTTGAGGCGGAAGATGTAATCGTACTTCGCTTGGATGGCATCCGACTCCGATTTCATTAGGTTCTGCTTGGCCTCGTCGTAGGCTAGGAGAGTGGCTTGGCCGTTATCGAACTTCTCGCCGATGAGGCGGAAGGCTTCTTGGTTGGCCTCTACAGCTGTGGTGCTGCTCTTGTACTTACTCTCGGCGGCTACCGCATTGTACCATGCTTGCTGAATCTCCTTATAGAGCGTCTTCTTGGTGTTGTCCAGTTGCAGGTTGTAGTTCTGCTGACGAAGACGGGCGGCACGCACATTGTTGCGAGTGCTGAGGCGATTGAAGATAGGTATATTGAGGTTGAAGCCTACATACTTGTTGAAGTTGTTTTTGAACTGCGAGCCGAAGTTGTCGGTATCTACGCCACTCATGGTGTAGTAGCTGGTCGATAGATTGGCACTGAACGACAGTTGTGGGTAGTACTGGCTCTGCGCAATGCGTATGCTGCGTTGACTACCTTCCAGGCGAAGCTGTGCGGCTCTAATCTCGGGCTTATTCATCAAAGCGTCGGTGTATACCTCGTCGGGAGCAGAGAGTGTGCCAAAAGGAGGCAACTCCTCGGCAGTGACGTTGAACCCTTCGGGGGTGGGAAGCTCTAGCAGCTGGCTCAGGTCGAGCAGCGACAACTTTTGGTTGTTATCGGCCTGCACGGCATTCATCTCGTCTTGTGCTAGGCGAGCTTTGGCTTCGGCTACTTCGGCACTGGCCGCTTTGCCCACCTCTTCTAGCTTGACAAGACGCTGGTACTGGCTGTTGCTCAGTTCCACTTGCGCTTGTGCCACGCGGTAGATCTCTTGGTTGAACAACACTTGCAGGTAGCTCGATGCCACTTGGATGGCGATATCTTCCTTGGCCTTGTTGAGGTCTTCGATAGCCGCACTGAAGTTGAGTTTGGCTAACGCATATTGGTTTGGAATCTGTAGGCCGGTAAACAAAGGCACGCTGCTGCCTACTCCAAACGAAGTGTTACCACTGCTAGTATCGCTATAGGTATTGTCCACAGGCGAAGCGGCACGTCCCCAGTTCCAGCCCTGTCCCACGCTTCCGTTGAGGTTGGGCAAGCGGCTCCATTTGGCAGTGCTTACCTCCACCGAGGTTTGCTCGGCACTGTTGGCTATGCGCTGCACGTCGATGTTGTGAGCGATGGCGTAGTCGATGCACTGGCGCAGCGTCCAGCCCTGTTGTGCCGAAGCAGTGAGGGCTAGTAGCGACAGGCAGAGTAGAAATATCTTTTTCATACGGATAGTTGCTTTTTAGTGAGTGATAGGTTTAGCTGTTCTTCTCGTTGCCACGAAGCTTGTCGTTGGCGTTGATACCTTGTTTCACTTCGATGTTGATACCATCGCTCATGCCGATTTTTACCGGTGTGCGTTCGAACTGCTGTGTAGGTATAGAGTCCGTCATCACATAGATAAAGGTAGAGTCGCCGCTAAATTCGATTACCGACTCGGGTACAGTGAGCACATTGGTTGCACGTTGCAACACGATCTCTGCGTTGGCCGAGTAGCCCGAGCGAATCACCACACTATCGGGCGCCACCACTGCAGCCTTGATTTCGAACTGATTGGCTCCGTTCGATTCCACACCCTTAGGCGAGATATACTCTAGTGTAGCATCGAAAGATAGGTTTTGCAAGGCACCGATAGTAAGCTTCACCGGCATATTTTCGTGGATACGTCCCACCTCGGTTTCGTCGATATTGCCACGGAAGATCAAGTCGTTCATATTGGCTACGGTAGCGATGGTAGTACCATCATTAAACGTGTTACTCATGATTACCGAGTTACCCGCCTTTACCGGCACATCTAGAATCAAACCATCGATGGTAGAGCGAATCAGTGTGCTCGAGAAAGAGGCACTGTTCTTAGTGATACCGTCTTTGATAATCTCCAACGCATCTTGTGCAGCTTGCAACTCCTCGTTAGACTGTTTCAGTGACACGCCACTCTTCTCGTAATCTTCCTTGCTCACCAACTTGTCGTTGTAGAGTTTCTCGATACGATCGAAATCGGTTTTCGTCTGCGTGTTGTTGATCTGTGCTAGGCGGATGCGGCTTTCGGCAGCATTGAGTTGGCCTAGTTCGGGGATTACCTTCACTTTGGCAATCACCTCATCTTTCTTAATCTTCTGACCAGCCTCTTTGTACACCACATCGATGATGCCCGAGATCTGTGGCTTGATCAAAATCTCGTCGCGTGGTTCAATCTTACCAGTAGCTACGGTGCTCTTCTCGAGGTCGTCCACCGAGGGTGATACCAATTCGTAGACTACCACTTTGGGTTTAGACTTCTGATAAAGGAATACAAATGTGCCCAATAGGAGAACTGCTATAAGGATAAGCAGACTGACTTTAAAGAACTTCTTCATTGTTATAGAGTTTTTTTATTATTGATTCAAGTATATGTTTTTAGTTTTATGAGATAGGTGGACCGACTACTCGTCGCGTATCGCTTCGATGGGGCGAATAGCCATGGCTCGGTAGGCAGGTGCTAGTCCGGCCAGCACTCCCAGCACTGCAAGCAGTACACATACCCCGATGGCTAGCCAGAAGGATACTTGGAAATTGTAGACCTTGCCCTCATCTGTTGTGCCCAGCTCCAGCAACTGCAACACCATCACCCCGAAGCTGATGCCGGCCATACCGGCTACGGTAGTGAGCACGATACTCTCCGAAAGGATCTGCTGCAAGATGTCCTGTGGACGAGCTCCGATGGCGCGGCGGATACCAATCTCGGTGGTACGCTCTTTTACCGTTACCATCATAATGTTCGATACCCCGATGGCCCCGGCTAGCAGTGTGCCCAGTCCCACCATCCATATCAATATATGTATGCCGGTGAAGAGGTTGTCCATCATGCTAAACATCGCTTCTGTGTTGAGCAGCATCAACGCCTGCGTATCGTTGGGAGCAATGAGGTGAGGTTCCTTAATCACCCCCTCAATCTTATCTTGTATCTCGCTCACCACCACGCCGGGCTTCACGGTGAAGCAGAGCAGCTCGATGTTTCGTCCCACGTTATAGGCCTTCTGC
Source organism: uncultured Bacteroides sp. (assembly GCA_947074205.1). Lineage (GTDB taxonomy): Bacteria > Bacteroidota > Bacteroidia > Bacteroidales > Bacteroidaceae > Bacteroides. The sequence continues at coordinate 16,447 of CAMTOQ010000027.1, read as the reverse complement.
ATCGTGGTAAATGGGATGATGATACTCTCGGCATTGTCGCCCTGAATATTGATATTCCCGTTGGACTTGGCTACCCCCACCACTCGGTAGTAGATACCATCTACTTGGACATATTTGCCAATGGGATCGGCCTCTTTCTCGAACAGGTTCTCGTAGATACGGTCGCCAATGACGGCCACCTTGCGCTCTTCGCGAATATCTACATCGTTGATTAAGCGTCCCTTGATGATATCCAGTTCCTCAATCTTGTTGTAGTCGGGATAGAGTCCCTTAACAATTACATCGCTCTTTTTATCTTGAAAGATGGCGTTTCTGTTCCAACGGCTCAGCGTAGGTGTCACCACATCTATCTCGTCTAGCTTTTTCAGTCGTGCCACATCGTCTATATCCATCGACCACCAACGGCCTTTGCGAAAGCCTTTGTAAGCTTCGCCCGTTTGTTGTGGCCACAGAAACCCCGAGTTGGTAGCAAACCCCTCGAACTGCGATTGCATCATCTGCTGCATGCCCTGACCGCCTCCTATCAAGGCAACCAGCATAAAGATACCCCAAAACACCCCGAAGGCAGTAAGGAAACTGCGTGTGCGATTGCGGGTGATGGTGATTAGTATCTCTTCGAATATATCTCTGTCAAATCTCATAATCGTTAATCGGCTCTAAGTGCTTCAATAGGACTGATGCGAACGGCTTTGCGTGCTGGGAAGAATCCAGCCAGCGTGCCCGCAATGATAAGAGTAACCGTGGCTTGGATAGCAATCTTTAGGTCTACGGTGGGGTCGGAGAAGACGGTAGAACTCCACATCCCGTTGTCCATCGTCTGATTGCCAAAAGCGCTGTCCATCCATTCGGTGGCGCCAATGCCTGCCACCATGCCTATGTAACCAAAGAAGGTAGTGATGAACACACTCTCTACTATAATAAGGAAGAGGATGGAACGAGGTTTTGCGCCCAATGCCTTGCGAATACCAAACTCGCGTGTGCGCTCCTTTACGGTGATGAGCATAATGTTGGATACCCCCACAATGCCGCTAAGCAGCGTAAAGATACCAATCACCCAGATGGCTGTGCTCAGTATGCTCATCGCTCCTTGGCTCTGTAGATACTGCTTAAAGCGGTTCCATATCCACACTGCACTATCATCGGTAGGGTCGAAGCGGTGGCGGCTGCCCAGCATTTTGCGCATATCCTCTTCGAAAGCCTCGCTGCTGGCCATATCTTCTAGCCCCTTTGTGGTAAAGGCGAAGTTGTTTAGCTTATCTCCCTTGTTATAGATGATTTGCAGGGTGGTATAAGGTATTAGGCCGTTGTTGTCGGCGCTAGTTGCGTTGCTGTTGTACAGCCCCACCACCTTAAACATATTACCGTTTACGTTGACCAACTGCCCTATGGGGTCGGTTTTGCTTTTGTCGAACAGCACCTCGGCAGTGCGCTTGTGTAGCACGATGACTTTGCGTCGCTCCTTCAAGTCTAGCTCGTTGAGAAATCTCCCTCTGTAGTGCCAGAACGATTCAAGCTCCAATGTGTTGGGGTAGACTCCGGTCAAGCCAATGTTGATGTACTCCGGTCCAAAACTCACCGTTTGTGAACTTTGTCGTACATTGGCGCCTATCTCCTTCACAGTATTGTGAAACTGCTCTTGAGTAGAGGTGACGTCGCGGTTGTCGAACTCTATGCTTCGCCCTTCCTTTAGTCCATCAAATGCTTTGGTGGTGCGTCCGGGAAATATCTTCATCGAGTTGTAGTCTTGTCGCTCGGTCTCTGCCGAAAACGCATGAATCAGTCCGTTGCCCGCGCCCAGCAGCACAATCAGCATGAAGATCCCCCAAGCGATGGCAAACCCGGTGAGGGCAGTGCGCAGCTTGTTGCGGCGGATGGTGCTGTATATCTCTTGCCAAATATCAAACATGGTTATTCTATTATTAGGTGGGTGCTACAAGGCTATTTCATAAATCCGTCGATGCCAAAAGGCGACGCGTCGTGGTTCAGATTCTCTTCGATACGCTCGATGATACCATCTTTGATGTGTACAATCTTATCGGTCTGGTTGGCCACACCACTTTCGTGGGTCACCACTACAATGGTCATTCCCTGAGCGTGCAGATCTTTCAAGATTTGCATCACCTCTACCGATGTCTTACTATCCAAAGCACCCGTAGGCTCATCGGCTAGGATGATGTCGGGACGGGTAATCAAGGCACGGGCAATGGCCACACGCTGTTTCTGTCCACCACTCATCTCGTTGGGCATGTGGTGCGCCCAATCTTTCAAACCTAGTTTATCGAGGTACTCCAGTGCCAGTGCGTTGCGCTTCTTGCGGTTCACCCCTTGGTAGAACAGCGGCAGGGCCACATTCTCCATGGCATTCTTAAAAGATATCAGGTTGAACGATTGGAAGATAAACCCAATCATGCGGTTGCGATACTCGGCCGCCTTGTTTTCGCTGAGCTTCTTGATAAGTGTGCCGTTGAGGTAGTACTCGCCCTCGTCGTAGTTGTCGAGAATCCCCAAGATGTTGAGTAGGGTAGACTTGCCCGAGCCCGAAGAGCCCATGATGGAAACAAACTCGCCCTTGCCAATCTCGAGGTCGATGCCTTTCAGTACATGGAGCGGCGCTCCGTTGTAGTAGGTCTTATTGATGTTTTTTAGGGTAATCACAATGTTTCTTTTATATAAGATTTTCTATCGATTTACACCATTAGACGCAAGGTATATAGCAAAAGTTGCAGTTAGTATCATTTTTTTTAAAATAAATGTTTAGAGGGTATCTAAAAGTTATTACATTTGTTAAGAACTTTACTATCTAAATATGAACATGATGAGAATAAATGCATATCTAATTGGTGCCTTAATGGCGCTGCTTACCTCTTTTCTATTTACATCTTGCAGCAATGATAATGACAAACATGAACTTATCATTGACCCCTCAGAAGTGCTTGTGGTGTTGGAGCAAGGCGGTTTTGTGAAGATGGCCGATGATCTTACTTGTACAATAACCGTCTATGTTAATCCCGATGTAGCAATCGAGATGTCGCAGCTGGGTGTCACTACTTTGAACTATGAAGCCTTCTCTACCGACCCCGACTTTGAGTTGCGTTGGAAACTGGCTATTCTATCATTGGAACAAATCTATGCCCAAGAACCATTGTGGGCTGTGACTCTAGGTGTAGTCGATGGATCTGGCAATCGCCTCGTGCCCGACGCTAAGTATAAGTACAAACTAGAATTCAATAAGACCTATCTGCAAATAGAAGATAAGTATCGCACAGGTGAATTTAGCACCGGTCTCTACTATGGCCTTGATGATGATATCTAGAGAAATATATAATATATTGTACTATCAATCTTTATGAATATGAAAACGAAACAAAAACTTTTATCTTTAGTGATGCTACTCTCCTTGGCGCTGTTTAGCAGCTGTGATAGTGGTAACAGTTCCGATGAATCAAAATGCTCATTTGCTATAGAACCTAAAGTGTATGTGATGGATTCTAATGCAGAAACTGAAGTGGTGTTTATTGTAAATCCACCTGAAACAGATATTAGTAAAATCTATTTGGAGTCCATTAGGCTAGAAGAGATTCCTGCCAACCCTCGATACACCGGCTTAGAACTTGCTATCAAGTCGATAACCAAGGCAGAGAAGCCGGGCTACTACATTGCCACTTTAGGCATTTATGACACTCGTAAGAATTGGCTGCTACCTAGCTCCGGAGATAAGTATGAATTGAACTTCGTTAATTGCTGCCTTAGTCAGGGAGTTGACCACAGCATCTATTTTGGCGTGCAGCTGATGCTGGGAATAGAAACGCAAGAATAATAATAGACCCATCGGTTATTCTGAACGAAATACTAGTTGTTTTGAAGCGAAGTGTGCCAACTTCTAAATAAAAGAAATCAACCAATTAATCATACTAAACAAGGCCGCTGCTTCCAATAAAAAGGGAGTGGCGGTTTTTATTTTTTAGTACGAAGGGGCTAAGCTCCTCATCATAGCTCTCTTACAATTCATCGTTCATTCCGCCATTTGGGATAAAAATTCATTATTATAAGATACTTTTTCCTAAAATATCTTTGCAGGCTCACAGTAGTTTCTGTATTTTTGCCTCACTGAAAAACTAACACCTAATATTTAATCCTTTAAACAATACAGTATCATGAATTCTAAGATGGAAAAGCCCTACGTAGTGGGGATAGACATAGGCGGAACTAACACCGTCTTTGGCATTGTAGATGCCCGCGGCAACATCGTTTCGAGCGGATCGATAAAAACACAAACCCATGAAGCAGTAGAAGACTATGTAGACGAAGTTTGCAAAAACTTGCTTCCACTCATCATAGAGCAAGGTGGGGTAGAAAAGATTAAAGGTATCGGTATCGGTGCCCCTAATGGCAATTATTATAGCGGAACCATAGAGTTCGCACCCAACCTTCCTTGGAAAGGTATCATCCACTTGGCCAATATGTTCGAAGATCGCCTAGGTATTCCTACGGCTCTGACCAACGATGCCAATGCAGCAGCAGTAGGCGAAATGACTTACGGTGCAGCTCGTGGTATGAAAGACTTTATCATGATTACCCTTGGTACAGGTGTAGGTAGCGGTATCGTTATCAACGGACAAGTGGTATATGGTCACGACGGTTTTGCCGGTGAGCTAGGCCATGTCATCATGCGTCGCGGTAATGGTCGTCTATGCGGTTGTGGCCGTCACGGCTGTTTGGAAACTTACTGCTCGGCCACTGGTTTGGCTCGCACTGCTCGTGAGTTCTTGACAGCACGCACCGAAGAGAGCTTGTTGCGCAAGATCAATCCTGATAATATCACGTCGAAAGATGTATACGATGCAGCTGTTCAAGGCGACCTATTGGCACAAGAGATCTTCCAATTTACTGGTAACATCTTGGGCGAAGCGCTAGCCGATTTCATTGCTTTCTCTAGCCCCGAAGCTATCGTGCTATTTGGTGGTCTAGCTAAGTCGGGCGACTATATCATGAAACCTATTCATAAGTCGATGGAAGACAATGTGCTTGCCATCTTTAGAGGCAAAACTAAATTGCTCGTTTCTGAGTTGAAAGATGCTGATGCAGCCGTATTGGGTGCAAGTGCTTTGGCTTGGGAGTTGAAAGAGCTGTAAGAGATTAGCCTACCTAAAAAGATAATACAAAGAGGAGGATACGTTGACTATCCTCCTTTTTATTAGAAAACACACAGACAACACGCAATTGAACTAAAACCAATTACAATTATATTTATGAGAAAATTAAGCTATCTATTATTTGTGGTTACTGTGCTGATGGTATCATTATCGGCTTGTGGCAGCAAGGAAGGTGATGACTTTGAAATTATTGTAGACAATTCGAAAATCTATGCCTTCGATGCCAATGGGCAGTTGAAGCTTCCTTTTGAGGTGTATCCCAGCGATGCAAAACTTATCGACTTGAAGATTCGTTGCATGAGCTACACGAAGCGTACCAACGACCCTGCCAATACCACTACTTTGAAGACTCTGGCTACTAGAGTACGTTCTATTGAAATGGACCCAAACAACCCAGGCAATGGTCGCCTAGCTGTAATCAATATCGTGGATGCTAACAACAATATTTTTGTTCCAAATTCTGCTTATTTTTATAAATTCGACTTCAAAGCCAACTACCTATATAAGGATGGTGGCATTAGCAATGACTTTGCTATGGAGTATAGCTATGGGGTAGAGCCTACTAGAAGATAACTCTCCTCTTAGACACAAAAAAATACAAATACGTCCAACTGTACGCGAGATAAGCGTGTGGTTGGACGTATTTGCATTTATGCAGTATAGGACGTGTTGTTGGACGCTTTATTGGACAGCACAGCAGGCTGTGCCACTACTGCCAATGGGAACTTGATCTACTTCACGGTATTGTAAATCACCTCTTGAATTCTGGGGCGGATGTTGAGCTGACTAAACTTGCGGTTGAGCACGCTAGGGTAGGTGCGGTTGCTAAGGAGCACATATACGATGTTGTGAGTCGGATCGGCCCATACACAAGTGCCTGTAAAGCCGGTGTGGCCAAAGGTGCTACCGGGAGCATTCTCTGCGCAAGGGCTCTTCTGTGGGTCCTTCACATCGGGTCGGTCGAAGCCGAGGCCACGGCGACTGGTGGACGAGCGTTTGCCGGTGAAGAGCTGGCAGGTCGATGCACTAAGATAGCGCTTGCCGTTCCATTCTCCTTCATTGAGTAGCATCTGATAGATGCAAGCTATCTCTTGCGCGGTGGAGAAGAGGCCGGCACTTCCGGCAACTCCGCCATGAAGAGCAGCTGTTTCATCGTGTACAAAACCTTGTACCACTTGTTTGCGGAAGAACTGGTCATAGGCCGATGGCGCTATGGCTGCCTTCTCAAAATGGTTCAAGGGTTGGAAGCCCGTTTGATGCAGCCCCATTGGTTCGTAGAAGTTCTTGGCTAGGTAGTTGTCTAGCGACTCACCGCTAATCTTCTCGGCAATATAGTGAAGCAGCACAAAGCTGATGTCGCTATAGCGGTAGCGCTTGGGGCCCAACTTTGCATCTACTATCTTTTGGCGCATCACCTCGTTGAAGCTTGGCGTGATCCAAAGCTCATCGTTCACCTGCGTGGTGTGGCTATCGGTGCGCACCTTACTGGCATATTCGGGTAGGAACTTGTGTTTGGCATTGCCCCAGGAGTTGCGTCCTAGCATCACAGTATGTTTGGGCGTACGCTTGTTCGAGAAGAGATTTCCCTCGTAGCTCTCCTTATCGATCAGGTCGATGTAGAAGTTGATGCTGGCAGGGAGTCCCGACTGGTGGTAGAGTAACTCTTGCACCGTGATGGCCGCCTTGTCCGTTCCTTTGAGCCAAGGCAGATGTTTGGATATAGGGTCGGTGAGGTTCAACTTTCCTTCATCGTAGAGCTTCATCACCGCTAGTAGCGTGGCGCTCGTCTTGGTTAGCGAAGCCACATCGTAGAGTGTCGATATCGTTACCGAGTCGCTTCCATCTCCCGCCATCGTGCCAAAAGCCTTGTCGTAAATCTTCTTTCCGTCTTTGAGTACTACCACCTGGCAGCCGGGGAAAGCACTCTCGTTCAGTCCCTCTAACACAATCTCATCAATCCCCTCTAAGCCTTGCGCTTGTGTGGGGTCTATCTCCATATCTTCTAATAAGAAAGATTGCTCCTCTACTAGGGGAGCAGCCTCGGGTAGGTCGGTTTCATCCACCTTCATCTGACGAAGGGCGGGCTGAACCATCTTGCCCAATATCGTTCCTGGAGAGGACATCACAGGCGCTTCGGGGCCAATTGTGATACCTGCCCCTTCGGCAAACAGTGTGCCTACGCTGGCCGAGAGTCTACCGTCCACACGTGCACGGCCAAACAAAATGGCGGCGCTGTATTTCATCACCTCGCTGCTGCGGCTGTGGGCCAGCAACACTGCTTGTGCCTTGCGGGTAGCCGCAGGAAGCTGTAGCATGGTGCGCGCCGGGGTGAAGTAGATCATCGTTACGGGTGGTACATCCTTCTTTGCCATCAGTTTATTGAGGAAAGGTTCGAAACCGGCTGGTTTCTGTTCGCCCACCGCTACAATGACTTGTGGGTAGAAGGCGATATCTCGTAGCACCTCGGCTTCGTTCATGCCGCTATGCACACGGATGCGCTTCACCTTATTGAACTCCTTTATCTTCTCGGCTAGTGGGTTGAAAGCCTCGGGAGTACCAATCTCGAGTAGCAACACCGGGTTTTCTTGTTGAGTGGGCAGCGGCAATAGGTTGTCGCTATTCTTTAGCAGTGTGATAGATGCTGTCTCTAGTCGGCGCATCAAGTCGCGCGTAGTAGGTGTGTTGATGCGTGCGTTGATATTGGTCAGATCGATCTCCTTGCGTTGGTTGAGGCCCAACATATATTTGTAGGTAAGCACCTTGCGACACTTCTCGTTGAGCAGACTCATCGGCATCTCGCCACGCTTCACGGCATCGATCACACCATCTAGCTCACGCTTCACGGTGGGTGGAGTCAGTACCATGTCATTGCCCGCCATCAGAGCTTTGAGGCAGACGTTAGCGTGTCCCGATACTCCTTTCATGGCCAAGGCATCGGTAAAGATGAGCCCTTTGAAGCCGAGGGTATCGACTAGCATACCTTGCACAATGTTGTGCGAAAGCGATGAAGGCAGATTGTTCTTTGGCTCGAGGGCAGGCACAAATAGATGGCCCACCATCACGCCACTCACCCCATATTGCACCATCTCGCGGAAGGGATAAAGCTCGATGCTATCCAAACGCTGACGGTTGAAGGGAAGGGTGGGTAGAGCCTTGTGCGAATCTACGTTGGTGTCGCCGTGACCGGGGAAATGTTTGGCTACCGCCAGTACACCGTTGTGCTCCAGTCCCAGACTGTAGGCCACCACCTTGTCGGTGACACGCTTGGGGTTTTCGCCAAACGAGCGGGTATTGATAACGGGATTCTTGGGGTTGATATTAACATCGGCCACAGGAGCGAAGTTGACCTGCACCCCTATCTCTTTGCACTGACGTGCCACCTCTTTGCCATATTCGTAGAGCAGACTATTGTCTTCGATGCAGCCCAGCACCATGTTGCGAGGAAAACTAGGTGTCTCCTTGAGGCGCATTGCTAGCCCCCATTCGCCATCGAAGGTGATGAGCAGCGGCACGTTGGCGGTGAGCTGAGCCAGATTGGTGAGCTGTACTTGGTTCTCGATGGTTCCCCCCGAGAAGAGCAATCCGCCCACCTTATAGTCGCCCACTACACGTTGTAGCAGGTCTATGTTTCGGCTCACCATGGAAGGTTCGATGGTGTAGACAAAGAGCTGTCCCACCTTCTCCTCGGTGCTGAGGGTATTCATCACCGAGTCTACCCACTGTTGGCATGCGGCATTGCTATCGCCTGCCTCACCAATGGTTTGTGCTGCAAGCAGGTGGCGTACATCCTGCGTTGTTCCGTTATTGCCGGCCACCGAAGCGACCAGCTGCATCAATAGTAGCCATCCAACGAATAAGAGCTGTTTCATCGTATATCAAGAAATAAAAGTCGAGGTTAAAGAATTGTGAGGTGCGTTGTTGGTATAGAACTTACTCTACAGTGATCTGCACATCGCTTACAAATACACCGTTTCTGCCCGGGTGCATCAGCATCACCTGCTGGCCATTGCTATTCATATAGTAGCGAGGCTCGGGTGTAAGGCTGTGCGAGTGTCCGCCAAGTACCACATCGATATTGGCAGTTTGGCTGATAAACAATTCGTCGGACGTGATGCCTAGGTGAGACAAGCAGATCACTACGTCACACTTCTCCTCGCCCTTCAAGTAAGCTGCTACGCGGTTGGCAGCATCTACAGGCTCTTCGTAGAGCACACCTTCGCAGTTGCTGGCTTGAACCAAGCCGATAAGCTGAGCCGTCACACCGATAACGCCAATCTTTACACCTTGATTCTCTAGGATGATATAAGGTTTTAACAGGCCGTTGAGCGCCGTGTATTGTACATCAAGATTAGTAGCAAGGATAGGGAAGTTGGCCATCTTGCAGAGTTTAGCCAAGTTTTCCACTCCGAAGTCGAACTCGTGGTTGCCGATAAGGCCCGCGGTGTACTTCATCTCGTTCATCATCTTCACCTCTACTTCGCCCTTGAACATATTGTAGTAAGGGGTGCCTTGCGAGAAGTCGCCACAATCGAATAATAGTAAGTTAGGATCTTTTTCGCGCATCTGGTTGATCAGAGCCAATCGGCGTGCGAAGCCCCCTTTGCCCGCATCGGGGTTGTTGCCCGCTACATCGATTGTTTCGATGCGGCTATGCGTGTCGCTGGTATGCAACAGGTTGATCTGCTTTTGAGCGCAGATAGAAGATGATGTGCCAATGAGCAGTAGCATCACCATCCATATAGTCAATTGTTTGGTTTTCATCTGGGTAGTTTGTTTATAGTTGGGTATAGGATTCCGTTATTTCTTCACAGTGATACGTCCTTCCATCTTTGCTGTAATGGGTTTGCCTTTGGCTGTTTGACCATCGACATACTCCATAAAGAGTCCACGCAAAGTAGCACCTTCGGGGCACACACGACTGCGAGCGGCCATCAATGGCACCATTCCGTCGTTGCCTTCGGCCAAGTAGTCTACAGTAGCCACGGTGTACTCTTTGTCCTCGTCTACCGGTTTACCATCGATCAGACCATTGATCACCGTGTTGTTGGGACCAAGTGTCAGAGTGACGCCACTTACCCCTTCGCCACCACGTTGCGCTATAGCCACAAAGAGTTCTTTGAGTGTGCGGCCACTGATGGTGAGAATACATAGTGAGTTTTCGAAAGGCAGAATCTCGAAGATATTGCCCGTTGTAATGTTTCCTTCGCCAAGGATGTTGCGCAGACCGCCACGGTTCACTAAGCCCATATCTGCAGGGTGGCCCAATGTAGGTGTAGCTGCTTCGCGTAGCACGTCGGCCACGAGGTTCGATAATAATCCTTCTGGTTTACTGTTGTCCATGGTTACCAAGCTCACGCCTCTAACCTTGTTCATCATACTGTCTACTGCGTTTTTGTAGGGTTCGAGCAGGGCCAAAGTGGCGCTATCAGTATAAGCATCCCACGTCGAGTCCACTGAAATCAGCTTCCCGTCGGTCTTTACCACCTTGTAGCGTTTGTCACAACTCGTCATGCCAAGAGCAGTGCTTACCAGCAACACCCCGGCCATATACGCAATTCGTAATCTTTTCATAATCTTTCTGTTAATTGATGTGACAAATATAATATAAATAGTTGGTAATGTGGCAAAAAAGCAGTTACTTTGCACCGCTTTCGCGCAATCGCTGTCAGGAGAGTGTTGCCTGATATGTTGCGTTGTAACGATAAACAATTTAATAATAAGCAAAAATGGATTTAATTAAAATTGCAGAAGAAGCATTTGCTACTGGCAAACAGCATCCAAAATTCAAAGCAGGTGATACTGTAACTGTAGCATATCGTATTATCGAGGGTAACAAAGAGCGTGTACAGTTGTACCGTGGTGTTGTTATCAAAATCGCTGGTCACGGTGAGAAAAAACGCTTTACTGTTCGCAAAATGTCTGGTACAATCGGCGTAGAAAGAATTTTCCCAATCGAATCTCCTGCTATCGACAGCATCGAGGTGAACAAAGTGGGTAAAGTTCGTCGCGCTAAACTTTACTACTTGCGTGCCCTTACAGGAAAGAAAGCTAGAATCAAAGAAAAAAGAGTTAACATCAGCAAGTAATTTGCCGATAATTCTATTCCGAGATAAAAAAAAAGAGAAGCATTCCGCAAGGGGTGCTTCTTTTTTTGTGATAGGTGGGTGGGTGAGCCTACTTCTTAGAATAATGATACCTCATAGAGAAGATATAGATCTCTATTCTATCATCGTGTACTGAATAAATTATTCGATGTTCGGCATTAATTCGCCTGGACCATTTGCCGGCAAGTTCATATTTTAGCGGTTCGGGTTTGCCTATCCCCGAATAGGGATGTTCCATGATGTCGGCAAGTAATCTTTTAATGCGTTTGGCTAGATTGGGATCGTTTTTTTTCCAATATTCCCAATGTGAGAGGGCAGTGGGCGTAAATATAAGCTTCATAGACTGTCTATATTTACCTCAATTCCTTTCCCTTCTCTAAGCTCTTCCTCACCTCTGCGAATATCATTCATGGTCTGTTCGGACGACATGATGTATTCCGTCTCCTTTAGCGAGTTGTACTCTTCTAGGGAAATCATTACCACTCCCGTGCCATTGCCACGATTAATAAACACCGTATCGCAATCGTCAATCACAGAATCGATATATCCTTTAAGGTTCGCTCTTAAATCAGTGTAATTGGCTGTCTTCATAAAACCTCCTTATTTTATGACAAAGATATGTACTTGTATCCGTACTTGCAACTATAACTTGTTAATAGTTAGAGTGTAGATGAAAGTGTATGGATCATAAAGATGTAAGTAAGCATCTATCTTGTCGAAGTTTCACTCTGAACATTCTCAGTAAAAGATGCCTCCCTATACTCCGCCACAATCTTGGCGAGATGGGCAAACTCGATAAAGTAGGGATCGTCAACGGGGGTGGTTTCATCAACGAAGGGCAATAGCAGTTGCATTCGCCTAACGGCCCACGCATATTGTGCTTTGTTTTCTATCTTATCCATATCCGTTCAATTTAAGGTGAAGTAACCGAATGCTTTCTGTATCAGGTTTATACAAATATAGCTTTTAGACGGGAAAAAAGAAAGCGGGGAGCTGTTTTCTTTCTACTCCCCCTTAATCCTAGGCAGCGGCACTACCCTTGAAACCAATCCACGGCAGGCGCTAATTCCTTGCTTCAGAAGCCTTCTGAGGCGGGTTGATGCACTGGGATGGCTTCGCTGCCACTCTAGTTGTCGTACATCATTTATAGTCAGTTCGGGACGATAGTTCAGGAGGCGTTGCTCGGTTTGAGTGACGCCTTCTTCGTTGTGTGTGCGCTGATAGTAGCCGATTAGATTGAGGCAGATGTTGGAGTGCGCCGTGCGGAGGGCATCGTACACATCGGTTCGGATAGGACGGAAGTAGTTCATCAGCAGCTCGCGAATCACTAAGGCGATGTCGAGCTTTTTGTCCATGCCGGCTTCGCTCCAGATGGCACGGCCATGCTGACGGTACACAGCCATGGGGCGGTGCATGTAGTGCAGCTTACCATACTGTGCGTTGAGCAGATGCAGGGCGTAGTCGTAGGTGCTGACTTGTGCAAACCAATCGGGCAATGGGCCGAAGAGGTTGCGACGAAACACGGCCGACACGTTGGAGATGTAGTTGCCACGCGCTAGGTCGATGATGTTGGTATTGGTCTTCTGACCGCCATTGCTCAAACTCTTGGTGCCACGATCTTCGTAGTAGTTCACCACCCTGTGAAAGCAGCACGAGTAGTCGGGGTGGGCGTTCAGAAAGTCTACCTGTACTTGCAGCTTGTCGGCAGCACACCAGTAGTCGTCGCCTTCGCAGATGGCTACATACTTCCCTTTGCACTCGGCATAGGTCTGCATAAAGTTCTGCGCCAAACCGAGGTTCTTGGGGCGATCTATCAAGTGTATGCGGTGCGGATAGCGAGCCTGCCACGCCTTGCAGCGAGCAGCAGTACCGTCGGTGCTACAGTCGTTGCCTATCACCAACTCGAAAGAGAAATTGGTTTGCTGAATCATCACGCTGCGAATGGCTTCGTCTATGTATTGTTCCTGATTGTAGGTCAGCATCAATACGCTGACTTTCGGAGGGTTATTCTGCATCAGTAGGAGTCTTTTTAGTGAGTAGTGCCAGAGCTTCTTTCAATATCTTTGAGCCGGTGATCCATGCTAGGCCGATATAGATGATGGCCCCTGCGGCGATCTGTGCTAACAACAGCCAAAGGTCGCTAGCAATGACTTGTGTCAAACCGATAAGGGCGGCACACATCACGGCGGCTAATACGAGGTAGGGCGTGAAGTCGCACATCTGTTTCCAAACGGAGTAGCCCGTGAGGCGCCATGTATAAATCATATTGATGATATAGACCAATAGGCGGGTGAGCACCAATCCGGCTACAAGGGTCAGCGCGCCATAGCGGTAGGTACAAAGTACCACCACCACCGTGAGCACTATCTTATAATATTCTAGTTGCAAGATGCCACGGGTGTGACCGCTGATCTTGATAAAGTTGTTGTTGATGGCGGTGAGGATAGTGAAACAGCCTCCGGCAGCCAGCAGTTGCAAGAAGGGGATGGTGGGCCACCACTCCTCTTTAAGTAGCAATCGAATCACCGGACCGGCGGCCGCAAAGAGTCCTGCCATCAGCGGAAAGGTGACGAAAGCTGTGAAGCGTATCGTCTTGCGGTAGGCACGAATCAGTCGTTCGCGATCGTCTTGTATGGTGCTGAATATCGGCAATGTGGCGTTTTGTATGCTACCGTAGAGCAGCGATACACCCATCTCGCACATCTTATTGCCTTGAGTATAGAAGCCCAGTTCGCGTAGCGGATAGAGCTTACCGATGATAAACGAGTAGACATTGAGGAAGCAGGTGTTGATAAGGCTGGCAAAGAGCAGGCTCGATGCATAGCCAAACAGCGAACGTATCGCCTCCCTACTGAACACCCGCAACGGATGCCAGTCGGTACGGCTCCACAGCAATGCGGCACGTACTGCTGCCAGTATCACAGGCTGCCATGCCAAAGTCCACACCCCACAACCCAGCAGTGCCAGCGCCAAAGCCGAGCAGCCCGATATCGTCATGCTGACAAGGTTGATTTGGGTGAGTTTCTTGAAACGCACCTCTTTATTGAGGATGGCGGTCTGTACCAACGACAAAGCATTGATGGGCAGGGCCAGGAAGATGACAAAGGAGATGGGGACCAATTGCGGCTGACCGAAGAACCGCGCCACCAAGGGCGAAAGGGCCACCAGCAACGCATAGAGCAATCCGCTAATGCCGAGGTTGAACCAGAACACCGAACTGTATTCCACATCGCTTACCTTTTGGCGTTGTATCAGTGCGGTGGTAAATCCACTGTCGAGCAAGATGGTGGCTACGGCCGAGAACAGCGCTAGCATACCCACCAAGGCATAGTCGGCCACCGTCAAGATGTTGGCTACCAAGATACCCACCACAAATAGCAACACCTGCTGTCCGCCTCGGTCTAGTAAGTTCCAAAGCAGTGCACCGGCAGTTTTGTGTTTCAGTGAGGTAGCCATTCGTTTTTCTCGGTTGTTTAATGAGTTGTAGTCTACAAAAATAAAGAAAAGGAGTTAAAGCCATTGCACATTGGGCAATATACTTTAACTCCTTTTGCTATTTCGTTAGCTCTCCCACGTGTGGAGAAGCCGATTATTTCACTTCGCTACCTGGTCTCACCTCTCTCATTGGAGTGATTACCGATAGTGAACCGTCGTTGTTTTCGGCCGATAGAATCATACCTTCGCTCATAATGCCTTTCAGCTTGCGAGGGGCAAAGTTGGCCACAAAGCAAACTTGCTTGCCTACTAGCTCTTCGGGCTTATAGTGCTGTGCAATGCCGCTCACGATGGTACGAGTCTCTAGACCATCTTCGATCTTGAACTGCAACAACTTGTCGGCCTTTGGCACCTTAGTACACTCTAGCACCGTACCCACACGAACGTCTAGTTTCAAGAAATCATCGAACTCGATGTTTGGACGGATAGGGTTAGCTTTGTAGTTCGCCTCTTCGTTGGCCTTCTTCGTATCGAGCAGACGTTGAACTTGTGCTTGAATAGCTTCGTCTTCAATCTTTTCGAACAACAACTCAGGCTTGTTTAGCTGATGGCCCACTGCCAATAGATCGCTGCTACCTAGTTGAGACCAGTCGCAATGCTCTACGTTCAACATTTGGCGCAACTTCTCAGAGCTGAAAGGCAAGAATGGTTCGAAAGCGATAGCAAGATTGGCCACCAACTGCAACGAGATGTTGAGGATAGTACCTACACGCTCCATGTCAGTCTTCGCCAATTTCCAAGGCTCAGTATCAGCTAGGTATTTGTTACCGATACGTGCTAGGTGCATCGCCTCTTTTTGAGCGTCGCGGAACTTAAACACATCGAGTAGCTTTTCTACCTCTTGCTTCACACCAGCAAACTCGGCTAGCGTCTCTTTATCGTAGTCGGTCAACTCGCCTGCAGCAGGCACTTTGCCGTCGAAATACTTTTGTGTCAACACCATGGCACGGTTCACGAAGTTGCCATAAACAGCTACTAGTTCGTTGTTGTTGCGTGCTTGGAAGTCGGCCCAAGTAAAGTCGTTATCTTTTGTTTCAGGCGCATTGGCTGTGAGCACATAGCGCAACACGTCTTGCTTGCCTGGGAAATCTTCTAGGTATTCGTGCAACCAAACCGCCCAGTTTCTAGAAGTAGAGATCTTGTCGCCTTCGAGGTTCAAGAACTCGTTGCTAGGCACGTTGTCGGGCAAGATATAGCTACCTTCGGCCTTCAACATAGCAGGGAACACGATGCAATGGAACACGATGTTGTCCTTACCGATGAAATGCACTAGGCGAGTATCTTTATCCTTCCACCAAGTTTCCCAAGTATCAGGAAGCAACTCTTTAGTGTTCGAGATGTAGCCGATAGGCGCATCAAACCATACGTAAAGCACTTTGCCTTCTGCACCTTCGACAGGCACAGGGATACCCCAGTCCAAGTCGCGGCTCACCGCACGAGGGTGCAAGCCCATATCCAACCAGCTTTTGCATTGACCGTAAACGGTAGGACGCCACTCTTTGTGATCTTCCAAAATCCATTGACGCAACCACTCTTCGTGCTTGTCGAGTGGCAAGTACCAATGTTTAGTCTCTCTCATCACCGGATGGCTACCGCTGATAGCACTCTTAGGGTTGATAAGATCGGTAGGGTTTAGCGAAGTACCACACTTTTCGCATTGGTCGCCATAAGCACCTTCTGCGTGGCAGTGAGGAC
>CAMTOQ010000026.1 GCA_947074205.1 uncultured Bacteroides sp. | reverse complement strand
TTGCCTGCTTCTTGTACTTAAGGAATACATCTTCCGCATGATGACGGTTGGCTTAACCATCTTTATTTACAACACACTACAGAGCACTGGAGCGTTACAAATAATAAACAAAAGGCTACTACCCATTATTACCGGATAGTAGCCTTTTGGTTATTTCGCATCGTGTCCCACTGCACTTGGTGCTTGATCTACCACCCCACCAATACTCACATTGTTGAATTCAATCTGCTCGGCGTTGGTGAGACTCATTGCCACCCCGGCACTATCAATAATCACCTCACGAAAGCGGAAATTGCGTACAGGCAATTCGGAGAAGCCTTGAATAATAATACCACCAGCATCGGCTTTCTTGCACTTCAGATTATTCACATATACATTTTGGATATCTGTAGCAAAACCTGCTCCTTGCCCTTGATAGAAAGAGGTGACATAGAAGCAGTCTTCCACATTTCCAAACTCCACGTTGTTTATATACACATCCTTTATATAGCCTCCTCTATCAGGGTTCGATTTTAGATAGATACCGCGTTTTACATAGCCAGCATAACTACAGTTTTCCACAAACACATTGCGCACACCTGCCGACATTTCGCTGCCAATCACCACACCATGCAGCCCCTTGAAGCGGCAGTTGCGTATAATGATATTCTCGGACGGTGTAGCGGTACTTCTGCCCTCATAATCGCGACCGGCTTTGATAGCCACATTGTCATCACTGTTATCGAAATTGATATTCTCGATCAATACATTGCGCGAATACTCAGGGTCGATGCCATCATTATTGGCATTGCTAGCTATGAAGTTAATGGCACGAAAGGTGGCATTCTCCGACTGAAGCAGATGAATGCACCAGAATGGTGAATCGGTAATGGTTACATCTTCTACTAATATATTTTTGCATCGAAAGAACTGAATCATTTGTGGGCGGAGCAAATGACCTGCACCAAATTGTCTCTCCACAAAAGGGGTATTATTGTGATTCATCTCTCTGCTTAGTAGCTGAGAGGCTTTCTGATCTTTGCGCCAAGTAGCAAAAGTTTCCGCCGAGCGTCCATCTAGCGTTCCTTTGCCAATAATAGAGACATTCTCTTTTTCGTAAGCATAGATAAACGGACTGTAGTTGTATAGAAATGTTCCTTCCCAAGAGGTAAATACTACAGGCAGGTATTTTTTAGGATCAGAACCAAACACAATGCGAGCGCCTTCTTGAATATCGAGACACACATTGTTATCTAAATGCAAGGGACCGTTTACGAAGTATTCACCGGGAGGCACAATGATTCGAATACCACCTTTGCGGGCAGACATCTTTATGAGCTTATCAAACACTGGTTTTGCATCAGTCTTTCCATCTGGCTTTGCACCATAACGCGTGATGATGGCACTATAACTCGGTATTTCAGGCGCTTTTATCTCGTCAAGAATCTGCTGCATCTTCTCTTCACGGCTGTTTTGTGCCGACAGATTAAGATGGCTACATAGCAACAGGAGTGCAAAAAATAATAGAGAGGAGTTCTTATTCATTGTTTTACTTGTAATTATACTATTAAACAACAAACATAGTTACAATATTTTAGCTACGCAATTCCAAGACCTTTAATCAGACAATAGTCGCTCTTCTTTCAGCTACAATTTACTGATTAATAAACTTTATATTATATATACTTAAGGAAAGGGGATACGGCTCTTACCCGATTTTTTTACACAAAAAATAAGTCTATCTTTGCCCCTTTGAATTGCACTTGATTGGTAGTGCTGTTCAACAACTCATACACAATAATTTAATTAATCAAAACTATTTAAATGGAAAAGAAAGGTAACCCGGCAGTGGTAGGTCTTGCCGGATTCGGATTGACTACGCTTTTATTACAGATGCACAACTTAGGCTTTATCGGACTTGGCCCCGTGCTTGCAATGGGAATTATGTTTGGAGGATTGGCACAACTAATCGCCGGATTTCAAGAAAAAGCAAACGGTAACAACTTTGGCTATAGTGCATTCGTCACTTACGGAGCATTCTGGATCGGACTTTGCATCATCTGGCTTTGCAATCATTTTAATGTATACCCGTCAAACGGTATTGAAGTAGGCTATTATCTTCTAGCATTTATGCTTTATACAGGCATTATGCTTATAGCTGCTCTAAGAATACATACTGCGATGATTGTAACTTTCGCAACTCTTTTCTTGGGTTTCCTTCTGCTTGTATTGGAGCATTTCTTCTTCCCATGGATGAAAACGATTGCTGCTATCGATCTTATCATCTGTGCTTTTGCAGCATGGTATATGATGGCTGCAGAAATCATCAACCCGCTTGCAGGTAAAGAGGTTCTTCCTTTGGGCAGTCCACTTATCAAAAAGGCTTAATCAATTGACAATATAAAGAAACAGGCTACTTCTCAAAAACATCGAGAAGTAGCCTGTTTTCTTATTTACTAATGGCTAATAGGTAATCTCCTTCTATTATTACTACTACATCGTTTTCACGAGTCTATGAGCGGCTATCAATGCGAGTAAAACCGCTTTCAAGAGCTACACCTTGCACCAAACTATTTTCTAGATAATCGCATTGTTACATTACCGCTACCTAGCATAGTTTTAAGCTCTCCCTGAGCAATATTATTGATTTTACCAAGGCGCGTAAATGACCACGTGTTGGGAGCGTAGTAGACAACAAAGGAATTTCCTTGATACAAGATCAAGTCACCTTCTGTAGTAGTTATCTGTTCGTCATTTCTGGGTAGCGAAAATCCAAAAGGCCCTACCTTCTCCATATTAGCATAATCTTCCATTTCGATAATAATATCTCTCTCGGCTAGAATCTCCATTAACGCCTTTGTCGATGAATTGTCGACAAGTGTAGCCGTGAGAGTATGATCATTAAATGTTAGTTTTATGTCCATAGATTCAGTATTTTGATTTTCTTCCACTACTCCAATAGACAATAGCCAGTTGGTCACTCTATTTTGCATATCTGGAATTGTGCTAGATGTTAAATGCAATGTTTCTATAAATGTAGAGTTGGTACAATACTTCTGTGCTTCGGTCAACGATGTAGACATACCACTACTGCCACTTGTAGCAAAAAGGGCTATATTTTTACCCGAAAGTTTAGCCGAATGTAGGTTCAGAAATGATTGCATTGGTGTTGCCATATGCCCATGCCAAATGGGGTATCCAACAAATATCATATCGTAGTTTTCAAAACTCTCCACCGAGGTTTTGATAGATGGGAAAATGCCATTTCCAATATCACGCAGTTCATTTTGAGCACGTGTAAGCATTGCATTGTAGTCGCTCTCATAAGGAGATGTAGGCTCTACTTCAAGAATATCACAATTTAGTGTAGATTGAATCAACTGTGCTACTCTTTCTGTGGTACCACTACGCGAGGCATACAGAATAAGATATCGGCCTGTGCCACTAAAAGGAGGTTGTTCGCTTTCATCTTCGTCACTATCTTCATTCCCTTCTGCTTGTTCGCTATCAGTAGGTAGCTCAAGTTTATCATTGTCACTACAAGCACTAAAACTGATAGCAAACAAAAAGAAGATTGACAAAAGTAATTTACTCATATTATTGTCTATTTATAAGGTGTATGGAACACCAAAACTTCAACGTTTTGGTGAGATTCATCTTCACATTACAAATATAACTATGCTTGTTCATCAAACCTGTATACTTATTACGGCTATATGTACCATTATTACAGATTCTTATTGTAGGTAATAAGCAGATAAACAATAGGCTGTTATTGCCCCTTGAGTAAATCGATCGAAATCATAGTTCACGATTGACTATAACTTCCAGTTACCCTCATCTCACCAAAACACTCTTATTCAGCTTCACATTATCAGAAGAAGATCCAACCATGACATTCATCTTACCCGCGGGGACTTCGAAGCGCTTATCGGCGTCATTCCAAAGCGCTAGATCATCAGCCGGCACTTGAATGGTAACCTCTTGCTCTTCTCCTTTATCTAAAGCAATGCGTTTGAAACCCCTAAGGCGTTTTGCTGCCCTATCATTAGGGTATTGGATATAAAGCTGTACCACCTCTTCGCCATCCATCTCACCTGTATTCTTTAATTTGAACGATACATTCAAATCATCACCTTGGTGAATGACCGACGGCGAAGAGAGCTTTCCATAATCGAACTTAGTGTAGCTCAGGCCATGACCAAATGGATAGAGTGGCGCTTCATCGAAATACATATAGGTTCGGCCGTTGCGTATATCGTAATCGAGCATCTGGGGTAGATCTTCTATACCTTTCACCCATGTTTGTGTGGTTCGACCGGCAGGATTGTACTTCCCAAAGAGCACATCGGCTACAGCATTTCCCAACTCTTGACACGACTGTGTGATATGCAAAATAGAGGGTAGGTATTGCTGACTCCAGTTGATGGCATACGGAAAACTGCTAATCAATACCATCACGGTGTTGGAGTTAGTTTTGTGGGCCACCTTTACTAGATCTTCTTGATCGAGTTGCAGCGAACCACGGTCTACATCTTCACGGCCTTCGCTCGACATCACCATTTGTGCCCAAGGGGATTTCCCCCATTCCGGGCTACAAGTGGGCTCGTTGCCCACACAAGCAATTACCACATCGGCCCACTCTGCCAGTTGATGTGCATCGGATTTTCGATCATCTTTAGCATAACGTACTTCGATATGGTTTGCTTCTGCCAACTCTTGAATAGCTTGCAAAGGAGTAACCTTATAAGGAAGATCTCCCGAATACCAATCGGACAGTACCACATCGGCCTTATTACCAATCACCGCTATTCGTTTTACTTGCTGCAAGTTCAAGGGCAATAAACCATTGTTCTTTAGCAGCACAGCCGATTTGTTGGCCACTAATCGTGTAAAATCTTTAGTTTCTTGTTTGGTCCATGGATCAATAGTATCTTTTACACCAATCAACTGATAAGGATTCTCTTCAGAGTTATCCATCAAACCCAATTTCAGCATTACTCTAAGGCTACCTTTTACATTAGGATTGAGATCTTCTTCGGTTAGCAATCCATTAGTGATAGCTGCTTTTAATGCCGATTTGTAATCATCAAGAAAACGGGTAGTGCCTGCCTGAATACAAGCTTTGGCGGCCTCATCGAGGCTATCAAACGTCTTGTGCGTATTCTTGAGTTGTTGAAAGGCTCCACCATCGGTGATAATCATCCCATCCAAGCCCCATTCATTCATCACAATATCTTTCAAGATGGGGTGAATAGTACAAGGAATGCCATTATAGGCATTGTAGGCGGTCATCATTGCATTGGCACCACCTTTCTGTATGCCTTTAGCAAAGGGATAAGCGTAGTATTCACGAAATAGTGTATCATCAAAATCGGACGAAGTTACGGTACGGCCATACTCATTACTATTCGCCAGGAAATGCTTCATCAGCGAAGCACCTTTCCAGTAGGTTGGATCATCGCCTTGAATACCTTTAATCAGAGCAACGGACATTTCACCAACCAAGAAAGGATCTTCGCCAAAACACTCTTCGGTGCGTCCCCATCTTACATCCCGCCCTAGGTCTGCATTAGGCGCCCAGAGTATCAATCCGGCTCTTTTATACTTTGGACTTTGATAGAGATATCTTGCCTCAGTAGCCATATAGTCACCAATCTGTTGTTGAAGGTTTGTGTCCCATGTGGCCCCCAACCCATAGCCTTGGGGAAAGGAGGTAGTAACTTGATTGGATCTACCGGCCCAACCGGGTCCACCCTGCACAATGCCATGGATAGCTTCGGTAGAGCCAGGCGTACGCACTCCTAATCGTTCTACTCCACTTCCACTAAACATATTAATCTTCTCTTCTAAGGTCAGCATCGATAGAAGATTTTCGATACGATCCTCATCGCTCAACGAGGTATCTTGAAAAGGATACTGGTGAGGTTGTGAGAACCCTTGCAACGAGACAGTTGCAAGGGTCACGAAAATCCATTTAGCAAGGTTGTGTTTACTAGTATAAGACATAAAATCGTTTTTATCGTTTATAATTATTGGTATATTATTATGGATTACATTTTATCCTTGTGGGGTAAGTTGCAACAATATAACACCATGAGGTGGCACCGTGAACTGCATATTTTCAGCTGTAGAGCCAACATCTTTTTGCTGCCATAAATTTCTTATTTTGTATTTCTTCTTTCCAGGAGCGACATCGTCCCACGCTAACTTAGGCCAATCTACATCGACTATCCAAGGCGTATCGGCTCTGTTGAAGAAACAAACAGCTCCCTTGCCTTCGGCCAACCCTTTGACCCATGTTTCGTGATCACCTTGTTTAAGGAATCGCATTCCCTGTTTGCCTAGTTTATCTTGGTTCACAGCAATTGCCTCCTTGTTAGTCAATATCTCTAGAACATCTTTGTCCATAACTCTCAAATCATTACCGGCCACCAGCGGAGCTGCCATCATACACCACATCGTGAAGTGTGATTTGTTCTCATCGCGACCCACTTGCCAGCAATCATCAATGGTTAAATACTCATATCCTGCATCACGCATACCGTTCGACACCATTAGATCAGCAATGTCACGTATTTGTGCCTCATCAATGTTACAGGCAAAGCAGTTCCAACTGTTCCACCCCATGGGAGGAGTTAGCGCTAGAGAATCTAAAACGCCACTGTGTGCCGGCAGCGACAATACAATGAGTAGCGAAATCAATATTATTTTCTTCATAAGAGTCATTAATTAAATAACCTATTAATAAGAAAAAGGTACAAATTCTGCATTTTGCAGATAGTCTAGACTGCTTTTCACGCTACCCATTACATCATCGTTGCTATATTTTTCGATCTCTGCAACAATATCTTTCACACCGGCAGTCTGTACATTCTTAAAGATGGCATCGAAACCAACTATGCCACTCTGGCCTATCTCTTTATCGTCTTTAATGTGTAGTACAGTGAAACGCCCGGGATAGCGATTGAAATAGTCAACGGGGCTTTGTTGTCCCCGCACCACCCAATAAACATCCATTTGATAAAAGACATTTTCCGGATCGGTATTCTCTAGCATATAGTCGAGCATCACTGCAGAGTCTTCTACCTTCTTGAATTCGTGCGCATGATTGTGATAACCATATTTAATTCCTACTGCATTGCACTTACGGCCAATCTCGTTATAGTAGTCGCAATAGGTTTTCAGATCTTTTATGGTCGATGGAAGTTCCTGATAAGGAGTCACAATATAACTCATGCCTGCTGCCTTATGAGCGGCAATACATTGATCCCACCAAACAAGCGATTTAGTGAGGTCGCCTGACACTAGTTCTTCATTAGACAATCCTCTGCCGCAATGCGAGGATAGAACCTTCATGCCCGATTGCTCGACCAACTGTTTAAACTCTATAGGCGATAGACCATAGAACTGACCGTCATTGTAATTGGCGGCCTCCACACTGGTATAACCCATCTTAGCCAAATCATTGAGGATTTGGCTAAGATCGTTACCGGCATTTATCACATCGCGCACTGAGTAGAGTTGAATACAAACATCTTTCTTTGGTTGAGCCTCCACAACGACATTCGCCCAAAAAGAAAGAAGTGATATAAGTATGATCTTTGTATGTTTCATAGCCGATATTTTGATTGATTTTAATAAAAAGGAAGAATCAATCCAGCACCTTCACGCGGATGTTACGAAACCACACATCGTCCCCATGATCTTGCAAACCAATATAGCCTTCTCGATCATCGCCGCCGCAGTTGTTGAGCAGGTCGAAAGCAATGGGCCAACGTTCCTCGCTAAACTTACTATCTTGTAGCATATTGGTCCATTGAGGTGTCCAAAGGTGGTATTCTACTACATTCTCATCATTTTGTCCATGTACTACAGTACCTTTATACACTAGAATAGTCGCTTTATTCCACTCTCCATAAGGTTTCTGATTTTGGGGCACAGCAGGAATCATATCGTAAAGAGAAGCCGATTGCCTATTCTTATCAATACCGAGACGCGCATCAGGATGATTGGCATTGTCTAGTATTTGGTACTCTGGGGCAGAGATATAAATAGGCTCAAGCACTTGATTGCCATCTTTATCTGTTACTACCTCTTGCGCAAGGTAGAAGATACCCGAGTTACCCCCCTTAGAAACCATCCATTCCAATTCCAATTCAAAGTTTTTCAGCTTATGCGCAAAGATGATGTCACCTCCATCACCCGTCTGAGCTTCTCCTCCACCCGAACCGTTGAACTTAATCGCACCATCTTCTATGGTCCAGCGAGCCGGAACATGATCTTTACCATAGCCACGCCAACCGTTGAAAGTTTCACCATCAAATATAGTGATATAACCATCAGCATCAATAGGGAACTGCAATGAATCAGTAGCTGCCGCTTGCAATGCAGGCGAACAAGCCAAAAGTACGGTTTCTGCTTCAGTCACTTCATTAGACGCTGCCTTACTACCTTGGCAAGCTGTGATTGTTGCAGCTGCGAAGCCACAAGACAAAATATAAATTGCTTTCTTCATAATCTTTATTTTTCTGTTTATTCATCTAGTCTATAATCTTAGCCTTTGGGCATATCCGGCAAGTTCCAGCCCTGGCGATAATTGTGTTTAATCATCCCTTGCGCATACTCTAGCGCATTAACTGGCTCGGTCCAATCTTGATTAAATGTAGGATGACCATCTTTAATACTAAAACCGTCTTTCTTTATAGTGCGGATAGTAGCTGTAGGATCGATGTTGGTAAACTGCATATTATCTCCATCCCAATGCAGTTCTTGATTGAGCCCTTGCAGACGAACCGCCAATACACCCATCATCACCATCTCATTGAATGGTCCCGCTTCGCTAAATGGAGAAGTTGTTTGTATTCGGTTCTCAGGCGACTCTTTGCAGGCACGCACAAAGTCCATTTCGTGGGTATCAGTTACTTCGCGTAGCACCTTAGGTGCATTGGGCACCCTGCCCGAAACCAGCCATGGATTTACGCCATAGCATCCACAAATAAGTGTATCTTTTGTTCCGTGGAAGATGACACCCCCACCAAAATCATTCAAATCCTTATTGGCAGGAACACCAACTGGACGCATAGGCTGGATACCTCCGTCATACCACATCACTTCTACTTCGGGCATATCCACCTTCGCCATATTAGGACGTGCGGGGAAAGTAAACTTCACAGTTTGTGCTGTTGGAGCACAATCACTAAGAAGCAGAGTAGAACTGCCTTGAACTTTTGTAGGATAGCCAAGATTAAGGCCTTTAAATACCGGATGAAGAATGTGGCAAGCCATGTCGCCCAAAGCACCTGTTCCAAAGTCCCACCAGCCACGCCAGTTCCATGGAGTGTAGATAGGATTGTAATCACGATAGTTAGCAGGGCCTAAAAAAAGATCCCAATTCAAAGTCTCGGGTACGGATGCAATATCTTCTGGACGATTTAAACCCTGTGGCCAAATTGGACGATCGGTGAAAGCTTCCACCTTAGTCACTTCACCAATTTCACCATTCCAAATCCATTCACACACCTGTCGCACACCTTCCTTAGATGCACCTTGGTTACCCATCTGGGTAGCTACCTTTTGTTGGGCTGCCAGATTAGTTAGTAGGCGAGATTCATAAACCGAGTGAGTCAAAGGTTTTTCGCAGTAGATATGCTTACCCATCGTCATTCCTTGTGCTGCAATGATTGCATGAGTATGATCAGGAGTAGCAATCACCACTGCATCAGCAGATTTACCAAGCTCGTCGTACATCTTACGATAGTCGTAGTACCTCTTCGCTTTTGGGTAATCGTTGAATACATTATTACTGTATTTCCAATCGACATCACAAAGTCCAATGATATTCTGACTTGCCATATTGCGGAGCACACCTGCCCCACGTCCACCGACACCAACACCAATAATGTTGAGCTTATCACTAGGAGCCACATGACCGTGACTCATACCCAAAATAGAACTTGGAGCAATTGTAAAGCCTGCCAAGGCCATAGCCCCCGTTTTCAGAAACTCTCTTCTCGTAATGTCTGACATAAGTAATTAGATTAAGGGTTTAACATCAGATTGTATTGTTTTTAATTAGTCCATATCCGTTTGTCATATTCCG
The DNA here is from genome assembly GCA_947074205.1 of uncultured Bacteroides sp. GTDB lineage: Bacteria > Bacteroidota > Bacteroidia > Bacteroidales > Bacteroidaceae > Bacteroides. Next base: position 32,571 of record CAMTOQ010000026.1, on the reverse strand, counting down.
CCGCCTTTCGTGAATCTCCTTCAATGTTTCAAGAGAACCAATAGCAGGCAAATCATTTTGTCGTGCATTTTGAAGAAAAGTCCATGCATATTCCGAAGCAATCACAGAATCTTTTATTGAAGGAAGTTTATCATTGCGATGACCAGAGAGGATTGACTCTGCGAAGAGTTTGCAGAGTATATCAATATTCTTTCCTCCGAAAGGTTGCTCTATACAAAGCGTTTCACTAACACCGCGTAGCTCTACAACGGCATTCTCAAAATCATGTGTCATGCGGGCAATGCCTTTAGTGCCGATGACATCTATATAACAATTATGTGTCTGATCTTTGGCTAGTTGTCCATAGACAAAGCCTTGCGTGATATCAAACACCACACCATTTAGGAAAGTACCAAGACACTGCACCCACCAGGGATCTTTGTAATTCCACATTCTCACACCTTGAGCATGCCACGTTTTATAGTCACACCCTGCGTACCAACGTGCAATATCCACATAATGCATCCCGCAATCGTGAAAGGCGGGACCTTCATACTCGTGTCCTTCCCCTGGCGATAGTCCGGGCGTCATATGGCAGATGCGCAAGATGGCTAAATCACCTATCTCACCTTTGTCTATAAAGTCTTTTATGGTTTGATGGTACCAAGCATTACGTAGATATAAGTTGATACCACTGATAAGATTAGTTTTTTCAATAAGACGAACTGTTTCCCATTCATGCTCTAGTGTGTCTGAGATAGGCTTCTCTGCTAAAATGTGTTTGCCTGTTTGTATGGCTCTCTCCACTTGGTGCTTTCTGGAGTCGGCCAAAGCAAAAAGGCCAACCGCAAGTATCTCCTTATCACAAAAAATATCTTCTTGATTGTCGGTCACAATGGAGTTTGGAGAGAGTTTTCGTGCCAATTCACGAACACGTTCGTTAGTATCACAAATATATGTCACTTCCCACAATTCACTTTTAGTCAACTCTCGCAGATAGAGCTGACCCATCCTGCCAAAGCCGATAAGCCCAAACTTTATTTTCATCTTAATAAATTAGAATAAGGTTATTGCTTGAAAGATTCACATCTTCCACATGATTTCAAAGATAATGATAATTATGTTATTTTAAGCATTTTATCTTATTATTTATCCAGTGAAACAAAAAAAGCGTATTAAACTCTTCGCATTCATGCAGCAGTTTAACACGCTTCTTATCAAGTTGATTTATAACTTATTTCACAAATAGTTTCTGGGTTGTCCCATCACGCATGCGAATAATATTTAAACCTTTGTTTAGTTCGCTTATGCGATTTGTTTTCTGCAATTAACTACAAAAAAACAATCACAAACGTTTTATCGCATCTCGGAGCTGTTCGAGAGCTTGTTGTAGGGTTGAGCGTGGGCATCCCACATTCAATCGCATAAACCCTCTACCCTCTTTTCCGAATATCTCACCATCATTTAAAGCAAGGTGTGCTTCCTTCACAAAAAGATGGACCAAATCAGGTTGGCTGAGCTGAAGTTCTCTACAGTCCAGCCACACCAAATAAGATGCTTCGGGACGATAGGGCTTCACCTGCGGAATATTCTTAGCACAATAGTCTATGACAAATTCAATATTGTTTTGCACATATTGCAGCATAGCTTGACGCCACTCTTCGCCTTGCTCAAAAGCAGCAATTGTAGCTATAGGCGCAAATATATGGGGCTCGTTTAGCTCATTGGCGATCAACCAGTCATAAAATTGATTGCGAATTGTTTCATTGGGGACAATGGCATAAGAACTGACAATACCAGCAATATTGAAAGTTTTAGAGGGAGACGCAAAAGTTATGCTACAGTCGGCGGCCTCTCGTGAAACAGTAGCAAACGGGATGTGCTTATTACCCCAAAGTGCCATATCGCAATGAATCTCGTCTGATATCACGAGTATATTCCGTCGGTAACAAAAATCGGCCAATCGAGTTAGTGTCTCTTTATCCCACATAACACCCGCGGGATTGTGAGGGTTGGCTAAAATCAATAAACGACATTTCTCATCTACCACTTTCTCTAGATTATCAAAATCCATAGAATAAGTCTGATCATCATTTAGGATTAACGGATTATTAACCACTTGACGATGATTTCCCAAAGCTGTCAAACGAAAAGGATGATAAACTGGTGGTTGAATAACCACCTTATCATCTTCTTCCAATAGAGCATTAATAACCATACCTATACCTTTTACAATACCTGGTATATAGGTCAACCATTCTTGCTTTATATCCCAATTGTGGTGCTCTTTGGTCCATATAATGATGCTAGGCCAAAATTGTTTCGGCTCCATGGTGTAGCCGAATAATGAATGAGACAGACGCTCCTTAAGAGCATCGGTAATAAACTGTGGTGTTTCAAAGTCCATATCGGCAACCCAGAGTGGAATTAAATCGGATTCTCCAAATCTTTCTTTCAGGGCATCAACCTTCAAAGCATTAGTGCCTTTACGGTCGACTATTTTATCAAAATCGTATATACTCATTATATATATGTATTAGAATAAGAGTGATTAAATTTAAAGAGTTAATGCTTGGCGAATATCTTGGAAGATATCCTCTACGTTTTCTAACCCCACAGAAAGACGAATTGTTGTTTCTAACACATCCATCCTATTTCTTTCTTCATCTGTAAAATTCCCAAATATGGTACTCGCAGGATGTATAGCCAATGACTTATTATCAAAAAGATTGGTAGCACGCTTTATCATTTTAAGATTATTGATAAAGTTATAACAAGCTTCTCGGCTTTCAAGATCGATAGTGATGAGTGCACCGCTAGATTCTCCAAACTGCTTACGTGCTAACTCGTAATAAGGATTATCTTCTAACCCAATGTAGTTTACGTGCTTTATCTCTGGCAACTCGCAAAGCATCTTAGCAAGCACAGCCGCATTGGATGATAATACACGGTAACGTGCATCAAGCGTTTCCAGACCTAGTGTGTGCATGTAGGCCACGTGCGGAGTCATGTAAGCACCGATGTTGAGTAACATTTCAGTGCGCATACGTTTACTAAACTCCGTATCTCGACCATAATCGATTATCAATCCACCAATGGAAGTTGCACCACCCGAGAGATATTTTGTACTTGAGATTAATTCGATATCAATCCCTAAACTATTTGCATCGAACTCGGTAAAAGGAATAAGGGTCGTATCGGCAAGGAGTAACACATTTTTAGAGTGAGCGATCTGTGAAATGGCGGAAATATCTACCACTTCGAGTTGTGGATTAGTAAGAATTTCAAGATATACGCAGCATGTATTCTCGTCTATCGCAGCATCCACTTCGTGCGGATTAGTCAAATCGCAAAAGCGAGGTTCAACTCCAAAGCGTTTCAATGTTTTAGTTAGGAAGGCGTAACTGTTGCCAAATAAATGGCGAGAGGTAACAATATTCTTACCAGTTTCAGCAATACAAAATAGTGCATTACTGATCGCCGCCATTCCCGAGTTGACAGCAATCACATCTTTAGATCCGGTAAGAGCTTTAATCTTATTCTCAAAGTAGATGACTGTGGGGTTGGTCACACGCGAATAGTCTGGAGCATCTGAGCGCCCACAGAAAGCATCTGCCATCACTGTAGCATTATCAAATTCATAGGCAGCCGTATGGTATACCGGCATTGAAATTGCATTATACGCATCTGGGCTCTGAAAATCGGTATGAATGGCTTGAGTTTGCTTCTTCATTGTATCTTGTAAATGAAATTCTTATCTATAATAACACTACAAAAATAGGTATAAATAGAGTAAACTGCAGCGCGAAAGTGTAATATAACTCTAAGCGCACAGAAATTTGGAATAATAATCTATAATAAGAAAAAAATAGCCTTTAGATAGAAGTTTCATTCTATACTAAAGGCTATTCATAGACAATCTATCTATAAACTATTCTTTACCCATCACCTGTTTGAGTAGCTTTTCCACTTCGGGTTTGTATATACCACCTTCGTGCACTTTCTCTCCATCTACATAGAAAGTAGGAACATAGTAATAATCGAAAGTATCAGCAAGTTCCGGTTCTTCCAATTCATTAATAGTCTCAAAAACTATATCTTTAAACTCTGGGTGTTCTTCTTTAAGTTCATCGATATATTTAAAAGCCATCTTACAAAAGGGGCAGTTGGGCTGATGGAATATTTTCACTTTTTTCATCTTTATATCATATTAATATAACAACACGATTCGTTTCACGGCTAAAGATAACTCTTTATAGATAAACTTAACTCATTTCTGTACACCTATTCAAGCATTCTTGGCTATCAAAGCTTTTGCTATGGCCTCACCGATTGAAGCTGCCGATTGAGGGTTTTGTCCGGTAATGAGATTACCATCTACTATCACATTATTGTTCCAAATTGGTGCTTGCTGAAAATCAGCGTGGTGATTGGACAATGACGTTTCAAGTGCAAAAGGTACAACCTCAGTCTGTTTAACTTCGATCTCTTCCGCATTAGAGAAAGCTGTCAACTTCTTATCTTTTATCAAATAATCAAGATTGCTAAGCTGAACATTGATCAATGCACATGGGCCATGACAAACTGCAGCTACGATATCACCATTCTCATAGAACTCTCGTATTAACTTGTGGACAATAGGATTATTGGGTATATCCCATAGGGGACCATGTCCACCAGCAAAGAAAATTGCCGAGTAGTTGAGCGATAGGACTTCGTCAATACTCCGAGTGGTTTTCATTCGTTCTTTAAAAGCCTCATCGTTCATAAATTTAGCATTAATTGGATCATTCAAATCCAAACTAACAGGATCGATGGGTGGTTCACCACCTTTAATTGATATAACTTCATAACTAATTCCATTCTTCTCGAACTGATCTAATGGATGAATAAGTTCGCTAAGCCAATATCCTGTAGGTTGGCCTGTTGACCCTTTGACACTATTACTAGTGACAACACATAAAATAGGCTTTATTGTTTTACTCATAATAGAAAAATATAAAATATTAGGACTCTTAACTATGAATAAAAACACCCTCCTAAAAAAAAGGTTTAAACTATTCTGATTAGATTTGAGAAAAGATGATAGAAAGGAGAATTTGTGATTTAAATTCAAAACGAAGTAGATTTCTGACAAAAGATTTTGACGGAGAATAATTGATAAGTATTTTTATAGCGAATTAACACAAAAGTAGCGATATTACTATAAACAACCCTATAACAGGGCTTAATTTATCAAATCAATACCAATAATAGATAAAATTATACCATTCAAACTGATAATTCTCCTATAAATTTGTCATTAGAAAAAAACAAGGATTCAATACTTATGTTTAACCACTAAAAAAAGAACACGCCTATGAAGGACTATACATGATTCTTAAGCTAACAACTGTCTCATCTAAATCAAGAGTTATACAGTTAACCTGAAAAAAACAGTATCTATATAAGGATACAAATAATTCAATCTAAGAAAAATACACTTATGAATTTAAACTTCCGAAAAACAGCACTGCTTCTTAGTGCATGTACATTTATTAGTGGAGGATATTTCACTCCGCTATATGCGTTACCATCCGAAAAGGTAGCAATCGTACAGCAAGCAAAAAAGATCACGGGTAAGGTGACGGACAAAATGGGTGACCCAATTATTGGGGCAAACATTGTTGAAAAGGGTACTACTAATGGTACAATTACAGACTTGGATGGTAACTTTACTTTGAATGTTAACCCTGAGTCCACTCTATCGGTAACCTATATAGGCTATCTTCCACTAGAAGTAAAAATCGGTAACCAGAGCAATTATCCTATTGTATTAGATGAAGACTCTAAGTCGCTTGACGAGGTTGTAGTTGTAGGTTATGGTGTTCAAAAGAAAAAGCTTTTGACTGGTGCAACTGTACAAGTTAAAGGTGATGACATCGCAAAAATGAATACTACTAATGTATTGACAGCGATGCAGAGTCAATCTCCTGGGGTACAAATTGTTCAATCATCAGGGCAACCAGGTTCTGGCTATAAAGTAAATATTCGCGGTTTGGGTACTATCGGTAACGCAAGCCCACTATATGTAATTGATGGTGTAGCCGGCGGCGACATCAACTCTCTCAACCCTACCGACATTGAGTCTATCGACGTATTGAAGGATGCTGCTTCGGCTGCAATCTATGGTGCTCGCGCTGCCAATGGGGTAATCTTGGTTACTACTAAACAGGGTAAAATTGGTAAAATCCAACTTTCGTATGATGGTTATGTAGGACAACAATTCATGGCTAAAATGCCGGATGTACTCGATGCTCAAGAATATATGTTAGCAAGAGACATGATTGCATTCAACGAAGGTGCTGCAAAAATGGATTGGGCTGGTCTACTCCCTGCTCAGCTATACAACTCAGTAAAAGATGGTTCTTGGAGAGGAACTAACTGGGTGAAAGAATCGTACAACAAAGGTGCTATTACACAAAACCATGCAATCAACATGATTGGTGGTTCTGAATTCTCTAGATTCTCTGGTGGTTTTGCATTTACTAATCAAGATGGTATCTTCGGTGGTGATGCACAATCTAAATACGATCGATACAACGTTCGCATGAACTCAGATCATGTTGTATACAAAGTTAGAGACAGAGACGTAATCACGATTGGTGAAACTATGACTTTTGTTCACACAAAGAATAGCGGTATCGCAACCGGTAACTTATATTGGAACAACATGCACGACTTGTTGATTGGTAACCCATTACTTCCGGCTTACAATAGCCAAGGTGGTTATTATACAAATCCCGACAAACAAGCAGATGGATGGAACCTAGATGGTATGGCATCAAACCCATTGGCCAAACCAGTACAATCGAGCCAAGGTACAAATGAAAGCAGAAGCTACAACCTCAATATGAGTGCCTACTTAAGAATTGAACCTATTGACAACTTAGTGTTCAAATCGCAATTTGGTTACCGCATGGGTACATCATCTTGGAGAGGTTACGACCAAATGTCAAACAATGGTCCTACTCCTAATGTACAAGAAGGTGTTTCTCAAAGTATGAGTATTTGGTCTAGCTGGTCTTTAGAAAATGTATTGACTTATACCTTATCTAAAAACAAAAACAATGCAAGTTTTGTAGTAGGTCAATCATTAGAAAAAAATGCATTTGGCACAGGACTAGATGTCTCTTCTAAAAACACACTATTCGAAAATTCATTTGACAATGCCTACATAGGCAACACCAAACCAACATCTATTACAGACGTTAGTCTAAATGGCTGGCCATCAGGCGACAGTTCACTAGCATCGTTCTTTGGTCGTGTAAGCTACAACTGGAATGAAACATATCTAGCACAAGTAACAATGCGTGCCGATGGTTCTTCAAACTTTGCACGTGGCAAACGTTGGGGTTATTTCCCATCAGCTTCTATTGGTTGGGTTATCACTAACGAAAATTTCATGGAGTCTTCAAAAAGCTGGTTAGAATTCTTAAAGATTCGTGGTAGCTGGGGACGCAATGGTAACTGTGCTGTGTCTAATTTCCAATACTTGACTACATTCTCATTTGACGAATCAAGTGGTTATTTCTTTGGTGTGGACAACAAAACTGCATTGACAACCGGTGGTTATGCAAACATTCTTAAGAACCCTGATTTGACATGGGAAACATCAGAACAGTTGAATATCGGTATCGATGCTCGTTTCTTAGATGGTCGTTTGTCATTGAATGCTGACTACTACGAAAAGAAAACCAAAGACTGGTTGATCAAAGCTCCTATCTTAGGTGTATATGGTTTGAATGCTCCTTATGTGAACGGTGGTGACGTAAAGAACTCGGGTGTAGAACTTGCACTAGGTTGGAACGACAGAAAAGGTGACTTCTTCTACAACATCAATGCAAATATGGCATATAACAAGAATGAAGTAACTAAGATTGCAAACACAGAAGGTATTATCCATGGTCCAGAAAGTGTATACATGCAAGGTACTACAGAAATCTATCGTGCAGAGGTAGGCAAACCTATCGGTTACTTCTGGGGTATGAAATCGGCCGGTATCTTCCAAAACCAAGAACAAATCAATGAATGGAGCAAGACTCACAAAGATGAGATTCACGGGACTCCAGTTCCTGGTGACATCATCTATGTAGATACTAATGGCGACGGTATAATCAATCAAGATGATAAGGTAGAGATTGGTAATCCTCATCCTAAATTTAGAGTTGGTTTCTCTGTTTCATTGTCATACAAAGGCTTCGATTTAGGTATCACAGGTGCAGGCGCATTTGGACAACAAATCGTTCGTTCGACCAATTCAGGTAATGCAATGGGTGAAAACTTGAACAAGAAACTGCTTTATGAAACATGGGCAGGCGAAGGTACTTCAAACACACTTCCTAGATTAACTTACCTTTCTAATATCAACTGGAAGACTTTCTCTGATATTTGGTTGGAAGATGCTGATTATATGAAGATCCAAAACATCACAGTGGGTTATGACTTCAAAGAACTATTGCCTAGAGTTCCATTGCAAAAAATGAGACTTTATTTTACAGCTCAAAACTTGTTGACATTTACTAAATATAGTGGTATGGACCCTGAAGTAGGTGCATCTGGTGATGATAACTATAGTTGGGGTGCGGGTATTGACTTAGGTTTCTATCCATCTCCAAGAACCTACATATTTGGTGTTAATCTAACATTTTAATTGAACGACGTATGAAAAAAATATATTTAGTTGGCCTCGCTGCCATATTATCCTTAACTGGTTGTGAAGATTTTCTTGACTCAACCAACTATACAGGGAAAGATAGTAGCAACTTCCCTTTGAACGAGACAGATGTGAACCAAATGGTTGCAGCTGTATACGAAGCCACTGTCAATGAACCGTTGAAAACACCCGCAGACACCTATTTCTTCATGGCCAATCTGGCTTGTGATGACATGTATGGCGGTGGAGGTCAAAATGACTTACAGACTCAAGCTGCTGCGCACATGCTTTACAACTCAGAAAATGCAATGCAGGCAATGTGGACAGGTCGTTATGCTGGTATCGCACGTGCCAATATGGCGATTGCAAACGTAGAGAATATTACAGATGAAGAGTTGCGCAATCAAACTAAAGGTGAGTTACTCTTCTTGAGAGCTTATAACTACTTTGAGTTAGCACAATGCTTTGGAAATATTCCATTGGTAGAGAGAGCTCCTGAAAATGTAGAAGAGGCACAGGTCTCTCCTGAACAAGTAGATGTAAAAGAAGTGTTTAAATTGATTGCTGATGACTTGTACGAAGCCACTCAAATCATGCCATCTTATGCATACGACGGATGGTCTAAATTGGCGTATGGCAAAGTGTCTCGCTGGGCTGCAGAAGCATTTCTTGCTCGTGTATATTTATATTACACAGGATTTTTCAATGAATCTTCTATGCCAAAATCAGAAGGAACTATTGAAAATGCCTATGTAGTAGAATGCATAAATGATGTTATCAATAACTCGAAACATGACTTAGTAGAAGACTTCCGCTTATTGTGGACTTATTCAAACTCTGAAACAGCCAAAGATTACGACTATGTGGCAGACTTAAAAGCTGCTGGTAAATCTTGGATAAAAGATGGTACTAATGTAGAAGAAATTTTCTCTATGAACTTCGGTTATTTAAGTGATTGGAGTAATACTCAGCTACACTTAACGAACCAATTCTGTTTATACTTTGGTACTCGCGCTAACAGCTGGCAAGATAGTGACAAGTTTAGAGTTGGAAAAGAAGGTAGTGTTTATCCATTTGGAACAGGCTGGGGATCAGGACCGGTTGCTACAAACCTTTGGGAAGATTGGAAAGCCGCTGAACCAGAAGATATGCGTAGAGAAGCTTCTATTCTTGATGCTTCAAGCTTCCTAGACCATGCCGACAATGATGCACAAATGGAAGAAACAGGTTATATCAACAAGAAAATAGCTCCTATTCGCGCAGGTGGTGGTGATTACTTCTCATTTGCAGCAACACCAGCTTACTGGGGAGATGGAGTTTCATTTGGTCACTTCCAAGCTACACATCCTCAAAACTTAGTTTTAATTCGTTTCGCTGACGTATTATTAATGCACTCAGAACTAACAAAGACTGCTGATGGTATGAATAGAGTACGTGCAAGAGCAGGCTTACCTGCTGTAGGCTATACAGATGAAGCTCTTCGCAACGAGCGTCGTTGGGAGTTGGCTTTCGAAGGCCACAGATGGGGCGACATTAGAAGATGGGGTATTGCTCCTCAGGCGCTAGAAAAACAAGCGGGTTACAAGATTTGGAATGCAGGTGGTATAGAAGCAACAATGAAATCACAAGCAGGCTCATTTGCATCTAGATATAATGAGACAAAAGGCTATTACCGCATTCCTAAGAGCCAAGTTGACCTATCGAATGGTTCTATCAAGCAAAACCAAGGATGGGAAGGAAGCAATGGCTACTACGCTAGCTGGAACTAATTTATGAACTTTAAAGTTGAAAGAGATGAAAAAAATCATATTATTATCATTATTTGCAGGAGCTATGACTTTCACGTCATGCGATCCGAAAGAAGATGATTATACATCACAAATTGTCAATTTGACACCAGATCAGATTGTGGCTGATGTAAATGTTGTGAAAGTAAATGGTAAGAATGTCAATAAGGTGACTGTAAGCAATCACACCCCCCTACCTAGTCAGATATCTAATGGCGTAAATACTGTATCTACTGCATATGCAGAACTATTATTATTTGGAACTGGTGAAAATACAGTTACCGTATATGCTATGAATCCCGATGGAACAGAGATCTCAAAGGAATACAAAGTCAATGTAGACGAGATGTACTATGATGTGCCTAAAGAGTATGCCATTCTAACAGGAGGTACAACAAAAACTTGGACTTGGGATACTGAATTAAATGGTGGTGCTTGGGGTAACTTTGGATACCGTGGTGATACGGGTGAAAACTTTGCACTTACTGGTTCTGGTACATGGTGGTCATGTCCTCCAGCTGATTTGGCCGGCCAAATGAACCACTCTAGCAGTGGTACACCAACTGGCGAAGAAGACGAAAATGCCTACATGGTTTGGTCATTAAGCGGCACCAAGATCGAAACATTCACCCCTAGCGGCCAGGCGGTACGTCAAGGTAAGTTTAGTCTTGAAAAATATGGAACAATGATAGACGGTTGGTCAATCGGTACTCTATCTACTTCTGCAGAGTCTATTCTCTTCCCATGGCAGATTAATAGTGGTGGCTACGCTCCTACTGATTTCCAAGTGATCATGCTGAATGAAGATAAGATGGTATTAACCTATATCAATGATCCTGAAAACGCAGGTGGATGGTCTGAAGCCACATTCTGGAGATTCAAATCAAAATAATCAATAGGCATTATTTCTATATTTAATGGGTGTATGGTGGTTGTAACCATACACCCATTTACTAAAATAAAGCATCTTTATTCTATCGATACTTCACTACGATCTAACTATCTTATGATGCAAAATAAAACAACCTTATTCAACGTGCTACAAACACTCCTATTTGGGCTTATTGCTTTCCTTTTCTGGAGCAATATCTATCCTGCGCATTTACACTTTCATGAACAGTTCCAGCTGTTTAACTACTCCACAGCATACTTCAACGAAACTATATCATTGCCAGGAGGTATAGCCCATTATATATCTCGTTTTATTGTTCAATTCTACTATGATAGCTTTTTAGGACCATTATCATTAACTTTCACCCTGCTTATATTGCAATTATTGTTTGCACTATTTCTTCACATTTTACCTTCAGTCAGCAACAAACGAATCAATTACACTATTACATTTCTACCATCTATAGCCATATGGGGTTTTCTATTAAATGCAGATGCAATGCCCTATCTACTCATTGCTAGTATTCTTAATCTAGCCCTAGTCTTAATAGGAATTTCAATCAAATCCGCATCAAAAAGGGTAGTTTTTGAAGCTATTTCTGCTTGTCTTCTTTTTTTCATATCGGGGGGGACATTTATTCTTTATATCTGCCTCATGGCAAGTTGGGAAATTATTAAATACAGAGAAACGGGTAAAGGAGTAGGAATATTCTTCATTCTATTGGCAGCCACTTTATCTTGGTTGGGTATAATAGCAATTGGCACACTCTTTTATAACTACCCATACTCTTTATTACTAGATAGCATAGGTTCATATCGTTATCCCACAATGGATTATTCTGAAAAATATGTAGCTATGTTTGTTTTTCTTCTAGTGGGTATTTATTTCATGTCAGGAATTTCTAATAAGATAATGCTCCGTCGCTTACCCGCTACTATTGCAGTTGTTTGCATGGGAATTCTAAGTGCTGTATATATTTATAACTTAATCGATACACAAGAAGAGTCTGTGCTTGAATATGATTATTTAACTCGCACTAAACAATGGGATCAAATTATAACGAAAGCTTCACAAAAAGCACCATCAATTGAATGGGAGTTAGTTTGTTTAAACCTAGCAATGGCACAAAAAGGCACTCTATGCGATAAGTTATTTGCGTATCCACAAAAAGGTAGGGCTTCTCTTCTACCCATCTACGAACAAGATTATATGAGTCCCCAATTTGCGGGTGAGGCCTATTTATCGATTGGGCTAATCAACACTGCTCAACGCTTCTTTTTTGAAGCAATGGAAGCTATACCCGATTATCAAAAAAGCAGTCGATGCTATCAACGTCTTGCTACTACTAATATTGTAAATGGTCGATATGAGGTGGCCGCACTTTATCTTAAGAAACTATCAAGAACGCTTTATTATAGAGAGTGGGCTAACAACATGCATCACCACCTATATAATGATACCCTTATTGCAAATGACCAAGAACTAGGACCATTAAGAAAGGGATTATTCGATAAGGATTTCTTCATGAATGAATACAAGTTAGAGCCTGTTCTATTGAATTTACTAAACCAGTATCCGAATAATAATGTTGCTTGGCAATATCTTTTTGCACTCTGTTTAATGGACAAAAATTTGAATCAATTAGAATATGCAGTAAATTTGTACTTAAATATATATCCAGAAGCTAAACTACCGGTTCATGTGCAAGAGGCTTTGCTCATGCAGTGGTTACAAACTAATAATAGTCTTGATGGCTTGCCATGGCAGATTGACAATCAGGTAAAAGAGCGATTGATGCAGTTTGTAAATGCTCTTAATCAATCGCCTTCAACTAAAGAAAAAGTTGCACGTAAACAGTTTAACAACACATTCTGGTGTTACGCCCTTTTTGGTTAACCAATAACATATGACAAAATACAAAAGCAGTATATCTACCTTACTATTGAGTATCACCTTACTTCTAAGTGCATGCAACTCAATACATGTATCTAGTCCGATAGAACTGGATGAGCTTCCAGAGATATATCCAGACTATATCGGCATAACTATTCCTGTAAACATATCTCCGTTGGACTTTAGCATGAAGCCTGACGACTATAGTGCTATAGTGGCCTCACTAGCAGGTACAAAAGGCGATACATTAATTGCCACTGGTAAAAAGTCCATTGAAATAGATCGCAAAAAATGGCAGAAACTATTAGCTAACAATGATACACTCTCTGTATCAGTATATGCTCTTAAAGATGACAGTTGGTATGCCTTCAAGCCTTACCAACTGTATGTTGTTCCCGACTCCATTGACTACAGTATTGTTTATCGCTTAATAGCTCCAGGCTATCAAACCTATAGTAAAATGGGGATTTATCAACGTTCACTATCCGACTTTAAACAAAACAGTTTATTCGAGAATACACAAGTAACCAATAGCTGTGTAAACTGCCATACCTTTTGCAAGGGAGATCCCAATAGAAGTAGCGTGCACTTTCGTGGCAAACACGGAGCCACAATGCTACAAGTGGATGGTAAGATGAGCTCGTTAGAATCGCGTACCGATTCAACTCTAGGCACAGCCGTTTATCCCTATTGGCATCCATCCGGAGAATACATTGCATACTCCACAAACCTTGTACGTCAGGTTTTCCACTCTACCCCCACAGATTTGATGGAAACATTTGACATGAACTCTGACATCTACGTTTACAATATCAATTCAAATCAACTATTCTACAACGAGGCGATAAAGAACGCAGACTTCTTTGAAACCAATCCTGCATTTGCAGCAGATGGCAAATCGCTTTACTTTTGTAGGGCAGCACGTAGAGAGATGCCCAAAGAAGTGACCAAAGCTCGTTATGACTTATGCCGTATTGACTTTAACCCCGAAAACGGAACTCTAGGAGATAGAATTGATACCTTAGTACTTGTATCGGACAAAGGAAAAAGTATATCGCTACCCCGCCCAACATCTGATGGGAAATTTATAGTGTATACACAAACCAACTATGGTTGCTTCCCTCTTTATCATAAAGAGGCCGATTTGTGGATTTTGGATCTTGAAACTCTAAAGACATCACCCATGACGGAAATAAACAGCGACTATGCCGATGCCTTCCATAACTTTAGCAGCAACAACCGTTGGTTAGTATTTGGCAGTCGACGTGAGGATGGCATGCATACTAGACCATATTTTGCTTATGTGGATAAGGATGGAGTAGGAAGAAAACCATTCCTACTGCCACAAAGAGATCCTAAAGAGTATTACGACAACTTAATGCTATCTTATAATTGCGTAGAGTTTGTAAATGGCCCTGTCGATTTTGATTCTCGCTGGGTGGGTTCTACACTCTATTCGGGTTCAAAAAAACAAATGGAGGTAGCAAAATCTAAATAACAAAGAATGAAGAAGATCCTATTAATCACAGCTATACTAGTAGGCCTATTTACTTCGTGCAAACAAGAACCTACATTCCGTATTTATGGAACGATGGACAGCACGTTATGTGATGGTGCGCAAATTTTCTTAGTCCCTGCCGATGGCCCACAAACTAGCCAAACGGTAGATTCTGTCTATATAAGAGATGGTAAATTCTATTTTGAAGGTACAAAAGAACAGATGGCCATCTTAAGATTAGAAATGAAGCAACGTTTAAACTATCAAGAGCTGCTGGTGGTAACAGAGCCGGGAGATATCTATGTGTATTACAGCAAGAATGGCCGAACAGCAGGAACTCCGCAAAATGAACATCTACAACAATGGAAAGAGGCTTTAGAAAAGGCAGACTCCTCTACATCACCTCTGCGTAAAAAATGGTACGAAACAAAAAATCGTGCTGACTCTATTGACTATTTTGAGACAATGAAAAAAGAGCGTGCAATTTTAGGTGAACGCACAAAAGAGGTAATCCTAAATGAAGGGCAAACCACGCTAGGCCGTTTCCTCTATTCGCGAAACAGAAGTATATTTGACGATAAAGAAAAAGTAGCACTAGATAGTACGTACAAGTAATCTCAGGTAATTTCCACAGCCGAACTTAAAGATGAAAAACAAAAGCACTACAATCTGTTTTATATCAATGATAATAGGAGGGATACTTATTTTTCTCTTCTTCTTTTATCTCTACCCCTATCATCTTTATCATAAAGAGCAGACGTCTCTATTTATTCTTTCCTCCCAGACACTGGGCGAATATCTTAGTCACCCAGCCGTGTTATCATGTTTAATAGGAGATTTTCTAACTCAATTTTTCTATTACCAAGGCATAGGCCCACTTACCATCAGTGTGTTATTGGTGCTCTTGAGCTGGGTGTACTACCGCCTCCTTTATCGAATATGCAACGGATGGGCAATCTTCCCCGTTGCATTAATCACTGTATGGGAGTTTGGCAAATTGTGTAGTTTATTCTATCCAATATCTGCTACCCTTTCGCTTATAGGAGGGGGATTAATAGTTTTATTGTTTACCCATATCAATCTGCACTTTCCTAAACTGCTAGTACCAGTTTCACTAATTTGCATTGCAACCTCCTACTGGTTGTTTGGCATAGGAGTCTGGGCTACCTTACTTTTTATGTTCTCTTATTTATCTTGGTATATCTTTCTTCTTATATTAGTCGAGGTCCTATGCATTTCGGTCTCAGCCAAGAGTCGATACCTAATACCTTGGAGAGAAGCTTTCCTTTATCCATCAACAACGCAATTTGATGCACCCAACTTCGAAAGAGAGAACATCCTTAAATATGACTGTGAATTCTATTTCAATCGTAACAACCGATTATCCAACGATGGAACAGATGCACGAGGTCTATTGCCAGCCTATTATACCAATTTGATAGATGCAAAGCAACAGAGCTTACCGCCGAACCTACTAAGAAGAATGAAGTACAGCATCAACGGATTGTTTATACCGGTAGCTCCTACTTCTAACTATTTAAGCATTTTTGCAGCCAACGAGGTATGGTTTGAATTGGGTGATATGACTTTGGCCGAACACGCCACAATACTCGGAATGATCTTCTCACCTCACAACAAGGGAAGTAGAGCATTAAGAAGACTAGCAGAAATTAATCTTATTAATGGAGACGAAGAAGCTGCAAAGAAATATCTTAGAATGCTGCAGAAAACGCTAGTACATAAAAACTGGGCAACGGAGCGTATGCCGGAGCAGCAAAGCGAAAAGGTAAAAAGATGGATCACAGTAAAACAAAGTTTCTTGGCGGAAAATGACACTATACGACATAGCGCTGATGTGCAGACTTCGCTATGCAATCTACTGGATGCTAATTCGAAAAACCTGCTAGCTTTGGACTATCTTTTGTGCTATGACTTATTACAGAAAGATATAGAAAGCTTTGCCAATCATTTTGAGAAATATGCAGGCGATTATTCCAATCATCGTTTATATCAAGAGGCCTATCTTATTTATGCTGTTGCTGAAAAAAGTCCTTTCCCTAAAAACGAGAGAATAAAGATTCCGGCATCAGTAATAGATGAATTCAAACAATATACAAAATTGTATCAATCGGAAGGAAACGGTATAGAGGAATTGAAACAAAAGTTTGACAAAACATATTGGTTCTATTTCCATTTTGCGCAAAGAAGTAAACCATAAAACATGTTCTTTTTACGAAACTTATAAACCATTCGTAAAAAGAACTACGATACATTATTGTAGTACATAAATCATCACCTTAAATCACAAGAAAACTGCAACCAAAAAACTTTGCTACAGCAATTCTTTATTTCACACTAAAGTTGCTATTTAACGCATTAATAGTTAGTTTTGCATCAATACTATAACTAAGATACTATGAATTACAAACACCTGAATTTGGGCGATGTCTACGCTGAAATATCTATATATAACACTTCAAATTCCGCTTGCGAATACCATCTCATACTACAGATAGAAAATTTAAAGTTAAACTTTGAGCAGCAGCTAGAGAAATTGCACGAAGCATATCTTCATATCAAAGGAGATGAGCTTAACGGAGCATCTTCTATATTTAAAAGATACTTTCTGAGTGATGCAGCTAATCAAGCCGACATCTTAAAAGAGAAGCTCAACAACATAGATGCTAAAGCTTGCTCCGTTATAGAACAGCCACCCTTAAATGGCAGTAAAGTAGCTTTGTGGGTTTACTTAATGAGTGATGTAAAAACCACCAAAACGAATAGTGGTTTATATAGCATCAAACATGGTAGTTACGAACATTTATGGCTATACAACGCTAATAATAAAGCAAGTAACTCTGAGTATCAAACTAGGCTGATATTCAATGAATATACCATGCAACTACTACAGGAAGAGTGCTCGCTAGCCAACAATTGTGTCAGAACATGGCTATTTGTGCAAGATGTGGACAACAACTATGCAGGGGTAGTAAAAGCTCGCAATGAGGTATTCTTCACGCAAGGTCTCACACCAGAGACTCACTTCATAACTAGTACAGGGATTGCGGGACGCTGTAAGAAGCGTGAAGTAAAAGTAAACTTTGATGCTTATGCAGTGAAAGGAATAGCAAATTCGCAAGTAAAATATCTATATGCCAAAACACACCTCAATCCAACATACGAATATGGCGTTAGTTTTGAGCGTGGTTCGGTAATCGAATATGGAGACCGAAAACATATTTTCATTTCTGGTACAGCAAGTATAAATAATAAAGGAGAGATTGTGCATCCAAATGATATAAAGC
The DNA here is from genome assembly GCA_947074205.1 of uncultured Bacteroides sp. Classification (GTDB taxonomy): domain Bacteria; phylum Bacteroidota; class Bacteroidia; order Bacteroidales; family Bacteroidaceae; genus Bacteroides. The sequence continues at coordinate 14,522 of CAMTOQ010000026.1, read as the reverse complement.
AGCAGGTTCAAAGAATGTGGGATAATGTAGAAGCTTTATTGGCGGAAACGGAAGCTACTTTCAATGATATGGGGCAGTTTCTTATTTATCTACGCGACACAGGAGACTATCAGGTAGTGAAAGAGATGTTCGAAGAGCGTTTTCCCGATACTCCAAAAGTTATTTTACTTGCACCCGTATGTAGGCCCGGATGGTTAGTAGAGATGGAGTGTATGGGCGTAAAACAACATAAGTCAGATTATCCCAACTTTTAGTCAATCAATCTCAAAACATTTGAATCGCCCGAGATGAAAATCACTCTACACATATTAGTATTATGTTTCTTTACCTTGACTCTAATTAGCTGTAACCAGAATCCAAGAGTTGTAAAGAGAAACGCTGAAAGTGTTGTGATATATCCGGACTATGTCAACATCACATTGCCTTGCAACATAGCACCACTGAACTTTATGCTAAGAGAGGATTCAATTCGTAGGGTCAATGTGATGTTGAAAGGTAAAAGCGATAGCCTAAAGGTTAGTTCTAGAGGGAATAAAGCTACCTTTCCACTCAACAAATGGAAAGGTTTTATCAGCAAGTGTGTTGGGGATACAGTTTCTGTGCAAGTATTAGGGCAAATGGATAAAGAGTGGATTCAATACCCAACATTCTATTGGTATATAAGCCCCGACAGCATTGATTCTCATCTCAGCTATAGATTGATTGAGCCCGGATACGAAGTTTGGAATAGACTGCAACTCAGAGAGAGATGCCTAGAAAATAATAGCGAACGAATATTGGCCGACAACAAGCTACTTGAAGGAAGGTGCATGAACTGCCATGTCTATGGCAACAATAATAGCCAACTCTCTATGTTTCATTTAAGAGGTGAAGGCGGTGGCACCATCTTAAACAAAGACGGAGAACTTAGAAAACTAAACCTTAAGCGTGAGGGAATGTATTCCGGAGCTGTCTATGGTAACTTTCATCCTAATGGTAATCTTGCCGTATTCTCTTCTAATATAATTATACCGCAGTTCCACACTACAGATAATAAGCGATTGGAAGTTTATGATACAGAATCTGATTTGATGATAGTCGACTTTAATAACAATGAATTGATCACCCCCCACATCATAGCAAACGAGAATAGCCTTGAGACTTTTCCTATCTTTTCAGCAGATGGTAGATGGATTTATTTCTGCAGTGCACCGTTTACTTCTTTGCCCGACAGCATCAAAGGAGTCAGGTATTCGATATGCAGAGTAGCTTTTAACCCAGAAACTAAAGAGTTAGGAGATAGAGTCGATACCGTTTGGAATGCAGTTGAGCAGAACGGATCGGCATCTTTCCCTAAAGCTTCGCCGGATAACCGATATTTACTCTTTACAGTGGCCGACTATGGAACATTTCCTATCTGGCACAAAGAAGCACATCTCCAGCTGCTAGATCTAGAAACGATGGAAGTCAATCTACTAGAAATAGTAAATTCAGATCGGTCGGACACCTACCACAGTTGGTCTTCGAACAGTCGATGGATTGCATTTGCAAGCAAACGGGTAGATGGCCAATATGGGAGAGTTTATTTCTCACATATCGATGACCAAATGAATGCCACAAAACCGTTTGTACTTCCACAAAACGACCCGGAGCATGATGATCTGAATCTAAAATCATACAATATACCGGAGCTCTCGAATGGAGAAGTTCCTTTTGATGCATTGAGACTTGAGAATGAACTCAGCAAAATTACTCTAGAATCTTTTAATTGATCACTTCTATGAAAATACCAGTAGCTAGGATTTACACTATTAGCTTAACTGCAATACTTGGTATTGTAGCCTATATATTCTTTGGGTTCTACTACCCGGGGCATCTTTATTATCAGGAACAATTCCAACTGTTCCTATTCGATTCGTACTATTTTAACGAAAGAATCGCAACCCCAGATGGTCTTGCCGAATATATCGGAGAGTTCTTCACACAGTTCTATTATCACGCATGGGTAGGGGCAATTGTTATTGCGCTACTTTTAATGCTGTATCAACTCCTCACATGGAGAGTTTCGTGTTTGTTCAAGAAAGTAGAAGCCTTCTACCCATTGAGTTTTATACCAACATTACTAATGTTTGCTCTTCTTTGTGACGAGAACTCTATGCTTACCTTTTTGATTGCTTGTATCCTAGCACTATTGTATGCCTATACGATGTGCTTGACTAAGAGATTCATCGTTAGGATAGTTGCAACCATTTTATCACTTCCACTGCTTTACTGGTGCATTGGTGGAGCCTTTTTCATTGCGGTAGTCCTTCTTTCGGCCTACGAAATTAAGCGTTCCAAAAACCGATCAGGAGTAATAGGTAGTCTGGCTATTCTTGCAGTAGGTATAGCTTGTCCATTCATCGCAAAGATTTGGGTACAGTATCCATTAGTTAATCTCTATACCGGAATAGGGTATTATCGTTTCCCCGCAGTACTCCCCTATTTATTCATTCTAACAGTAGTTGTCACAATAGCTATTCCCTTGCTGTTTATCTTGCTACCTTCTTTAAGCAGTAAGCAGTTAAAACTAATAGTACCAATTCAAATAGCGGCAATTGCTTTCTTTGGGGCTTATCTAACCAAGCAAAGTAGTGACATGTCGAAAGAGGAAGCAATGGTTTACGACTACCTAGCGAAGAAACAAAGATGGGAGCAAATCATTACAAAAGCGGAGCGCAAATCACCTCGATCGCCCTTATCAGTGGTATGTCTCAACTTGGCGCTCGGACGTACCGGCACCCTTGGCGAACGTATGTTTGAGTTTTATCAAAGAAACACAGAGGGACTACTCACCTCTTTCCAACGTGACTTCACCTCTCCTCTACCCGCTAGCGAAGCCTTTTATCATTTAGGTATGATAAATACGGCGCAACGCTATACATTCGAGGCTATGGAGGCTATCCCTAACTATAGGAAAAGCACCCGATGCTACAAACGCCTGGCCGAGACCAATCTTATCAATGGAGAGTACGAAGTAGCCGAGAAATATATAAGAGCATTAACCAACTCTCTATATTATCGCAAATGGGCCAACAATGCACTGACCTATCTTTACAATGACGAGAAGATAAATAACCATCCAGAATGGGGTACGCTTCGAAGATATAGATACCAGAATGACTTCTTATATAGTCCACATGAAATGGATAAGATGTTGGGACTCCTATTGACACATAACATTGCTAATAAAATGGCATTCGAATACATGCTAGGTTATACACTGCTAAACCGGGATATTGATTCGTTTATGAAGTATTATTCATTGGGACAAAATATGCGATACAGAGGCATTCCTAGATCCTATCAAGAGGCACTTATATTTGCGTGGAGTCAACAACACAGTTCGTTGGATGAGATGCCATGGGCCATATCACCACAAGTAAAAAATGCTGTGAGCACATTTGCCCGAATGTATTCACAACAAACAGACTCTAAAAAAACACTCAAAGAGAAGTTTGGGGACACCTATTGGAACTACCTTCTTTTAAATAACTAAGCACTATATGAAACGATTCAGCCTAATTATAAGTTTTATTCTTTTGCTGTCATCCTGCCAGGACAAGATGACAGACCCCACCTTGGTAAACGAATATCCTCCAATATTTCCCGACTACCTTGATGTAACAATTCCTGTTGATATTGCTCCGCTCAATTTCGATTATATTGGTGGTGAATTTAGTGCAATAGATGTATCCATTACGGGCGGGAAAGATGGCAATCTACATATTAGTAATAAAACAACTGCTGAATTCCCGATCAAAAAATGGCACCAACTGATTAAAGAGAACAAAGGAGACAGCTTATCTGTACTAGTAACTATTAAGAACAATAAAGGATGGATACAGTATAAGCCCTTCTCCATCTATATTAGCAGTTATCCCATTGATTATGGGCTAGCTTATCGTAAAATCGCCCCAGGATACGAGGTATATAGCAAGATGGGCATATACGAACGTAATCTATCCAACTTCAACGAACGGGCAGTTTTAGAAAACACTCTTTCGCCCGGGATGTGCGTCAATTGTCATACATTTAATAAAGCGAATCCAAAGGAATTAAGTCTGCATGTGCGTGGAAGCAATGGAGGTACAATCTTAAAGCAGCAAAACAAGCTAGAAATGCTAAACACGAAAACAGATTCTACCATCTCTTCGTGTGTCTACCCTTATTGGCATCCCGATGGAAAATATATTGCTTACTCGGTCAACGAAACCAGACAGTCTTTCCATGTCAATAAGGAGGAACGTATAGAAGTACTAGACCTCTCATCGGATGTAGTAATCTATCATCCGGAGAGCAACGAACTGATACTTTCTGAACTACTCAAAAAGAAAGATGCCTTTGAGACTTTTCCGGCTTTTTCCGCTGATGGAAAGAAATTATATTTCTGTTCGGCAGAGAGCAGAAGTATTCCCTTACAATATAAAGATATTAAGTACAGCTTGTGTAGCATCGACTTTAATCCGGAAACAGGCGAAGTGGGCAACGCAGTAGACACGTTGATCAATGCACGAAGCTTGGATAAAAGTGTATCATTCCCCCGCCCTTCCTATGATGGGAAATATATTATGTTTACACTCTCGGACTATGGCAATTTCTCTATTTGGCATAAAGAGGCGAATCTATGGCTATTAGATCTTAATGATAACTCAATACAACCATTATCCAAAGCAAATAGCGACAACACAGAGAGCTTCCACAATTGGGGTACAGACTCGCACTGGTTTGTATTTAGTAGCAGACGAGGCGACGGACTCTATACGCGACTATACTTAGCTTGTATCGACAATAACGGAGAAGTGACAAAACCATTTTTACTTCCACAGAAGAATCCGAAAAAGTATTATGACTACTCGGTTTACTCCTACAACGTGCCCGATTTTGTACAAATGCCAATTGAATTGGACATAACACGGGCGGAAGAAATGATTTCTTCGAAAGAGCGCAAGCAAGTAAGAGTACGCAAATAGTCTTCCAACTAAAGTTCTAATTATCAATCTATGAAAAAAGCATTATTTACTATTCTAGCTGTTGCAAGCACGCTTTTAGCCTTTAGCCAAACAGCAACAGACTTCTCGAAACTCAATTTTGGTTGTGATGGAAACAGCATCACGGCAGGTAATCAATGGTCTAAAACTGTAGTCGATTTATTGGGATTTGCTACGCATCACAATGTGGCTGTAGGCTCGTCCACGTGGGCCTGCTATTCGGACACTCAAGACTATGGTTCGGAAGGATTTATGGGTATTTCCGGCGGATGGCAACCTACGGAGGATAAAGAGGAGATACAGAAACGTCATAACAACGTTTCAAAAGTTCATATTCAGCAATTTATTAAAGAGGTAGAGAATGGAGATTATCCGGCACCGGATGTATTTGTGTTCTCAATGGGCACGAACGATAGAATATTGGGAAGTGCCAAAGATGCGCTAACAGGAGAAAGCTTAGATAGCGTTGATGTTACAACAATGGCAGGAGGGGCACGATGGTCAATACAGACGATAAAAGAGAACTATCCCGAATGCGTCATCTTTGTATGCACACCCATACAAACGGGCAACGAGGAACACAATAAACTAAACCTCGAGAAAATAGATATACTTCGTGAGCTATGTCAGGCACTCTCGGTACAACTTATTGACTGCTATTCAAATAGTGGTATCACCGAAAAGTTTGAATCCCCCACGGGCGGCAGTGGAAGATACTTAAAGGATGGACTTCATCCGGATGTAGCCGGCCAAAAGCTGATGGGACGATATATAGCCAAAGAGATTCGGAACAATTATTATTAATCCAATGTGATAGATACAGAAATCCCTGCAAAAGTAGATGCTCTTGCAGGGATTATATGATTAGTTGCCTTTTTTCTTTAAAGCGTTGCGTAAAGATCGAAGTCATCAGCATCAGTCACCTTCACTTCGTAGAACTCACCGATAGTAAGTTCGCCTTGTGAGCGGGCAATCAATACCTCAGGATCCACTTCGGGCGAGTCAAACTCCGTACGACCAATGTAGTAATCGCCTTCTACTCTGTCGATAATAACCTTCAAAGTCTTACCTACCTTCAATGCACTAATTTCAGCAGAAATGCCTTGTTGGATATCCATCAATTCGCTAAGACGTTGTTGCTTCACTTCATCCTCGATATCGTCTTCGTACGCTTCAGCGGCATAAGTTCCTTCCTCTTCGGAGTAAGCAAAAGCCCCCATACGATCGAAACGAGCGGTGCGAACAAACTCTTTTAGCTCTTCAAAATCTTGCTCAGTCTCACCTGGATGACCAACCATCAAAGTAGTGCGCAGATGAATTCCTGGAACCTCTTTGCGGAACTTCTCAATAAGATCATAAGTTTGCTGTCTAGTTACATGACGGCGCATCTTAGACAACATGTTATCGCTGATATGTTGCAAAGCAATATCCATATATTTGCACACATTATCGCGTTCACGCATCACTCTCAATAAGTCTTCTGGGAAGTGAGCCGGATAAGCATAGTGCAAACGAATCCACTCTACACCGGGAACATCAGAGATACGTTCAATAAGCTCAGGAAGCGCCTGCTTGTTGTACAAGTCCACACCATAATAGGTCAATTCTTGTGCAATAATTTGGAATTCTTTCACCCCTTGCGCAACTAGGTTTTTCACCTCTTCCACAATCTCATCCATCGGACGAGATGTATGTTTACCGGTAATGATAGGAATAGCACAGTAAGAGCACTTTCTATCACAACCTTCTGAAATTTTAATATAAGCATAGTGAGCAGGTGTCGTAATCGAACGTTCGTTGCGAAGTCCTTCTTGATACGATTCACCTAGTTCGGCCATCAACTCTTTCCAGTTGAATTTACCATAGAACTTATCAACCTGAGGGATCTCTTCGGCGAGTTCTTGCAGATATCTTTCAGAAAGACATCCCATAACATAAAGTCTTTCAAGATCACCTTCCTCTTTGGCTTGTGCAAATTCTAGAATCATATTGATAGATTCCTCTTTTGCATCGCCAATAAAACCACAAGTATTGATAACAGCAATATCACCTTCAGGCTTCTCGGGATCATGTTTCACCTCGTAGCCTTTCGCCTCGAATTGCTTAATGAGTTGTTCCGAATCAACAAGATTCTTTGAGCAACCCAGTGTGATAATATCTATTTTTTTCTTTTTCATTATTCTTCTCCAAACAGCGACTTCACAAATTCATCCTTTTGGAAGAGTTGTAAATCTTCCATACCTTCGCCCAAACCAATATACTTCACAGGAATTTTAAATTGGTCTGAAATTCCTATAACTACCCCACCTTTGGCAGTACCATCAAGTTTAGTGATGGCCATTGCGCTTACCTCAGTGGCAAGCGTAAACTGTTTTGCCTGCTCAAAAGCATTTTGTCCGGTAGATCCATCTAGAACTAATAACACTTCATCAGGAGCATCGGGCAATACCTTCTTCATCACATTCTTAATCTTAGTCAGCTCGTTCATCAAGCCCACTTTGTTGTGTAGACGTCCAGCAGTGTCAATAATCACCACATCAGCATCATTGGCCACAGCAGAGTTAAGGGTATCAAATGCAACAGAGGCTGGGTCTGAACCCATCTTTTGATGTATCACAGGCACACCTACGCGTTCTCCCCAAATGACCAACTGCTCTACAGCAGCAGCACGGAAGGTATCGGCAGCACCAAGATAAACCTTCTTGCCAGCTTTTTTAAACTGATAAGCCAATTTACCAATAGTAGTAGTTTTTCCTACACCATTGACACCTACAACCATAATTACGTAAGGTTTCTTGGCATTAGGCAAAGAGAAGTCTTCCACACTATCCGAGTTATTCTCGGTAAGTAGCGAAGCTATTTCATCGCGAAGTAGTTTATTTAATTCTTGCGTATTGACATACTTGTCTTCCGCAGCTCTTTTTTCAATTCTCTTGATGATTTTCAGTGTAGTCTCTACACCAACGTCAGAGGTGATGAGCACCTCTTCAAGGTTGTCCAAAACTTCATCATCCACTTTAGACTTACCAGCGACAGCGCGTGCAATCTTTTTAAATACACTCTCTTTTGTCTTAGATAATCCTTTATCTAAAGTTTCCTTTTTTTCTTTTGAGAAGAAATTAAAAAATCCCATGACAACAATTTATTACTATGATACTTAATTCTACAAAGATAGAACAAAGGCTCGATTAATTAATAGAAATAAACAAAAAAAAGCCCCTTATTGTTTGTCAATAAGGGACTTCATAGTATTGTGGATGAGTATATATTCATCTATTATTTTTTGAAAAAGTCTTGAACTTTTTCGTTAGGTACCATCTGCTCATCAAAAGTGTAAGCACCAGTTTTAGGAGACTTCACCATCTTGATAACCTTAGTATAAGAGCGGCCTTCTTTGTTACCGTCTTGCAAACTTGCTACTGTCTTCTTTGCCATGGGTTATATCTTATTTAATTTCTTTATGTACTGTTACTCTTTTCAAGATAGGATTGTATTTCTTCAATTCAAGTCTATCTGTAGTATTCTTTCTGTTCTTCGTTGTAATGTAACGAGAAGTTCCCGGCATACCGCTTTCTTTGTGTTCTGTACATTCCAGAATCACTTGTACTCTATTACCTTTTGCTTTTTTTGCCATAATTAGTTTCTCCTTCTTAACCTATTACTTTAATAGTTCTCCAATCACAAAATCCTTTGTTCACTGCATCAGTCAACGCCGCATCTAATCCTTTTTTATTAATCACGCGCAAACCAGCAGCACTAAGGCTCAAGCTGATCCAGCAGTCTTGTTCTACATAATAGAACTTCTTGTTAAACAAGTTCACATCAAACGTTCTTTTAGTACGTCTTTTTGAGTGTGAAACATTGTTGCCAATCATGGCTTTCTTTCCGGTAATTTGACAAATCTTCGACATTTCTATCTTATTTTTATAGTTTTATTCTATATCTCTTTCAAAACAGCGTGCAAAGTAAACACTTTTGCATGGAATAAACAAATAATCAACCTGTTTTTTAACCTAACTATCTGTTTTTCCTAACTTAAGAGTTCCACTAGTAATAACAAAGCATTATTGCCAGCACGCCCTATATTCATCTCTCGACCTCTATCAGAAACCTGTTTAAAGGTTCTCACTTCATCTTTATTGGCTACAGCAATCCAAACAGTACCAACCGGTTTTTGTTCGGTTCCCCCTCCAGGACCAGCTACTCCCGAAGTAGCAACAGCACAATCGGTTCCTAACGCTTTCATTGCGCCTAGAGCCATTGCTCGCACCACTTCTTCGCTCACTGCCCCACATTCGGCCAACAGTTTTTCGGATACTCCAAGAAGGTTTGTTTTCACTTCGTTGGCATAAGCCACAATCGCTCCTTTGAAATATTCGGAACTACCTGGAACAGAAGTTATGCGAGCAGCCACACTACCACCGGTACAACTTTCGGCAGTTGCAACAGTCAACCCTTTCTGTTTTAAAGCATCTCCGACAATCTTCTCGAGCGATGTTTCGCCTTCGGCAATTATATCCTTTGCCAATAAATTATATAGTTTGACAGACTCATCTTCTAATTGTCGAGCAATTTCTCCGGCATCACCTCGCGCGGTCATACGCAAGCGGATAATTCCTGCATTAGGCAGATAAGCCAATCGGATAGAGTCAGGAAGTTGAGATTCCCATTCCGTTAAAGTTTCGGCCAAAACCGATTCCGGATAATTTTTTACCCAGAATGTACGATGCATCAATGGCTCCACACTAGAAAGCTTTTGCAAGCGAGGCAGCACCTCTTCGGTCATCACCACCTTCATCTCTTGAGGTACACCCGGCATAGATACCAAGATCTTACCTTCTCTTTCGAACCAGCTTACCGGAGCTGTACCCACTCTATTATTGATCACCGTACAACTTTCAGGCACTAATGCCTGATCTTTATTTAGTTGATTCATGGGGACTCTATTGGCGAGCAAACGCTTAACGTTCTCGAAAACAGACTCACTAAAAATCAGCTTAGTCTCAAAGTAGTCGCAAAGGGCCTGCTTAGTTATATCATCTTTTGTGGGCCCTAAGCCACCTGTTACCAGAACTACATCGGCAGTAGCCATTGCCTCATTAATAGCACCTAATATTTCCTCGTGGCGATCACGAACAGATACTATTCGAGAGACTTCCGCACCAATATCATTGAGTGTCCTACCCATCCAAGCGGAATTAGTATCGACTACTTGACCAATCAGCAACTCATCGCCAATCGTTATTATTTGAACCAGCATCACTATACCATATATATACTATAGTGTAACACGCGAGAATGCGGGCAACTCTATAGGACAAAAATCATTATCTAAATATTTAAAGTAACCATTCATTGCGATCATAGCCGCATTGTCAGTAGTATAACCAAACTTAGGAATATACACATTCCAACCAAAGCGCTTTGCATGATCGTGAAAGGCATTGCGGAGCCCTGTATTTGCAGAAACACCACCGGCAACAGCCACCTCTTTTATACCATACTCTTTAGCAGCCTTGCGCAATTTGTCCATCAGTATATCTACCACTGTAGCCTCGAGCGAAGCAGCCAAATCCTCTTTATGGTTTTCGATAAAGTCAGGATCTTCCTTTAGCCAATCGCGCAAAGAGTATAAGAATGATGTTTTCAATCCACTAAAACTATAATCTAAACCTTTGATATGTGGCTTACTAAAAGTATAAGCCTTAGGATTACCTTGACGCGCCAAGCGATCGATAATAGGACCACCCGGATATCCCAAGCCCATCACCTTAGAGCATTTATCAATAGCCTCACCAGCAGCATCGTCGATAGTCTGACCCAATATCTCCATATCATTATAGTTTTTCACTAGAATGATCTGCGAGTTACCACCCGACACCAACAGACACAAAAACGGATAAGCCGGCTGAGTATTCTCAGCGCCCTCTTCTTTAATGAAATGTGCCAACACATGACCTGTGAGATGATTGACATCGACAAGTGGAATATTGAGCGAACGAGCAAAACCTTTAGCAAAAGAGACGCCAACCAACAGAGAACCCATCAAACCAGGTCCACGGGTAAAGGCCACCGCACTAAGTTCTTCTTTCGCCACACCTGCACGTTTCAACGCTTCATGCACCACAGGTACAATATTTTGCTGATGCGCACGCGAAGCCAACTCGGGCACTACACCACCGTAAGACTCGTGCACAGCTTGGCTAGACACCACATTAGACAACAAAAATCCATCTTTGATCACTGAGGCCGAGGTATCATCGCACGAAGACTCAATGCCCAATATTATAGTACTCATAAATTGTTTCTAGAAATATACGAATGCAAAAGTAGTGATAAAAGTAGTATTGATAATGAACTATTTTATATTTTTGTTGGCTTTTGTATTTAAAGTAGGGGTTGATAGAGCTTTTTTAAAATAGTTTATCATACTCTTAACGCATGTGGAAGATCACTAATTCTGCAGCTCTTTTTTCTTATAAACCCTATTAACTAGACACTCAATCAAAGCGATTAGAAGAATTATACGTTGGATTCTGGGCATTATTGGAGTATATGCTGCTCTTATCCTACTGTTGAATATCCCCTACATTCAGCAACGAGTGGCTACATTCGTCGCCGAAGAGCTGTCGCAACTATTCGACACCAATGTACAGATTAAGCGAATTGACATTGGGCTACTTAACCGTGTCATCATCGACGATCTGCTCGTGGACGACAAAAAAGGAGACGAACTAGTAAAGATTACCCGTTTATCTGCAAAGTTCGACATCGTTCCACTCTTTGGCGGGAAAATCAGCATCAACAATGTGCAATTGTTTGGTTTCAACATCAATCTATCCAAAGAAAATCCGGAGACACCAGCCAACTTTCAATTCTTGATTGACACCTTTGCCAAGGAAGAAAAGAGTGAGTCGAACAGCAGCATTGACCTCCGAATCAACTCTATATTGATTCGCCGCGGGAAGATCGCCTATAATTTACTTTCTGCCCCCGAAACTCCGGGTCGTTTCAATGCCAACCACATCGACATACAAAATATTATTGCTAACATATCACTCAAAGCCTTTACAAGCGACTCTATCAATGCTGTCATCAAGCGACTCAGCATCGAAGAAGCTTCGGGACTTGATATACGCAAACTTGGGTTGAAACTAACAGCCAACGACAAGCAGATGAATATTGACAACTTCACGCTGCAACTTCCCAATTCATCGTTCAATCTTGATACACTGCAATGCAACTACGATAGCCTTGCGTCCTTCAGCAACTTTGCTGAGGAAGTTCAATTCAAAGTTAAAACAGGGCCATCCTACTTCACGCCGAGCGACATCGCGCCTTTTACTACCGCTTTGTCGCATTTTCAAGACCCCATTGAGCTACAATTTGAGGTGTTCGGTAAGGTAAATAATATAGAGTGCCCCTACCTAGACATACACTCGGGAGATATTCTTCGCTTAAAGTGCGAGGCTTTCTTACAAGGGTTACCTCAATTTAACGAAGCTTTCGTCTTTGGAAAGGTATCTGAGCTTTATATCAACCAGCGAGGTATCAATTTCTTAGTGAAGAACTTTGCTGCTGATGAAAGCAAGACTCCATCAATTGCAAACAACCTTGGAGATGTATCGTTCAAGGGCGAAATTACGGGTTACTTCTCAGACTTAGTGACCTATGGGACTCTTAGCAGCGATGTAGGCGCTATAAAAACTGACATTAAAGTAAGCACAAACAAAGAGGCGGCTAGTTTCTCCTACTCCGGAACTATCCAGACCGACTCGCTACAGCTAGGAAAACTCCTAAACAACAAAGAACTAGGGGGAACTGCATTTCAGATGCACATCAACGGATCGCATGTCAAAAAACAGACACCCGACATCAGCCTTGATGGGCTTATATCATTTTTCACCTTCAAGGATTATAGGTATGAAGATATCCTACTTGACGGTAGGTTTAACCGTAGCGGATTCAACGGAAATGTAGCCCTTAACGACCCTAATGGTTCTATCTATTTGGACGGTATTATCAATCTCAATCAAGAGATTCCTACTTTCGACTTTACAGCTTCTATAAAAGATTTCGCGCCACACAACCTCAACCTAACATCGGCCTATGTAGACACAGACTTTTCTATGAATCTACGAGCCAATTTTGAGGGAAACTCCATCGACAACCTAAATGGAGAAATCAATTTAGACGATTTTGTTTACAATTCGCCCGATAAGGATTACTATCTAGACAACCTTAACGTAAAGGCTACACATAGTAAAGAGATTAACAGCATTATCATTAATTCGGAATTTATAAACGCTAAAATTAGCGGGCAATATAAGTACAAAGATATACCTACAAGCTTCTTGGGTGTACTACATCGTTATTTGCCTACTTTTATACCGCTTCCTAAACGGGCGCGCACTAATCACAACAACTTCACAGTTGACCTCAAAGTGGAGAATACGGAACTACTCTCAACTGTGTTCAACATTCCACTATTTCTTTATAAGCCAATCAGCTTAAAAGGGTACATAAACGACGAAAAGGATAAGATAGAAGTAAGTGCTCATCTTCCTAGATTCAAGTACAACAACAAATACTACGAATCGGGGGTAATACTCTGCAACAATAATGACAGTACCTTCAACACCGAAGTACGATTGACCCAACTTAAAAGAAACGGCTCTGTGAACATAGCGCTACTTGCAACTGCCGAAAACAACTGCATCCTTACTAATCTTAATTGGGGAAACAGCGCAGAAGCCACGTATAGCGGAAAACTCACTGCACATGCAGCTTTTGAAAAGAGGGAAGATAAATCATTAAAAACCACCGTGGATATCCGACCCACAACGGTAATCATTAACGATTCTATTTGGAACATACATCCTGCTCAGATTACTATTGAACCAAAGAATATTCAGATCGATGATTTCAGCATCACCCAGGGCGAGAGATTTCTTAATATCGAAGGAGTAGTATCGGAAGACCCAGCTAGTCTCTTAAAATTAAACCTAAACCATATCAATATAGGCTATGTTTTCGATATTATAAACGTTACGGATGATGTAAGCTTTGAAGGTGATGCTACCGGCACCGCCTATGCCCGTCATCTATTTAACGATCCAAAACTAGAGACACAACTTGAGATAAAGGACTTCGCACTAAACAAAGGTCTACTTGGCGACCTTAACCTATATGGCGCTTGGGACAACGAATCAAAAGGAATCTTTCTCGATGGGCACATACAGGAAGATAGCATCAGCAATGCTTTGGTTAAGGGATACATCTACCCTATTGCACCGAACTCGGGTTTGGATTTAAATATTAGTGCAGAAAATCTATCAATCAATTTTATCGAGAAATATACAGAGTCTATTATGCAAGAGCTAAAAGGACGTGTATCGGGCGATGTACATTTCTATGGTAAATTTAAAGAGTTGACGCTCGATGGCAAAGTAATGGCAGATGCCTCTATAGCATTTGACATGCTAAACACACGCTTTCTTGCCAAAGATTCTG
>CAMTOQ010000025.1 GCA_947074205.1 uncultured Bacteroides sp. | reverse complement strand
CCGACCGTTGCGGCCTGGTCGGAATCCTGGCGACCTGTCAGCCGTTTGCGTTGAGTGTAATACAAGCGTCGTAAGCTTCTCGATAAGTCCCATATCGGGCGCCATATCGCTCGAATACCACACCTGCAGCGCAATATTCATACGCAATACACCATCCCCGTTTTAGCTTGCGGGGGTAATAATCGCCGACCCTCACGAGGCCGCCGGGGTTAGTGAACGCAATCGAGAGAGCAGAAACAAACGAGGGTGTTTAATCTTGCTACTGCCTTGTATCTCTTGAATGATGGCCCATACCGGGTGCCCGATTTCGCCGCCTCCGCATCTCGCTAAGACTTCTTCGATCTCTTGGGGATTTAGCGCATAGCGCCGAAGCGCCTCCATAAGTCCGGCCACGTTGCGGGGCTTACCATCGTTAGGGATATCAGTCGCCGCCTTATCTTCTGCCGAAAGCTTAGAAAGCAATTTATGAACTTCATCCTCCAAAGGGGGTGAGGGGGTTTTATTTTCTTTTCTTTTCTTTTCTTTGTTCGTTTTTTCTGCGAAACCTCCCGAACTTTCTAGAGTACTCGAGATATTTCTAGAATTTTCTAGACTACTCTCGGAACTCGGTGACATTGTAGTAGATTCTAGCTCGATCAATTTGTATTCTTCCGGTAGCACGATCTTCTTTTTCGACACCCGACACATATCTACATAATTGCCTTGAATCTCTCTTGAAGTTAAGACGGCGTGTATGTCGAATAATGCACCGTCAAACAACTTGATAGATATGCAGAATGTTATTATCTCGTTTACCCGATCTTCCGTGATGGCCCAATAGTCGGCGGCGTCAAATGCGTAATCATCTGACCATTGAAGCCAGGCACCTTCTACACGGTAAACCTCATTTAGTATATATTGATAGATGCAATAACCCTCGCATCCCATCGCCTTTTTAAGGCGTTTAATCCTTATGTCCTGGAAACGATCTGTTTCCGCCTTGTAATAGCTAAATCCTTGCTTTGCCATAGAGTTTAAATATCGAAAGGTTTATATTGAGAACTTGTTATTATACGCCCAAATTTAAGGCCCACATAATAGAGATGATTGGGTTTGGAGTACTTAATCGTAATACACAACCAATCGTTCTGCGCGTGCAAATCGGTAATCTCAACGCCATCACTAGCCAATTCGTTGATTGCCTCGATAAAATGATTCTTATCAGCTTCGAATATTAGTATATCTGTTGTCATGATGTTAAGTCTCTTACCGGTAATACAAGGCCGTAAACGCGTAGCGACGTCAAGCAACAACCGAGGCGAAAAAATACTTCTCCTTCCTCAGCTTCAAACGTTGCATAGATATGGTTTTCATGTCTCTTTGTATCTAACAGCATAATGTCATCACCCCACCAATGTGAGTCTTTTTTTACTTCTTCGTAAGCCTCGAGCAATAACGCTTCCTCTTCGGGATTAATACAGATTTTAATCTTCATTGCTGCCTATTAATTTGGTTAATAATGCTTCTATTTCCTCACGCTTGTATAGGTATATTCTAGATTTTCCTAGCTTATAACAAGGTAATTCCCCAGAGGTACGAAGATTTTTCAACGTAGATTCACTGATAGAAAAGAGTTGCATCACGTCCACCGACCGTAAATACACCTTCTCGTTAAATTGTTCGATGTTCATTTTTGCCTCGTTGGCTTGTAGTCTGATTAGTCTTGATTTCATATTGTTGTCTATTAATTATTGAGCTTCTTTGAGGGTTTCGGGCATCTCTGATTTGTAAGCCTTGCACAATGCCGCCATATCGTCTAGAACTTTGTTGTCAACCACCTTTGCGTACACCTGGGTCGTAGTCAAATTGGTGTGCCCTAACATCTTGGAAACGGTTTCTATTGGAATGCCGGCGCTTAATGTGATGGTAGTCGCGAAAGTATGCCTCGCCAGGTGAAACGTGACAGTTTTAGCAATGCCCGCCAACTTGGCTATTATTTTGAGTTGTCGATTAACTACCTGGTTACAAGCGACCGGAAATAAAAGAGTATCGCGGTACCGATTGAATGCCTTGTATCTTTCTATCAAGTCGAGCGCAGGCCCCAGGAGGGGAAGAGCGACGCGCACCCCGGTTTTTTGTCTCGAGTATTGGAGCCAGGGATTACCATCAATACCAATCACAATAGATTTATTGGTGATTTGGGCGATATCGGTGTAGCTAATCCCCGTGTAAACGGCGAATATAAATATATCACGAATAATGCCGAGAGATGGAGAGAGTACTAGTGTAGATATTTTAGCCACCTCTTCTGCAGTTAGATAACCTTTATCGACTCGCTCTTTGCGAGCCTTCAGATAGTTTACAGGGTTTCGGGTTATCCATTCATTTTGCAGAGCCATATTCATAACCCGGCGAAAGCGCTGTATGTGTTTGAGGGCGCCGTTTATATGGCAAGGTTTGTCGGTTTCAG
This sequence comes from uncultured Bacteroides sp., assembly GCA_947074205.1. Classification (GTDB taxonomy): domain Bacteria; phylum Bacteroidota; class Bacteroidia; order Bacteroidales; family Bacteroidaceae; genus Bacteroides. Next base: position 41,899 of record CAMTOQ010000025.1, on the reverse strand, counting down.
CTCTTCTATAGCCTTGTAGGTATGCGAAAAACTCATTTACAAAGGCTTTATCAATAGCGTTAATATCGAAGTCGTTGAGGTGGTATTTCAGACACACATAATTGAGTAAATACCGCTTTGTTATGTTATACTGTCTGATGCTACTACTGGAGAGATTTTTCCCATCTATAATTAGATGATATTCGAATAGCTTAGAAATAGTATTATACTCGCATTCGTGCGCCTGGTAGTGTAGTCTAAAGTTTGCGCACGTGATAGGGTAGTTCTTGCGCTGTAGGCGAAAAATAGTATCATCAACCGCCGAGATAGTCCGATCGATAATAATGTTAGCGCTACGGGCTGCCTCAGATCTGCCGATAGCTCGTTGAGCTGGCGCCGACCATTGCGACTCTAGTAGCTGTACTTTGAGCGGGATTTCGTATCTTTGTCCCGCAATTGTAACCCGTACAAACAACGGAGAACCGTTATTTGTCTGCTTTCTGCCTCGTCGTAACCAAACGAGTTTTGAAATTTGCATTTTTTTCATAAAACAAGATTTTTAAGTGTGAGTAAAAAAATTCTTGTAATATGGCTAAAATAGCGGGTTTGCGAACAATCTAGTCACCGAATAAGGCACCGAGAAAGTGTATAAATATTTCTCAATGCTTTATAGGGTACAACAAAAAACCCGCTTAAACTGTAATTTAAGCGGGTTTTTACTTCTAAAAAACTTTTGAAATGTGCGGATGAAGGGACTCGAACCCCCACGTCGCGAGACACTAGATCCTAAGTCTAGCGCGGCTACCAATTACGCCACATCCGCAAGTGCTTTTGTTTCCTAAAGCGTTGCAAAGGTATGGCTTTTTTCTGAACTTGCAAACATTGTACTACTTTTTTTGTATTTCTGCTATATTTTTTCGCTACGCAGATATTCGCGAGCCGCTTCTATGATGGTGTCATAGCCATTTAGCTGATCTTCTAAAGTCATATCTACCTTAATATCAGGTGTTATACCAAATTCTGTGTGCTGTTTGTCGCGATCTAGGTGTGGACTTGCAGAAAATCTAACACTCCAACCATTTGGAAGCTCCGAACTGAAGGGCATTCCCGAACCACCGCCACTAGTATCTCCCATAATTATAGTGTTGGGCATATAGCGCATGCTATTTATAAAGTCATTGGTGGCACTATACGAGTGTCTATTGCTGAGCACAACTGCCGGTTTTTGCCATTTAATGCGCGATGACGGCTCTACATATACTGCATAAGGCTCTGAGAAATCATTGTGACCGGTGCCGGTTTTATGTTGTATATAGCCCGTATGTACCTTCTCGTTGGTGAAGCGGGCAGCAATTTTAGTCGAGTTGGTCAGGTTGCCCCCACCGTTTTGACGAACATCTATGATGAGGCCATCGCATACGGCTAGGTAGCTCAATACCTCGTCGAGATTGCCATCGCCCACGCCATACGAGAAACTTTCGTAGTAAATGTAACCGATGTTGTCACTGAGTATCTTATATTTCATGCCTGCGGCGCGTCGATAGTCATTGCCTAGGTAGTTGCTGTTTTCAATGATGGCTTCGGTAAAATTGCGCGGACTATCGCCCCAGAAGTCGAAGCGTGTTTGATTGAACGAGGCGCTAAGGTTGACGTGTCCATCTTTAAGCTGATAGAGCAAGCTGTCCATCACCTCAAAAAGGTTCTCCTTGGACATGTCGGCCGATAGACGGCTGCGGTACTTACGGCCCATAGCATCCCAGTCAATCCCTTTATAGTCAAGGTAGCAATATTTCTCGTCTATGATTTGCCATAGCTGATCGAAGTTGCCATACGGATCGTTGTCAAAGCTATCTTCGGTGATACACGAGCTAAGCCCTAGTGTCGTGGCGAAGAAGATTAAAAGGATATGTTTTAGCTTATACTTCATTTGGGTTAAGAAAAAAACAAATAAGTTGATAAATACAGTTAGGTTTTGGTTTAGTAGGCTTGCAGCGATGATGGCTGCTTGTTGCCCCATTTCTCTTTTATACTATAAAACTCTTTCACGAAGCCTAGCATAAAGATATGCGAGTATACGTGGGTCTTGAGTCCATTTACTTTCGATTGTTGTATGTCGGCCACATAGCTCACGCGCAGCTTAGTGTAGCGCACCGGAAAATCCACAGTCAGCCACTGACGTAGCGAGGGTTGGTTGTGGATTGAGGTAAACTTCACTACACCATCCCAGTTGCCTAGCGAGAATATTTCGTAGTACGACTGACCGTAGTGAGGAGAGAACATCACTCCCATTACAGGCGCGTTTACTTGATAGCGCAAGGTGATGGGATACGTCTTAATTCGGGTATGCCAGATGGCCATTGCCGAAGCGTCGAGGTTGATAAAAGCTCTAGCCGACGCAGGGTTGTTCATGTTGCGCAGGTTGTAGATAAAGCCTCCATTGAGGTCGGCTACAGCTCCAGCCAATATTTTGAGTCCCGGTGCCACCTTAAACTGGTAGTGCAAACCATAGTTCCAGTTGAATAGTCCCGAAAACATGTTGTTGTTATCGGCACGGTTGTGCGAATAGCTCAGATTGCCTTGAAACATGGTTTGCACCGATACGTTGCCATCAAAGAGGTTGGTCATGCGCATCGATTCACGCATCACGCGAAACTCCGCTCCTTTGTAAGCTTGGGGTGATAGGTAAGTATCAAATACATTGGTGTAGCCAAAGCCGTACGAGGTAGCCCGTGTCACGTAGCGTGAGGCTTTTAGCGCTTCGCCCTCTTGTGCCAAAGCGGGTTGAGCACTCCAAACGAGCAGGCAACCCACAGCAGCAACAAGGTATTTCAGTTTGTCTTTTGTCATTAATAGTATTCTATAGAAGATTTACTCCTTAAGGAAACTCATCTGGCCGTCCATCACATCGATGTTGGGCATGTCGTCGGTACCAGCTAGCTCAGTGACGTTGGGTTGATCCTCGGTTTCAGCTTCTCCTTCAGGAGTCTCTTCAGGAATATATTGTCGAGTTGGTTCTAGTTCGTTCACCGTCTCTATTGTGAAGGTGGTAATGCGTTTTCCCTTCGCTTTGAATCCTTTTACCGCAATAAACTCTTCGGCATCTATGATGAGAGGCTCGCGGAAATTGTCGCTGCCGCCAAACAGTACCTCAAATCGTGGGTAGTATTCGTCAGTCAGTAGAATCAATCTGCTAGCTCGGTTCTCGCCCATATAGTTTTGCTTGCGCGCAGTAGCCTCGAAGTTGAAACGTTTCAGATAAGGATAGTTTTGCTGATCGGCATCATAGAGCGCTGCTGTCCATATCTTGTGTGGATCGTACTTCTCGATCACGCGTATCTGGTCTTCATAGTGATTGCTCACATCGAAGTTGGTGGTATAGAACTCTCCATTGTTGAGCACCACCAATATTTGGTCGTCGCTTTGGAACTCGCCTAAGAACTCGCCACGTGCATCGTAGTTCAAACGCAACACATCGCGGTCGAACCACACTTTACGTCCTCCCAGAGTAGAAGCACCCTTCTGTTTTAGACTGATCTTCTGAATCGGTAGGCGGGTCAATATTACCCCTTGCGCTTGTCGGCCCTTGATGCTGATTTCGCTGAAATCGCGTTCAAAGGTGATGCGACGCACACGTGGGTTGGGTTTTAGTGTCACCTTGATGATCTCGGCCTCACCATTGGGGTTGGCTGTGAAGTAGGTGATACGCGAATCTTCTGTGCCTTGTGTGATATCGTACTCGCGGTCGCGAATCACCGATGTCACGGCAAATCGCTTGATATAAGTTGTGCCATCTTTGCCATCGCGGTAGGCCACGTTGTAGATGGTGCGTTTATCGTTTTTCTTGAACACATTGAGGTAGAGAATATTTTTCCCTACAAACTTCTTGTCGGCCACGGGAGTAACAAGCACCTTACCGTTGCGGAAGAAGATGATCACATCATCAAGATCCGAGCAGTTGGCCACAAATTCGTTCTTCTTGAGTGAGGTACCGATAAAGCCCTCTTCGCGGTTGATGTAAAGCTTTTCGTTGGCCTCTACTACCTTAGTAGCCTCGATGGTATCGAAGTTGCGTAGCTCGGTTAAACGAGGGAAGTTTTTGCCGTACTTCTCTTTCAGCATCTTGAACCAATCTATGGTGTAGTTCACAATGTGAGCCAGATGATTGTCGATTTCGGCTACTTCGGCTTTGGTCTTAGCTATAAATTCTTCCGCCTTGTCGGTGTTGAACTTCAAGATACGGCCCATCTTGATCTCCATAAGGCGCAAGATGTCCTCTTTCGTCACCTCGCGGATAAAGCTCGGGTAGAAAGGCGTTAATCGTTTGTCGATATGGGCGCAAGCAGCATCCATACTTTTCGCTTGTTCGAACTCCTTATCTTTGTAGATACGTTCTTCGATAAATATCTTCTCTAATGATGCAAAGTGAAGCGATTCCATCAATTCGCCGCGACGAATCTCCAGCTCCAGTTTCAACATCTCTAGCGTGTGATCGGCCGATGTCTTTAGCACATCGCTCACCTTCAAGAAGTGCGGACGGTTCTCGTCAATCACACAGCAGTTGGGCGATATGCTCACTTCGCAATCGGTAAAGGCATAGAGGGCATCAATCGTCTTATCCGATGATACACCGGGCGCTAGATGCACCAAGATCTCTACGTTGGCCGATGTGTTATCATCTACCTTGCGTACTTTTATCTTCCCTTTGTCTACTGCTCTAAGTATCGATTCGATAACCGAAGAGGTCGTTTTGCCATAAGGAATTTCGGTGATAGCTAGCGTCTTATTATCAATTTTGTTGATCTTAGCACGGATCTTTACCGATCCGCCACGCTCGCCATCGTTATATTTGGATACATCGATAGACCCTCCCGTCTGAAAGTCGGGATAGAGTTTAAAAGGCTCGCCACCGAGGTAGCTCACAGCTGCATCACATAGTTCGTTGAAGTTGTGTGGCAAAATTTTCGACGACAGACCTACAGCGATACCTTCTACTCCCTGTGCTAGTAGCAATGGGAACTTCATTGGCAGCGTGATAGGCTCCTTGTTACGTCCGTCATACGACAGTTTCCACTCGGTGGTTTTAGGATTGAACACCACATCGAGCGCAAACTTAGACAAACGAGCTTCGATGTAACGAGGTGCTGCTGCACCATCTCCCGTAAGGATGTTACCCCAGTTACCTTGGCAGTCTACCAGCAAGTCCTTCTGACCCAGCTGTACCAATGCATCTCCAATCGAGGCATCCCCGTGAGGGTGAAACTGCATCGTATGTCCCACAATGTTGGCCACCTTGTTGTAGCGTCCATCATCGAGGCGTTTCATGGAGTGTAAGATGCGTCGTTGCACAGGCTTCAACCCATCCAATATGTGAGGCACAGCACGCTCTAGGATTACGTAAGACGCATAATCCAAGAACCAGCTCTGATACATCCCAGTCAACTGATGTTTGATGTTCTCGTTTAGTTTTTCTGCAGGTTTATAATCCGAATGGTTTTCGGGTAGCTCGTTGTTTTCTTCACTCATATATTTTTGCCAAAATTATCTGCCACTTTATTTAGCAGCAGATATATCTTTTAGTTTACTTTATTAAATAGACCTTTGCAGGCAAAAATACAAAATTCATTCCATAAACTTCTGTGTCCTTAAGATTTATTTCGGCACACAAGGGCCGATGATTCATCTTTTATAGAAAGTATAGAGTCCATATTGTTCGCATCGAACTAAGCGGGTGGTAGGTTTGTTTAAAACCGTATCAGATAGAATGTATTACATTAAAAGAATTAACGATGGACGGACTTACTAATTTTCTTTTCCCCACTACTCCAGATGCTACATCAGTGTCGGTGTTTCTGCTAGCTGCACGTATCGTATTCGGTAGCCTCATGATGTATCATGGTATCCAGAAATGTCTCAGCTTTAAATCTCTGTCGCTCGAATTTCCGGCTCTATTTGGTATGAGTTCCAAGACCTCACTAATGCTTGCTATTTTTGGGGAGCTTGTTTGCTCGGTGGGTTTTGTTTTTGGTTTTCTGTACCGTTTAGCCCTGCTACCTATGATTTTTACTATGTATGCTGCCTGCTTTGTGGCCTTACGTAAAGCCCCTTTATTGGAGCGAGAGCTACCGTTTCTTTACCTCATAATTTACATCTTTATGTTTCTAGCAGGCCCCGGCAGATTCGCTATAGATCAACTGTTTGTTGGGTAGCCTTAGTCAGCTTGCTGAGTAGCCCTTGCCAGCTCGGTGGCTAGCCTTTGCCTGCTCGGTGAGTAGGGCTAGCCAGTAAATGCAGTTTTTCGATATAACAATTAGCCCCTTCTGCACAGCCAAAAAGACTGATACAGAAGAGGCTATTATATTTTGCCGTGCACTGTTTAGCAGATGTCTATACACTCACATCTGCCACTCGCTATGAAAAACACTATATTATTCCACCACTTTAAAGTTCACTGCTTCGCCGCTTTGGCTATCCTTGGCCACCCATAGTTTGAAATCACCAGGCTCAACCACCTTCTTCATATCGATGTTCCAGAAGGCGAGCTCCTCGATGGGTAGAGTAAATTTCACGCGTTGCTTTTCGCCGGGCTGGAGTGTGATGCGCTCAAATCGTTTCAACTCTTTTACGGGGCGAGTTACCGACCCTACGATATCTTGTACATAGAGTTGTACCACCTCTGTGCCTACTACGCTTCCCGTATTGGTGAGGTCGAACTCGATAGTCATTGTATCATCCTTCTTTACTTGTGTAGCCGAAAGCTGCACTGCACCATACTCGAAAGTGGTGTAGGACAGACCGTATCCAAATGGGAAGAGTGGGTGGAAACCAGCATCCAGATAGTAGCAAGTACAACCCAAAGAGGTTTGTCCTGCTTCGGCTGGGATATCGTGAATCAATGTCTCTGTGCCATTGAAAGGGCGACCTGTGCTATGATGTGCATAGAAAATAGGCACTTGCCCTACCACTTTAGGGAAGGTAACAGGTGTCTTGCCGCTAGGATTGGCTACTCCCATAATGAGGTCGGCCAAAGCGGGTCCACCCATTGTGCCGGGATGGAATGCGTAGAGCACTGCCGACGAGACTTCTACCTCTTCGCCAATACAGAGTGGGCGCCCCGCCATCACGGTAGTAACCACCGGTTTACCTGTCTTGGCTAGGGCCTTGATGAGTTGGCTCTGATCGCCTTGCAGGTTGAGGTTGGCTAGGCAGTGTGCCTCGCCCGAAAGGATAGCCTCTTCGCCCACAAATGCTAAAATTACATCGGCACGTTGCGCAGCGGCCACCGCTTTGGCTATGCCCGGAGTATTCAACTCGCGGCTATAGGTGAGAGCAGGCTCGTGAATCACCTGTACATCGCTACCCAGCATTTGGCGAAGGGCTTGCAATGGGGTGATGGAGTGATTCTTGTCGCCATCGAATACCCATGTGCCCAACTGATCGAAGGGAGCATCGGCCATTGGACCGGTTACCAAGATGGTCTTCACATCTTTTTTTACAGGGAGTGTATTGTTGTCGTTCTTCAACAAAATAACAGATTGTGTAGCTGCTTCTTTGGCTTCGGCCAAGTGCGAAGGTGCATAGAGCACATCGGGCTGCATCTCGTTAACATAAGGATTATCGAACAAGCCTAGGCGAAATTTGATGCGCAAGATGCAGCGCACTGCATTGTTGATGTCGTGCTCCTTAACCTTGTACTCTTTAGCTAGCTGTGGCCCGTTTGTGATAAACGATGCACTCACCATCTCCATATCTACCCCTGCCGATATTGCTTTCATGGCAGCTTCGGCTGCGTCGGCAGCAAAACCGTGGTTAATCATCTCGGTTACCGATGCCCAGTCGCTCACCACTATACCATCGAAGCCCCATTCTCTGCGCAACACATCGCGCAAGATGAACGAATTGCCCGTAGAGGGTATGCCATCGTTGTCGTTGAACGAGGTCATGATGGTTGCTGCACCTGCCTTGACAGCTGCTTCGAAAGGTGGGAAATAGATGTTGCGCAAAGTACGCTCGCTAAGTCCTGTAGAGTTGTAGTCGCGTCCGCCCTCGGCTGCGCCATACCCCACAAAGTGTTTAGGACAGGCAGCCAGAGCAGTGGGATTGCCTAGCGAATCGGTTTGGAAGCCTTCTATGGTAGCCACACCCATCACGGATGTGAGGTAGGGGTCTTCGCCATAACCTTCGGCAATGCGTCCCCAGCGAGGATCGCGTGCCACGTCAATCATCGGTGCAAAAGTCCAACGGATGCCGTGCGAGGTGGCTTCGATAGCCGCCACCCGTGCGCCAGCCTTGGCTAGTGCGGGGTTAAATGTGGCCCCTTGTCCCAATGGAATAGGGAAGATGGTGCGGTAGCCGTGAATCACGTCGCGTGCTATCAATATAGGGATACCGAGTCGCGACTCCTCTACAGCCACCTTTTGCAAGGCGTTGATGCGTTTAGGCTCTACCTCGTTGAGTATGGAGCCCACCTGACCCTCTTTGATCATGCCGCTCATCTCTTCTATATTGCTCCAAGCCGATATTTGGTTCATCTGTCCCAACTTCTCTTCGATCGTCATCTTCTTGATTAATGCTTCAATCTTCTTCTCCGTCTCGCGGTCTACACCAGCATCCTGTTTTTGTGTTTCATCGCAAGCACTGAACAACACGCCTAGGGCAATCATCCAATAAGCAATCTTCTTCTTCATATTCATTATAATTAGTTTGTTCATTTACTTATTTCTTCTGAAATACACGCACATAGTCTATTTCGTAAGTAGCAGGTAGCGCCGATTCGTCTACTCCTTGTGCGCCACCCCAGTTGCCGCCCCAAGCAAGATTCAGTTTCAGATAGAAAGCTGCGTTGAAAGGCCATGTGTCTTTATCTCCCTTCTTGTCGTTGGCGAAGTAGAACAGCTCTTTACCATCCACATAGGTACGTATATAGTCTTCGGTCCACTCTAGTGCATAGAGATGAAAATCGCTTTGTGCTGTGGCCAGATATATCTCCTTGTTCTTTTGGGTGTTGTTGGTATGGTTGTAGGCATTGCAATGAATGGCGGATGATACATAGTTGGGGTTGTAGCCCACCTCTTCCATAATGTCTATCTCGCCGTCGCCGGGCCATGTGGTGAAGTTGGCAGGCATCATCCAGAAGGCAGGCCATGTGCCCTTGCCGCTAGGCAGGCGTAGGCGTGCTTCGAAGTAGCCATACTTCCAACTCTGCTGTGTGTTGATGCGGATGGAGTAGACAGTGCCTTCTATCTTTTTAGCGGTGATGGTGAAGATGCCGTCTTTAACAGTGGCTAGCTGTTCGCCGCCTTGTGTGCAAGCCACATAGTTTTGCAACTCGTTGTTGCCCCAGCCACTGCCACCTGTTTCGTACCACCACAGTTCTTCGTTGGGACGGTCGCCGCGGTCGAACTCATCGTTCCATACTAGGGTGTAGCCTTCTGGGGCCACTATGCTAGTGTCGATGGGCTTGGCAGCTTGCGTCACAGCGATGTAGTGTCGTTGGGTGCCCGACTTAACTGTCACCGTGCCCGTACGCTCTGTTGTACCCGTATTGTCGGTGAGGCAAATCTCTACCGTACCACTCTTTTGTGTCGAACCGCTTATGGTACACTTTATCCAGCTTTCATCAGCAAAGGCATTCCATTCGCGATCGCTTTCCACTGTCATCGTCACGCAGTTGGCCTCGTAGCCGCTATTAATCTCTGTAAGCGAAGCATTGATGTAGCTGTTAGTTTCGTTGTTGTCGTTGCTACTATTGCTACAGCTCCAGCAGGCGATAAGAGTAGCCATTATAAAGGTTATCATATAGATTTTTTTCATCGTTACTGTCAGTTTTAATAAAGATTCCCCTAGTGGTGCCATCAGTTGTCAGAACTCTTTCTGACCATTGTTAGGGGTTGTGATGACACCACCGGGAAACCGAATACATTAGTTATTACAATTGCTCTCTTTGAGTATGATTTTGCTCACTGTCACCTCGAAATTGTCGGGGTTACCGCCAAAGTCGAGCACTAGATTTACCTTGTCTATATCAATACCCAGCATACCCACCATATCGAAGGTGGTAATCTCGAAGGCAGCCACATCTACACGTTCGGTGAAGAAGAATACATCATCTGCTCCCTCTTTGGTGAGCTTCACCGTGATGCCACTCATGTCTTTAGTTGCTTCGAACTGACACTTGAAGTCGTACGTGGTCGATGCGTTGGTTGTCATATCGGTATGGAAATGTACCTGTCCTTGCCATTGGTCGGTAGTGGCTTGTGGGAAGATGAAGGTGTACGAATTGCCATTCTCGGCCATCGTAGGATCGTCAATCTGTGCCCATCCCGGTGCATACCAGAAGGTGACATTGTGCTGCATACTGTTCCAGAAGTTGCAGGACGAGTCGGCATCCCAGTTCACCTTACCGGTGCCATGTGGTTGCAACACGATGCTGCTCACTGTTACTTCGCAGTTTTCGGGGTTGCCACCAAAGTCGAACACCAGGTTGACTTGGTCTATATCTAGCCCTTCCATATTCACCATCTTGAAGGTATACTCTTCGAAAGCGGTGAGGTTCACCTGCTCGGTGAAGTAGAACACGTTGTCATCGCCCACCTTTGTGAGTTTGATTGTCACCCCACTCATATCTTTTGTAGCATTGAAGATACAGCGGAAATCGTAGTTTGTACTGCTGCTAGTAGCCATGTCGGTAAGGAAGTGCACCTGTGCCTGCCACTGTCCGAAGGTAGCTTCGGGTAGCGTAATCTTATACGAGTTGCCATCGGCTTCTAGTGTAGGATCGGCAATCTGTGCCCATCCCGGTGCATAGTAGAAGAAGTTGGTGTAGGTAGCATTCTTCCAAAGGTTACTATCGGCATCCGGTAGCCAAGTCACCTCGTCTTCGTCACCACCTTCGCCACCACCAGGTTCGATGATCGTTCCGTCGTCGCAACTGTTTTCCTTCAATACCACGCGGCTCAAGGTAACCACTGTTCCGGCTGCATTGCCTCCAAAGTCGAGCACCAGCGATACTTGTTCCATATCGATGCCTTCCATATTGGTTTTAATCAACGTGAACTCTTCGTAAGCCTTCACCTTCACTGTTTCTACAAAGTAGAACACACCATCGTCGCCTGTCTTCACTAGTTTCACCGTGATGTTGTTATGATCTTCGGTAGCTACAAACTTAGCGGAGAAGTCGTAGTTGTTGGCACTGTTGGTTGCCATGTCGGTTAAGAACTTCACTTGTGCCTGCCAAGTGTCTGTAGTAGCTTCGGGTAGCGTGATTTTATACGAGTTACCGTTGGCCTCAAACTCTGGGTCGGCAATTTGTGCCCATCCCGGTGCATACCAGAACTCCATATTGTAGGTGGCATTCTTCCAAAGGTTACAAGCATTGTCGGGGTCATAGCCGGCAGGCTTGATGTCGTCGCCACTCGATAGGATATAGTGCCAAGCAATAGCACCATTGTCGGAAACCAACTCAAGTTTGCTAGGTGTGATACTGGCTATCTTGAAGCGAGGCTGATTGTAGCTCTCATCATTAGGAATATAGGGGAACAGCGTTTGCGAAGGTAGTGTGATAAACACATCGTCGCCCACAATGTCGAAGTCGTAGTTAGTAATCTGCTCGTTGACAGCTGCCATAAAGTCGTTGCCATCGTTGGTGTTGAAACTGCTAAATACGCTACAACCGGTGTTAACATACACTGTTCCTCCTTCGCCGGGGTTATAGATATAACTCTTGTCGGCACCAAAGGTCACTATATCGTCGTAGATGCCCCATGGAGCTTTTTCGTTGGGCGATGCTGCCCACCAGCCCAAACCATCGCTGCCCGACTCGCCACAACCTAGATGACCGGCTTCGCCTTTGGCCATCATCCACTGTTTTGTGTCGTCGCCCGCTATTCGTTTGATGTAAGCGCTGAAGTCTACAATAGTGTTGTCGATAGTAAACGTCTTGGTGATGATGCCATCGCTAATACCGTTGGCATTGGCCACTCTGATATCTACGCTATATTCGCCGGCACGGGCATAGATTCTCTTTAGCCCGTTGATGGTAGAGTAGCTCTTGCCATCGAATATCCAAACAGGCATACACGCCTTGTTGGCAATCGAGAAGGTCACCTGATTGATTGACTGATCTACGCTGATGTTCACATCAAGGTCGGTGACTAAGGGGATGCCAGCCTCAGAAGGGCTAGTGTAGTCATCGTCGCTGCATCCGGCAAAAACCAACAGCAACAGCAGCAAACTGCCTATATAGAATGATTTACTTTTCATATACTTAGATTATTTAGTGCGGGTTAATATGGATTTTGAGTCAATGTGCCTTGTGCGGCATCTATCTCGCTTTGTGGAATGGGCAAGTATTTCTTGGTTTGGCTCCACGTGTTTGTGCGGTAGCCATAACTGTCGGGTACTAGTTCCTGACTGGCTTTGCCGCTACGTATCAAGTCCCAATAGCGTTTGCCTTCGCCCACAAATTCTAGGCGACGTTCCTGCAAGATATTGTCGATAGTAGCCTCGATGGTTTCGTTGAGGCCTGCACGCTGATGCACGCGGTTCAGATAGCTTTGTGCATCACCCGATCCACCGCCACGTGCAATCAGCTCGGCTGCGTTGAGTAGAGTTTCGGAGAAGCGATAGATGCGTAGGTTGTTGCTCCAGTTAAGGTCGGCATCTGCAATCTGATCGGCATTGTAACCACTACGTGCTACATACTTTTCAAGGAAGAAGCCTGTGTCTTGGTAGCGCGCTTTATATGAGCCATTGGCAGCAGCATTGAAGCAAGTAGCATCGCGGCGAGCATCACCTTCGGCAAACATATCGTAGGTTTCTTGACGCACGGGGCAGAATCCCCAGCCATTGTCGTGACCTGCTGTGCCATCGGCCCAACCATTAGGGCTGATAAGACGAGGCAACACTGTGCCACCTGCATAGATAGGATTGTCCCACGAACGTGCGGCATTGTCATCCTTATAGTTGATTTCCCAGATGCTCTCCTTGCTCCATTCACCCTCTTCGGCGAAGATGGTAGAGTAGTCGTCTACAAGGTCGTAACCTCCGTCATTGATAATCTCCTTCATGTAGTTGAGTGCGTTGGGGAAACGGCTGCTATCGTTCTGATACATCACCATCTCGGTGTAGAGCATGTAAGCCATTGCCTTGGTTACGCGGCCATACTCGCTGCTGGTCGATTTCATAGGCAGTACATTCATCGCTAGCACATCTTCAAGATCGCCAATAACAGTGTTGTACACTTCGTCGGCACTGACTTGTGGTGCGATATATGGCATCGTCAAGTTCTCCATATAGAAAGGCAGGTTGCCCCAGAACTTCCACAACCAGTTGTAGTAGAAGGCGCGTAGTACTCTGGCCTCTGCTGCATAAAGTCTTTGAGACTCTTCGCTCATATTACTTTGTGCCCAGCCTATGTACATCAGCACATCGTTAGAACGTTTTACGCCCGAATAAGCCACTGTCCAGATACCTGTCATACAATTGGTAGGTAGGGCAGAGTAGTCCATCATGAGATGCCAATATTGGTTATCGTTTTTGTCGGCACCGCCCACCCAAATATCATCGGCCATGATGTCTGACATCATATTCACGGGGTTGTATTGTCCCATGCTCCAGTCGGGCCATTGCAATGGGTCGTAGGCAGAAATTAGTGCTTCGTAAACACGTGCTTCGGTGGTGAAGTAGCTATCTACAGTATCTTGTGTAGGCGAGTCGACTACAAGGAAGGAATCTTTGCATCCGGTGGTGATGGCAGTGACAAGAGCCAACCCGGTGATGAATTTTATATATCTTTTCATACGTGTATAGTATTAGGAGTTAGAAGGTAATATTGGCACCGATAGAGATGGTGCGAGCTTGAGGATATACACCACGGTCTACACCTAGCGAGGTGCCACCCGAAGAAATTTCTGGGTCGTAACCATGATACTTCGTCCATGTAACGAGGTTCTCGGCAGCTACATAGATGCGAACCATTGAGATTAGTGCTACACGGGTAATCTTCTGTGGAAGGGTGTACCCCAATTGTATGTTCTTGAGGCGCAAGTAGCTGCCATCATATACATAGAGGTCGGACGATTGCCAGTTCACATTATCGCCTAGTACAAAGCGTGGGATGCTGTTTGAAGTACCTTCGCCTGTCCATCGTTGCAACATCCACGAGGGGAGGTTGGACGAGGTGATGTCGGTGCGGCGTGTAGCATCGTAGATGTCATTGCCTTTGCTACCTTGGAACATCGCGTTGAAGTCGAAGCCGCGCCACTGCGCATTGATACTGAATCCGAAAGTCCAGTCGGGCATACCTTTACCAATCTTTACACGGTCGTCGTCATTGATCACGCCATCGCCATTGGTGTCTACAAAGCGAACATCGCCCGGCACAGCGTTGGGCTGAATAACTTTCACAGAACCATCGGTAGCAGTATAGGTATAGTTGTTTACCTCATCCATATTTTGGAAGATACCGGCAGTTTGGTAACCATAGAAGTAAGGGAAGGGGAGTCCGTTTTGCGCACGCGAGATAGTACCCACACCTTGGAAAGAGTCAAGGTTGTCCCAACCGCTTTCGTTACCATACTCTAGCAACTTATTCTTCAGATAAGAGGCGTTGCCCGAGAAGCGGAATGTCCAATCGTTTACATTAAGACGGTAGCTCAACTCCATCTCTATCCCTTGGTTTTGCATCTTACCCACATTACCGATAGGCTTACTTTCGCCCACATACGATGGGATATTCATAGTCATCAACATGCCGTCGGTGGTCTTCTTATAATAGTCGATAGAGAAATTAAGTGCATTGTTGAAGAAGGATGCATCTAAACCTAAGTCGTATTGTTTTGATTCTTCCCACTTCAAGTCGGGATTGGCAAGACCACTGGCCTTCACCCCGTTTATTAGCGATTCGCCCGAGCCAAGGATATAGTTGCTATTGGCAGCGGTTAGCACGGTGTACATAAAGTTACCGATGTTCTCGTTACCATTCTTACCCCAAGAGAAACGTAGTTTCAAGGTAGACAACCAGTCAGGACGCTCTTTCATAAAGCTTTCGTTGGTGATGTTCCATCCGGCAGAAAGCGAAGGGAATACAGCATAATGGTTGTTTGCACCAAAGCGAGAAGAACCGTCGCGGCGGATAGTGAACTGTGCCATGTAGCGTTCATCATAGTTATAGCTCACACGGGCAAAAAGTGAGGAGAGTGTAGCATGAGCATTTGCACCTCCATATACACTCATATCGCCATTTTCTTGTAGGCCGTTGCAATAGTCGATATATGGCTTAGAACCATTGGGGTCGATCAATCCAAATCGGCTACCACCTAGGTAATTGCCACTGCTTTTCTTGGCCGACTGACCAAGCAACACTGTGAAGAAGTTCTTGCCCAGTTGCTTGTCGTACCATAATACATTTTCTATCTGCCACACAGTGCCACGACTGCTTGATGAAAAGGCCGATGTGCGAGTAGCCTTGTTGTTGGCAGTAAGATAGAATAGTTTGGTGTAACCGTCGTTACCCCAGAAGGCGAGGTCTGCGCCATACGATGAACGGAACTTCAAGCCATCCCATAGTTGCAATTCAGCGTTGAAGTTGGCTACAAACTTGTGCGACCATCCTTTATTGCCCGGCAATGATAGGAGTGCCAATGGATTGACCATCTCATTGAAGTCTGCTCCTGCAAGTGTATATAGCTTGCCGTTGTTGGGGTCGTACATTGGTGTGTAGTCCGCATTGCCGGCATAGTAGTCTAGCTGGTCTTGTGCGGCTTGCCCTTCAGCGTAGACAGATAGCATAGGCGACAAAGAAAGCGCACTACCTAGTGGCGAGCCATAAGAAGAGTTAGTCTCTACCCCTTTCGATTTGATTTGTGCATAAGATATATTAGAAGTAACCTTTAGGGAGTTCAGCCAGTTGCGACTGTTGTTCTCGAATACTGTATAGGTGGTATTGCTGCGTAGGGTCACACGCTTGTAGTTAGAACGGTCGTAGTTACCACCCACAATACCATCTTGACGGAAGAAACCAAAAGAGACTAGGTAATTCACCTTCTCGCTAGCCCCACTCATACTCACTTGGCTAGATAGCACCGGTGCGTTGTCGTTGAATGTCTCTTTCTGCCAATCGGTTCCTTTGCCATACGAGTAAGGGTCGGCATACTTAGGGGCCATGCCGGCATTGATAGCTCCTTCGTTCATCATAATGGCATATTCGGTAGCGTCTAGTACATCGCGCTTTTTCCAAGCACTCTGCCAGCCATAAGAAAAATCGTAAGTCACTGTGGCCTTACCTAGTTTACCGGTTTTGGTAGTTACCATCACCACACCATTGGCAGCACGTGCTCCATAAATTGCGCCCGATGCGGCATCTTTTAGTACTTCAATAGATTGGATATCACTAGGGTTGAGGTAGTCTATACCCCCTTCGATTGGCATCCCGTCTACTATATAGAGAGGATCGGAGTTGTTGATGGTACCAATACCGCGCACTCTAATCTGCGAGGCAGCACCCGGCTGTCCTGACGATGAGGTAACCGTAACCCCGGCAGCTAACCCTTTCAATGCGTTGTCCACGCGTACGGGAGCTGTGCGGTTAAGATCATCGGCACTTACTTTAGCAATGGAGGCGGTCACCACGCTTTTCTTTTGCGTGCCGTAGCCCACAACTACCACTTCGTCTAGCGACTCTGTGTCTTCTTTTAGGGTAATGAGTAGAGAAGTGCGTCCCTTTACAGCGATGTCTTGTGGAGTGTAACCTATATAAGATACTGTAAGTACTGCATCCGAGGGAACATCGATCTGGAATCGACCATCAAGGTCGGTGATAGTTCCGCGAGTAGCATTACCTTTTACGGTGACATTAACACCCGGAAGTGGTTCTTTATCCACCTCACTCACCACTACACCTTTTACCTCGATGGACTGTGCGCACACAGGTAAAGAGACAAAGAGTAGTAGAAACATAATTGACATTAAGTGTTTCATACATTTTGTTTATTTAAGATTAACGTTGCAAATAATTGCGTTTCAAAGGTGATACAAATATAGAGTGAGGGAGGGATAATGTGAAGAAAAGTATAATTCCAAATTACGTCAAGCACGTTTTTTTAATTCGTCAACACTACGTCAATTTGAGTTAACTATCAGAAAATGAGTGATTATAAAACACGTCAAAGCGACACACCACCCAAAGAATAGCTTCTCTATGGGTGGTGATATTGTAAGAGTGTGATAGTATGTGAATAAGTGATTAAAGCTGTTGTGCTAGATAGTCGGTTAAACTATCCTCTCTGGATAGTCCCAGTTTTTTGCGTAAACGATAGCGTAGCGTCTCCACCCCGCGCACCGAGATATTGAGCAGTGGGGCAATCTCTTTAGTTGAGAGATTCATCTTGAGATAGGCACACATGATGCGTTCGTTGGGCGAAAGATTGGGATGTCTATCGCCTAGGTGCTTCATAAAGTTGTTGTGTATCAAGTCGAACTCTTCCTCGATGCGTTTCAGCACCTCATCGTTTTGTATGTTCGAGTCAATCTTATTGTTGAGCACCATCAGTTGCTGTTTGCCTTCGCGTCCACCTTCGCCTTTTAATCCCGAGGCTACCTTTAGAATCTCCGACTTAATCTCTGTCAGCATCTCATTTTTGCGTAGGAAGTTAATCATCAGGTTGGCCATCTCTTGGCTTTTGTGCTTCAAATCATACTCTAGCTTATCTTTTTCCAGCTCTATGATCTGCTGCTCCTGCTTCGCTTTCTCGGCTTCGAACTCCTGTTCTATCTTGTGCAGCTCCTTATTTTTCTGCACCTCTATCTGTCGTTTTTTGCGAAGTATACGCTTCTCTTCCCAACGATAGAGTAGCCAGATGGCAATGCAGCTCAAAAGGACATAACATGTGTAGACCCACCAACTGCGAAACCAAGGTGGAAGTATGACAAAGCTAAGGCTGTCTTGCGAAGTTGTGCCGTCGGGATAGATCACTTTAACTGTAAAGGTATAGTTGCCCTCGGCCAGATTGCTGTACTCTTTGGTGTTGACCGATGTAAGATCGGACCAACCGCTGTTGTTGAGGCTGTACTGGAAACGTATATCATCGCCAATGCGATAGAGCGATTGGCCATACTCCATACGAATAGAGTTGTGTTGATAGGCCAGAGTTGGGGTGTATTTCTTCTCCAAATAGTTGGCGCTGTAGATGAGCGAGTCTTTGGGCTGAGTGAGGTACATGTTCTGAATAAACACATTATGGTCGAACTCATTGCGCGAACGCTCATCAGGTATAGTAAATAAGGCAAAACCATCTTCGTAGGGAATAATTAAAGTAGAATCGGATAGGGGGATAATAGTTTCGTAGCCCTCCACAAGCTCTATCAACGATTGGTGAATGCGATTGATCTTGGTGTTAGAGCCTCTTTTATAGATGGTGGTGCTCGATACACAAATCTCGTGTGGGCTGAGGCTGATAAGTCGGTTACGGTTAGTGATGAGGCGCGTGTATTGAGTAGCCCCGTTAAGCAGATTGTCCAACCCATTGCTGTTTTCAATGCAGTTGCTAGTAGGATTGTACTCGTACATCCCTTTCAAAGATGTGAAACAGATACGACCATTGACACGGGCTAGTTTAACGGCCCCCGTCCTGGGTAGTCCTTTGTCAGGCCCATATTGTTCGATAGCTGTAACGTGTGTCAGCTCTGCGTTTAGCTTTAATCGGGATACAGAATTGCCCACAACCACCCAAAGGATGTTTGCTTCTTCCTGTTCAAAGTATTGAGTAGAGTCGTAGAAACCCTCTATCTTGCAGACAACCTCCCAGTTCTGTTCTTTCTTTTGTAGTAGATAGATGCCGTTGTAGCTTCCCACAAATAGCTTATCTTCTTGTCCCATCACCTGTTGGCATTGCCACGCCCCACCAATATCGCCGATGCGGTGCATCCCTGTCTCTGTGATTTTGAATACTCCTCTATCATGTAGGCAGAAGAGCTCATCGCCTATCTTCTCCAACCCCCATACTTGTCCGCTAGAGCTAGGTAGTGAGTGAATCTGAGGCAGATTGCCATCCATCTTCACCGGATAGGGAGTGTAGAACAGACCGCGATTAGTACCGAGGTAGAGGCGATCGCCTTCTACAGCCGCTGCGTATCCTTTGCCATACGAGTAGGGATAGGTATATAGATTGCTAAAAGCAGAGCTGAGGCACACATACGATATACCACTATCTAGCCCTGCCCAGAGGTTCCCCATTGCATCGAACGATAGTGACAAGACTGTATTGTTTTGCAGTCCGCTATACTCATTGATATAACGAAGGTTTTGCGTGGCGCTATCAAAGAGAACCACACCTTTGTGAATAGTGCCTAGTGCAATATGGTCTTCGAAAATATCCATACAGAATACCTCATACTGCCGTAGGAAGTCTTCAGCCCCGGTGATATAAGGAGTCACTGTTTGATTTTGGTAGAAGAAGAGCCCATCGTAGGCGGTAGCGATAAGTATTCCCCCTTGATATGGCAAGATACCCTTGATGCGTCTATTGGCCAGCATATCTGCTCCAAATAGTGGAAAGAACGTGTTGCCTACCAATACCTTTACCCCTTCGTCGGTGCCCAAATAGAGAGTGCCGTTAACCACGTTAGAGTAGTCTATCTTGCACTCTGTAGGCAGAAAAGTATAGATGCCATTGAGGTATTTCACCACATAGCCATCGCCTTGAAAATAGAGGATATTATCAATCTCGTGGATGCCCCACACGTTGCCAAAGTAGCGATCTATAAAAGGAATGCTGTCCGACATGCAGTGGTAGTTCATTTTTCCCGAAGAGTTGGGCTCGAAGTAGCCAAACTCGTTGATACCTCCCACATAGACTCGGTTGCTGTGCGAGGAGTAGTACACCGAGCGCACATCGCTATCGTTGTGCAAGGCATACTTTTTCCATACATTACCGTTATATTGAAGCAGTCCGCTGCGGTTGGCAAAGAAGGTCCAAGTGGCATCGTAGGGCACTACCTGCCAAGTCTGTGTGCCCTTGCCAAACAGTTTGCGATCGAAGTTGATGATATAGCTATTCCATTCTGCATGGAGCAGATGGAAAGGCAATAGTATGAAGAGAATAAATGCGAGGAATTTATTCATAGGACTATCAGCTGATAAAAAGGTTAACTATCTGTATTACAAAATTAGAGCTTTTTATCAGAAGATAGTCAGATAGGGAGAAGAATCTTTTAGATTTCTCCCTATCCGAATGGCTTTATTGTTGATTTCCGAAGAACTCCATTCCCCATTGAGGATTGGGAAGTGCTGTGGCTGATGCTTGAAGAAGTTCGTAAGCACGTTTCATATCATCATTGAACTCCTTGTAGACACCGCCGAACGACTTTTGCATATTGCTCATGAATATGGCATTGAGCAAGATAGCACGTGGATTCTCAGGGTTGATCTTTAGCGCTTTCTGATAGCAGCCAATCACTATTGGTGAGTATTTGGGACCATTCTCAGCTTGATTGGTAGTGACTAGGGCCATGTACCAATAGCCGCGCAACGCTTCTACTTCGGATGGGTCGCCATCTGCAATTTTAGCAAGATGTGCCTTTGCATCGTCTAGGTAGTTGAGCTTAGTCTTCTCTTCATTGCTGCTGAAGAATAGGCACAAGTCGGCATAAACCATGTAGTAGTGGGTCAGCCAGTTGGCATCGCCCGAGGTGCACAGTTGTTCCAAGTTGGCTCTGATTTCCATCAACTGAGGGATGGAAGGTTGAGCGTTGATTTTAGTTGCAATTTCGTCTAGTGATTTTGCGCTGGCATTCAACATGATGATTAGTGAGAATGCGAAAGTGATAATTGTTTTCATACTGTTTTTTTTTATTGGTTAGAAATTAGAAACGTCATAAGCTGTTTTTCCGAAAAGTGAGATAAAGAATCCTACATAGGCAAAGCGGTCGTAGGAGGGATTGATAGCCATGCCCGACTCATTGCTGTACTGATGCTTGATGCCTAGTACATTGCTCAATGAACAGTTGATGATCAATCTTGGTGTGGCAAGTATCGTTGCGCCTAGATCCCATCCGTGATAGGGTTTGGTGAATCCCTCGGCAAGAGGTCTACCACTAGCATAGGTGTATGTAGAGCTGAATATGGTTCGAAGTGTACGGCAATTGTACTTCACTACTGCCGATATATTGTGGCGTGACAAGTAATAAGGCATTGAGGCTTCTTTGAGATTGCCATATAACCGATCTGAATAGTTCAACGAATAGCCCAGTCTGTACTCTATATTTGGAATGGACTTCTCGTCCGAGAAATAGAGATCCAGACCTTTGCTTATGCCATATCCATTATTGCTGTTAAGATGAACCAGTTTCCTGTAAATTTTCCAATAGCCCTCGAAGCGGAGCATTCGCCCATTAGTGGCATATCTTACTCCAGCTACGGCCTGTTCGCTCCTTTCAAAGTCTAGCAATGAATTGCTTAACAGGTATCTATATTCGGGCTGTTGCACATACTGTCCCGCAGCCAATGAGACATTCCAGTTCGCGAAAGAATAGGATGCAGCAATACGTGGAGAGAAGATTTTATTATCAAGTCTGGCCGATATATCTAGATTGAGACCTATGATTGGCGATAATGATGAGATGAGAAACACCGAATGAAGAGTGGGAGATACATGATGGTTTAGCTCTTCCATACTTACGTCATAGTTTCTGAAATAGCTTTCAGCCCCTAGCATAACATTGATAAGTCTAGAGAAACGTTTTGATACCTTGGCTTTGAGATGCCACTCCGACGAACTGCTGCTCATTGTGCTGAGCTCATCCCAAAGACCGCCATAGGCCACGCCTGCAAAGAGGTTGTAATCGTTTGCTGTAACATGTCTGAAGGTAGAGTTGAGATAAACATTGTTTTCGCGTAAGGCGAATAGCTGTTGCTCGAAACGGGTCAGATCATAGGCTGCGAACACTTTAAATAGAGTTCTGTCATTGGGGTTAATGCGCAATTGCGATACTCCCGAGAAACTTTCTGGATATTTTATCAACTCATCGTTGGGTGTAGCTACTTTGAAGTAGGGACTTAAGTTCATGTAATCGCCATTGAAAGATGCTGAACCATTCTTGAAAACAGCTGTTCCGCCACCTGCCATACCTATGGTAGAAGGATTGATACCGATCTTGGCAATGCGACTTTCGTCTTTGGTATAGAGAGGAAGCACAGATGATAGTGCGTCTGAATATTCGGCAGAATAGCCACCGGTAGAGAAATTGATGCCATCAAATATAAAGGGAGAGAAGCGGCCGCGTGATGGTGCATTGCTTGAGTTGGTGGTATAGGCCACCGGTAGATGCATATCATCAATGAAGGTTTGGGTTTCGCGACTATCGCCACCCCTAACCAGCAGTTTTCCACTTTCGGGTTGACTCTGTACGCCCGGAGTACTTTGCAATGCGCGATAGATATCTCCCGACGCACCTCCCGATGTGGCTATATCTACTGGTGAAAGATTGCTCCACGAACCGCTACCGCGTATCTTGTGCACAGGCGCCGTTACTACTATTTCTGACATACTAATTGTCTTGTCTAGCAATACAATCTCCAAATAGATGGAATCGCAAGGAACGACCTCTTTGATGAAAGCTTCATAGCCTAGCATCGTGCAGTTCAGTTCTATCTTTTCGTCATTTGCAGTCAGCATCAATCTGAATACTCCATTCTCATCGGTCAGTGTAAAGTCTTGCTTGGCGAACACGCTTGCATAAGATATAGGTTGCTTATCCGTATCCATCACACGTCCTACAAGTAGTACCTGCTGTGCATGTACCGCTAGGAGTAGAGAGAGATGAAGTAGGGTTAGAAGTAATCGTTTCATAATTGCTCTAGTTTTTGCTGAGACAAATATGATGTGACTTTTTGAGGGAAAAAAATAATAGGGACAGATGGGCCTAATATGTGATAAACAGCCTATCCATGGGATAACTGACTAGGTTGGTGTGACGAATGACAAGCTAAAATCTGCTTTTTACCACACTAGTATAGGCTCTCGAAACTGGGATTTCTTCCTTGATTCCCTCTAGTTTGAGCCGATAGCCTTGCGAATTGCCCGTGACATGAATCACCTTGTCTAGATTGACGATATAGGCCCGGTGACATCTGATGATGGAGTCGTGTTGAGGAATAGTTTTTAGTGTGGTGCGAATCGTGTTTTGCTTCACAACATCGTTATCCAGATATTTCACGGTGACATAGTTGCCTTCGGATGCGATGAAGAGAAGCTGATCGGGATCGATCGTAAAATCTTCTATTTTAAACTCCGGCCCCTCGGCTTGTTTTGCACTGATAGCCTCATTGATATGATCGGCATCTGCAATATGTGCCCTAAGATTCTTGTTCTGATTGAGGAAAGTGATAGCGATGATAGGAAATATCGCCACCAGTATCACGCGGATAAACACAAAAAAGAAAACCATTAGGTTGAATCCCCACATACCTTCGATGATGCCGCAGATAAATACCCCTACAACGATAAGAGAGAGTAAAATGCAGTTGGATAGAATCTGTCGCCCTACAGTCAATTCCTCGGGATAAAAGAAACGGGGGAACAATCGGGGCAAAAGGTACACATGAATAGTTGTCATCAGGCCGGAAGCCACTACGAAGCCACTGATATACAATAATGCTTTAGAGTCCGAAGTAATATTGTATAAACCGAATGGCCGGAAAATGTACAGGATGAGAAATACAATCAAACAGGATATCAGGACGGCCTGACTCTTCCTGACATGATATTCAAAAGGCTCTTTTAGTTTCTTCTGTATTCTATTCATAGCTTATCGTGTTTTGTTTTACACAAAGATAAGCTCTTTTTCTTGCATTATGTTAAGTCGTCGTAATAAATAGATTACTTTTTGAATATATCCTCGGCCAAGCGAATCTCGCCACTACCGTAGCAGATGCGTGACTCTTTATCGTAGATTACACCAAACTGTCCCGGTGCGATACGGTCGAGGGTAGTATAGCTTTTTACGTGCCATCTTCCCTTATCGTCGATAGAGATCTCGCCTCGTAGGAATTCGGGGCTGTGGCGCATCTTAAAGGTAATCTCGGTAGGTGTGGTAGAGAAACCAGGATCTTCGGTGATGAAATGAAGCTCCGCTAGCAAAAACTCGTTGGTGTGGAAGTTGTCCAGTTGGTTGGCATGTGCCACATAGACGATATTTTTCTTGATGTCTTTGTCTATCACAAACCATGGGCCTTGCGATAGCCCTAAGCCCTTGCGCTGACCGATGGTGTGAAACCAATAGCCTTTGTGCGTACCCAGCTTTTTGCCGGTTGCGCAGTCGATGATAGCTCCTTCGCGTTCGCCAAGGTAGCGTTTCAGTAGGTCGTTGTAACTCACCTTGCCTAGGAAGCAAATGCCTTGGCTGTCTCGGCGGAAAGCGGTAGGGAGCTTCACCTCTTTGGCTAGCTCGCGCACCTCCTCCTTGTTGAGTGTCCCGATAGGGAACATCAGCTTGGAAAGTTGCTTATAGTTGATTTGACAAAGAAAGTCGGTCTGATCTTTCACGGGGTCTTTGGCCGTACCCAGCCACCACTTAGCATCTTCGAAATAGGTAGTGGCATAATGACCTGTGGCTATCTTATCGAACATATGGCCCGCCTTCTCTTCGAAGCAGCCAAACTTGATGAGCTTGTTGCACATCACATCGGGGTTAGGGGTGAGCCCCTCTTTCGATTTCCGCACAATGTAGAGCACCACTCTGTCCCAGTACTCCTTATGTAGGTCGATGATTTCGAAAGGTAGCTTATATTTGTGCGCAATGAAGCGGCACATCTCAATGTCCTCTTCCGAAGAGCACTCAAGCGTCTCATCGTCATTGCCTATCAGGATATAGAAAAGCGACGGACGATGGCCCTGTTCGCACAACTTATGAACCACCAACGAACTATCTACGCCGCCCGAAAGCAGCACTGCAATCTTCTCTTCCATACTAGACAAATCTGAGTTTAATATATTAAATCTATACTACAAAGATAATATACAGATTTCAAGAATGATATCTCTATTCTCTCCTTTTTCCTTTTTTATCTATCCATATAATTGCTCCAAACTTTATTAACTAAAAAGACTGCACCCCAATGCAGCGTTTCCACATTGGAGGTACAGTCCATCATCAAAAAAATCATCCTAACCTTCAAGGTCAATAATTAGGCCTTATCATACTTGCTTAGTTCATCTTCACTGAACTTGTGTGCCTTCTTATCTTCCTTGTGTATTATTTCATCAATCTCATTAATTCCTTTGAAGCAATCCAAAATGGCTTCCACGTTGCGGTGTACAGCTTTTAATAAAGCTTCCTTGGCATCAAATGCTTCTTTAAGATGTTTATGAGCACCCTTTTCTTCGGGCAACATATTTTCACGAACGTATTCTACGCGTTTTGCAAAGTCTTGCAATACTACAGTCAAATCTTCTTGTTTCATACGAAAGGGTTTTAAGTTATACTAAGCATATATATCTATAATGAAGTAGAACGCAAATTGTTCGAAAGAGGATGGCGTTTATTGCAAAATTTATCTAGCCAGCCTCTTTTTTATGGATGCCGAAGTGTGGATACCTAAAGATGTAGAACACTAAATAGGCCACAGCAAAGAGTAACACCATAATGGAGGCCGACATTCCTACCTTGTCCAAAGCTACTCCCATGGCAAAGGGGAAGAGTGCACCTCCAAACTGTCCCATAATCATCAATACTGATACTTTGTTTTTTAGTTGAGGCATTCTCACCACTGCTTGCGACAAGAAAACGGGGAAGAGGCTGGCATTGCCAAAACCTACCATGCCGATACAGACGCATATCAGTAGTTTGTGATGAACGAATAGCAGTCCGATAAGTGCCACCACAATCATGCCGATGCTGATGATGAAGAAGTGGAGCTTGGATATACGCCCGATGATGCTCGTCCATAAAAAGCCTCCCGCTAGACGAGCCAGGAAGTAAAGTCCTGCGGCAAAAGACGCGTCATTGAGGGTGTAACCCAGTCGATACATCAACAGCTTAGGGGCTACAGTATTGGTACCGATATCGATACCCACATGACACATCACCCCTATAAATGATAGTAGAATAAATCCATCTTTCAATAGCCTTAGGCTGCCTAGAAAGTCGGCCTTTGTTTCGCAGCGTTCCTCCTTATCTACCTCCATAAATAGGAGAAGAAGTAGTGAAACAATGCTAAGGATGAGATAGACTAGAAATAAGAAACGCCAGCCTAGATTAAATAGATGTGCGCAATAGAGGGCGCCGAAAGTGGCGATATAGGGTGCCACAAAGCTCGATGCAGTTTTTACCGATTCGCCTAGTGTGAAGTGATAGGTCAATTTCTCTCGCTCTACCATTGTGGAAAAGAGAGGATAGAGAGAAGATTGCAAACACACGTTGCTGATGCCCACTAATATGAAGCAGGCTACCATATAGCCATAGCTGTCGAAGAAGAGGGGGATCAATAACGATAAAATCAATACACACATACAGATAAGTACGGTGTGTTTGCGCCCGATCTTCTCCATCAAAATATCGGTGGGAATGGTGCATACAAGAAACCAAATGTAGACGAGTGATGGAAGCAGATTGGCTTTGGCATCGCTAAGATGAAGCGTCTCCTTGATATAGTTGGAGGCGATACCGACCATCGAGAGAGACCCCATCACGAAAAAGCAACTCATGATGGCTATCAGCTGATACCTGAATATTCGTTTGCGGTCTATTACACTTTTCACTTTGTTGCTCTCGTTTCGTTTGGGGTAAATTCCTTTACTCTATAACAAAGTGAGGGCAATAAAGTTACTGGGCTATTTCTTTATTCTTCGATAAACAGTCCGCCATCCGCAGCTGGTAGTGGCTTCTTAGGATCTTCTTTTGCGCCCATAGCCACCAGTTTACGAGCCGGCGCCACAAGGCTTTGTGTGCCGGTTTGTAGTTTCTTGTCGGCCTCGTTGAAAGCCTTTCCTACAGCTTCCAGCTTCTTGCCGATGTCGCCAAATCGTTCGTAAAACTCAGCCACACGCTTCACCATATCGCTCGCTAGTTTGAATACTTCCTCTTGGCTGCGAGTTTGTGCCATGTGCACCCAAGCGATACGAATCATGCGCAAGGCAGCAGTGAGGTTCTGTTCGCTAGTGATAAATACACCGTTCTCAAAGGCGGTGCGCCAAAGAGTAGTATCGCTGTAAAGTGCCAATTGCAGTGCCGCTTCGATGGGAACAAACATAATGACATAGTCCAGCGACTGTCGGGGCAGGGTGATATAGGCGTTGTAGCTCTTCTTGGAAAGCTCCTTCACATGGGCACGGATACTAGCAAGGTGGC
Source organism: uncultured Bacteroides sp. (assembly GCA_947074205.1). Lineage (GTDB taxonomy): Bacteria > Bacteroidota > Bacteroidia > Bacteroidales > Bacteroidaceae > Bacteroides. The sequence goes on along the minus strand of CAMTOQ010000025.1, from coordinate 14,581 downwards.
GCTGTAATGCATCTTCGCGTTCTTCCTCCGTTGTAGCGTTTTGATATTCAAGGAAGGCTGTTAGCGATACCTTGGCGTCGATCACCGCATCCTTGTTGTCGGGGTAGTGTAGCACCACGTCGGGCATCATCTTTTTGCCTGTCTCATCGTGACGGTAGGGTTGTCCCTTGCTGTCGCGAAGTGTCACCTGTGTATCGTAGTGCTTGCCCTCTTCAAGACCTTGGCTGTTGAGCAGTTCTTCTAGAATCATCTCACCCCAGTTTCCTTGAATCTTGTTCTCGCTGCGTAGAGCTTTGGCTAGTTTGTCCGCTTCCGTACCAATCTCGTTGGCTCGTTTCAGCACCTCGCGCACTGCCATCTCAAGCGATGCCTTATTCTCGATGCTAGTGGTGCGGTTCTGGTCCATCGCCGTCTTCATCTCCTTGATAGTCTCTTTCAGCGGATCAACGATAGCCGTCATCTGTGTAGAGTTGGTTTTAGAAAGCTCGTCGGCACGGCGTTTCAACAGCTCCTCGGTAGCCTCTTTTAGTTGCGACTTCACCAGCTCTAGCTGTTGGGCAAACTGTATCTGCCTCTCCTTCGCCTCACGTTCCATTTGGGTACCAAGCAATTCCAATTCGCGTTTCAAGGTCTGATTGTCGGCCAGCAAACTACCCTTCTCGCTATTGATAGAAGCTAGTTTGCCGGTTAGCTGTGCCACTTCGCCATCGAGCTTTCCCATTTGGGAGTTAAGCCCTTCGATAGTTGATAGTTTGGCTGCGAGCTCGCTCTGTTGAACTGCCATGGCAGCAGTAGATTTTGATTTGCTGAAGAAGTAGGCGATAAGTGCCCCCACGATGAGGCCGATAAGTATGTAGATGATTTCCATAAGCTGTTTTTGTAGATGAAATTTCGGGTTAATGCATCTTGTAAGAGGCATATTTTACCGCTGTTGCAAAAGTAAGAAACTTAAGTGATATGCCATTCAGCAGTCTGAGGTTTCTGTACGATATCTAAGATGTTTACGATTCTTCCCTTGCGCCATCGCGAAATAATAACGTGTTGTGGGGCCGCATAAAAAAGAGGGTTGCACTATATCACATAGTACAACCCCCCATAAAAATGTAATCTTAAAAACTAAAATCTCCATCTTGGGTCACCGATACCCAATCTATAGATTTCATGATTGCGCACTTTATCTGTATCATTAAAATACAAACCATCTAAATGATCAATCTCGTGCATATCTTTGTGACCATCCACGTTGGGAGGGTTAGGGCTACGCATTAACTCTGTAGGAGATATGCCCACTTCGCCTAGATGAACATCTAATTCTGCTTGACCTGGGATATTGCTTTCAGGCCACTTAGCGGCACTGTTGCTTTTTGCACTAAACGCGGCAGCAGAGAAGATGTTATTGCTAGTCAAGAAAGCATTGGTAGAGTAGTTTTGCTCGATGTCGAAAGTGATATCACCTGAACCGTTGATAGTTTGAATATACATACCTTCCATGTATATATTTCGAGGGTCGTCATCTTTCTTAGTCAAGATAAACAGATTCTTTTTTGCAGTAATCTTACTACCGCCAGGCAAGAATTTCAACTCAAACAATCTACGTCCTGTCGAGCGAGTGCTGAAGTTCACAAACGTATTGTTTTCGAGCGTGATGTTGTACTGAATATTACTTCCCCAGTTCAAATCTTTATTGTTGTCGGTAAACAAAGCGGTACGTGGCGAATCGTAGAACGTATTGTTGCGGAACACCATGTTTTGGTAGATATTCGATTTTGGGTTCACACCATCACCTGCAATCCATGCATATCCGCGGCCATTGTTATCGTAGAAGCCATTGTTGTAGAACAGACAGTTTTCTACCAAGAAGTACTCAAAGTTCTTACGGTTGGCACCCTGTACACGCACAAAACCACGTACCATGCGTTGGAATGTACAACCTCTTACTTCGAACGATTGAAGTGTCACAGCCATACCATTGGAGTACATATTGATGAAGTAGTTACCGGTAGATGTCCCGTCGCCAAAGTTGGTGGCTAGCGGACAATCGAAGTCGATATCTTCGAATATCAACGATTTGATGTTGATACCGCCCAATTCACCTACTTGTGGTTGGCGACCAAACATAAAGTTCATAGGCTGGCAAGCCCCATTGATGGTAGACATACCGTTCAGCAATACCTTAGCGCGACCTGTTCCCGGTTTGGTGCGGAGTGTCATACCTTTACATAGAGATGTGTTCAAGGCGAAGTAGTAGGTCTTACCACCTTCAAGCTCAAATATGGTGCCTTCGGCTAGCGAAGCATCCGAGTTGTAGTTGCTGATGATGGTGTCTAGTCTTGAAGCATTGAAATTAGTAGCCCCAGGAATCGTATCGTTAGGATCGCAATAGTGTTCAATCAAGATAGGTTCACCGGGCACACCGTCCATACGAATCACACAGGTGTTGTAGATCGCATCCCAGTGTACAGGCACATTTCTATTCTGTACATTCACTAGATACACACTATTCTCTTGCAGCCCCTCAATATCGATATACCCACGTTCAAAGTCGGCAGGAGTAATTGTGTACTTCTTCCATTTGTCGGGTACAGTGGCATTGGGGTTGGTGGCCGAAGCTTCTATCAATAGGTCGTGTATCACAAAGTTGCCATCTTCATCAATTTCGAAGTTTGTAGTAAATGTACCGTCATCGCCCGAAGTGGCATAAGCGCGGTCGAAGTTTACACGAAGAGAAGACTTGGTGATGTTATTCACCACAATAACCTCAGGAATCTCATAGCGTGGCTCAGTGCCTAATCCCATCCAGTCGGCCCATTGGCGACCATTGCCATATCCGTACCATTTAGAATGATACTCTTCACCCCTTTTGGAAAGTGTGCGAATAGCAAAACGATAGTCGGTGCTATACTGTAAATCTTTGATGAGTAGATCTGTCACATCAGGGCCAACAATAGTGTCGAAAAGAATCTTATTTGGATCTTCCCAATCGCTAGCCAGTCCTGATGATACATTGGGTTGAAGGGCGTACTTCAACTCATATCCCGCACAATCTTTCACACCATACCAGTAGAGCTGAATATCGTTGATATTCACCACTTGGCAGCGGTAGGGGTCGGAATCACCCTTACCCGTATTATCGTCTTTGCGGAACATTGTCATAAACTCTCTTTCCGAAGAGTAGTTTTCCTCGTCCACAACTATCTTATCGTCATCATTGCACGAAAACATCGTGAGTGGCAACAACAGTAACAGCGCATAGTATAATTTATTCTTCATATAGCGTATTTTTATTTACAAGGTTATTAACGAGTGAAACCGTACTGGTTTTTATAAGCTCCCGCACTGCGTTGAATAGCAGCATTAGGGTAAGGAAGTATATAGCGTACCACAGGTAAATTACTAGGTCCTGATATAGCTGTTTCGGTACCATTGTTTATCACGTAGATACTACCTCGGCGGTCGCCTCTCATAAAGCCATAGAACGAGAAGAGACATTGATCTTTAGGACAACCATCTGTTTCGTTCCACCACTGATAGAACTCAGCTGTTTGCCATTCTGCTCCGGGACTTCTTTCGCGTTGATATGGGTTGTAAACGTCCATCACATCGAGGATAGTGTTGGGGTAGAAGTTCGTATTGTTGGGATTGCTCATTCTTTGGTAAAAGACGGCAAAAGGTAGATTGTCTAAATAGCCGGGTTTGCCATCGTACTGCTCAATCATATCGATATAGTCCGATGTACTGGCTGCACTCTCTGCCACTGCATAGTAGCGTAAGAAACTGTAGTAGAGCACCTCGTTGTACATATTGTTGCGCACAAGGTCTTTCCAACGCATATTTTCGCCCGCAAACTCCCATTTACGTTCGTCGAGTACCGCTTTCAGGAAGCCCTCTTTGGTAGCAGCTGCGGTCGAAATGTATTCATTCACATCTCCGCCTTCGGCAAAGGCACGAGCACGTACTTGACGCAATGCCTCTTTTGCTTTATCACCGTTAGGACCCGATGCACCACCTTCTATTTCGTTGGTTGCCTCGGCATACATCAACAAAACATCAGCGTAGCGCATGTAGGGGTAGTTGATACCTGTATTTGTATCGCTATCTGCTCCTAGAGTGTTGCCACTGTTTGCCCAGAACTTCGACCACTTGTTGTTGAATATGGTGTAGTCTGTTAGCATCTTTGGTTCGCCATCATATAGATAAAACCAAATACCATTCACAAAGTCGCGGCGAGTATCTGCTGCATCGAACGAGTAACGGTAGAATGCATTTAGGCGGGCATTACCATCACTTTTACCCCAGATGTTGGTTCCGGTAGTGCTACCTTCGTAGTTTTCGCCCTTTGGCCCTTGGATGTAGCCCATCGAACCAGTCGATTTTCTAGCGAAAGGTATTTCGAAGATAGGATCGTCATTATTTATCACCACGTAGTTGCATTCGTTGATAAATACTTGGTTGTAAGGCAGGTTGAGTGCATGTGTCCCCGATGAAATCACCGAGTCGGCATACGCCTGAGCGGTTTTGTAATAGTCCAAGTAGTTGTCGGGACGTTTCATCACACCATAGCCGCTAGTATTGTTTTCGTCAGGGTGAAGTGAGTAACCACCACAAGCCAAAGCCATACGGGCAATCATCGACCAACAGAACTCTTTTGAAGCACGTTCCACACCATCGCTTAGGTCTCTAGCAAAGGTCATGTAAGGTGCTATCTGCTTCAAATCTTCAATGAGAGTTTTGTGCACCTCTTCGCGACTCGCTATAGGCATCACAAAGTTTTCAGTGACATAGGTAGGATTAAACGAGAAAGGGATATCTCCAAACATCACCACCATGTCATGATATACCATGGCGCGTATCGCTTTGGCTTCGCCCAATTTCTGCATCACCTCTGCATCATGGATGTTGTAGAGCTTACTATTTTCAAGATTATAGATAAAGTTGTTGGCATACTCGATGGCCTTATAAGCTGCTACCCAGAACTTATTGATATCGCCACCCATGCTGTTGCAATCGAAGCGACGATAGTTATTGTCTGTTGCCATCTCATTTGATGAGATATACATATCTACATCGCTGTTTAGGCAGAAGGTGCTAAGATAGGCACGACCATAAAGGTCATTAGTCAGCAGTTGGGCATACACCCCGTTGAGAACACGGCTCATTTCCGATTTCTCGCTGAATACGTATTCGTTGTCATATTTGGATGGAGCATCCACCTCTAAGTAGTCGTTGCACGAAGAGAAGCCTACTGCTACCAAACCAGCTATTACTATATTTTTAATTTTCATATATTATCTGTTTAAGGTATTAGAAAGTAATGTTAGTACCAATCACAAAGCCACGGCTACGAGGGTAGCGATTGTAGTCCATACCTGGTGTCAAGCCTGTTTGCACATCCACTTCTGGATCGTAGCCCGAGTAGTTGGTGATGATAAACAAGTTGGTGGCACTGGCATATAGACGAAGGCGAGAGATTCCGGCCTTTCTAGTCATTCTTTGAGGCAGTGTATAACCAATGGTTAAGTCTTGACAACGCAAGAATGAGCCATCTTCTATAAAATAAGAGTGTGTCACCTTATTGGTTACGTCGGTTGGGTTCCAGATAGATGCGTTAGCATTCAGTTCACGATACAGCTCTACCGAACCATCCAAGTGGGTGTTCTTGTACAAACACTCACCATCTGGGCGCGTATATTTCCAACGGTCGTTAAACTGAGATAGTACGTTGTAAAACTTTCTATCATTGTTCTCCGAAGAAGATAATTGGTAAGCAGTGGCATTATTAACATCAAAATCTACCATGTAGTTGAAGTTGACGTTGAAGTCAAATCCTTTCCACTGGCCATTGAATCCAAAACCACCTTGGAACTTAGGATTGGTGTTACCAATCACTACACGGTCGTTTTCATCGATGATGCCATCGCCATTGATGTCTTTGAATTTGATTTTACCAGGTAGGGTAGCTTCGCCCGAGTTGCTCTTATTTAATACATTATTAATAACAGTACCTTCTTTAGGGATAGCTTGCATATTTTGAGCTGGGTCGAAGTTGAACTCATCCATCGAGTAAAGTCCATCGTACACGAAGCCGTAGATCAAACCTACTTGGTCGCCTACGCGCAAGCAATAGTCATTGTAGCTCGATTTCCAACGGTCGTTCTGATTCCAGATCACGTCGTCAGTATCGTTCAACTTGTCAACCTTCATCTTATTGAAACCCATTGTCAAGTTGGCACTCAACACATAGTCTTTTCCACGAAGGATGTCGCCACTGATAGAAAGCTCGATACCCTTATTGGTCACCTGGCCGATGTTTTGCATCTGCTGAGTATAGCCCGTAGTGGTGGGGATATCCGATTTGTAAAGCAAGTCTTTAGTAGTGTTCCAGTAGAACTCAGGAGTAATGGTCAATCTATCGCCAAATAGACCCAAGTCGAATGCAGCGTTGCGTGTCAAAGTGGTTTCCCATTTCACGCGTGTGTTAGGGAATGTGTTTCCACTGGCATTACCATACCACTGGTCGCCATTGGCAATGTTTTCGCCAAAGCCGGGGCCATTGGTAGAGTTCACCGCATAGAGGTAGCGCCACATGTCATCGTCAATATTGTTGTTACCGGCTTTACCAATAGAAGCACGAATCTTCAAGTTGCTGATGACATCATTGCCAGCCAAGAAATCTTCGCGACTTACCACCCAAGCACCCGATACAGACGGGAAATAACCCCACTGTTTGCCTGGAGAAAGTTTGGTAGAACCATCGGCACGGAAGGTAACAGATGCCAAATACTTAGAGTCGTAGTTGTAGTTGGCTTGTCCGAAGAACGAAAGCATACGGTCGGCAGTAGAACGGAAAGATGTAGACTCCCAAGGTGTGCCTAGTCCCATGTTGTCAATCGCCTTGTCCGACGAAATGTTGCGTGGAAAGTATCTGTTAGCTTGATATTTCTCGGTATACTGTCTGTGATAAAGTTCTTGACCTACCAAGAACGACATGTTATGTATATTGTTCAATGTCAAAGCATAGTTGGCTGTATTGGTCCAAGTATACTTCTCTGTCCTTCTATCTTTAATAGTAGCCACAGGTAGCTTATTGTTCGATTGTCCTGTGCCTGTCAATGCTCCATAGAAACGGTTATCATCGGCGAATACCATCATATAAGCGATGTCGCTACGCAAGGAAAGCCCTTTGATGGGTTTCCACTCTAAGCTTGCTTGGTTAGTGTAGCTATAAGAGTGTTTGGTGCGCGTGTTTTGATTGATGTCACTCTTTGGATTAGAATATTCGAACACGGCTTCATCATCGGGATCTACTGTGGCAGGATCCCAAAAAGCAAACTCGCGCAAACCGTTGGTAGGGCGATAGCGCAATACATCAATCACACCACCACTACCAATATTATCACCACCTGCTCCATTGTCGCGGCGATAGTTCATTCGTGGGTTGATGGTCAATACCAAGTTTTTGTACAGCTCGATATTCATCTTTATATTAATATTGGTGCGGCGAACGCCCGATCCCATGATGATACCTTGGTCGTCGGAGTTGGTGATAGAGGCATAAAAACGGAACTTCTCAGTACCCCCGCCGATTGTTGCATTCACCGAGTAATTCAATGGATTTTCACCCATCACTTCATCTTGCCAGTCGTGAGTAGTAGCACGATTGTAGATGTCTAAGTCGAGTGGGTTACCAAAATTAGCACGGAAGTATTTAGCGTTCGAGCTACGACTACCATTGGCAGCAGCCCAGTCGTATTGGTAATTGGCAAATTCATAAGCGTCCATCAAATCGAGCTTCTTAGAAAGCTTGCTGTACGACATTTGAGCGTTTACACCCACTTGCACCTTTCCTTGTTGAGCCGATTTGGTGGTAACGATAACTACCCCGTTACCCCCTTTAGCACCGTATATAGCGGTGAGCGAGGCATCTTTCAATACATCGATAGAAGCAATGTCGGTAGGAGGAATGTCGTTGATGTTGTCTGCTTGGAAACCGTCGACAATGTAGAGAGGTTCGTTACTTTGGGTTACTGATGTACCCCCACGAACGCGGATATTGATATCGGCACCCGGAGCACCATCGACTGTAGTTACCTGTACCCCTGCAATCTTACCTTGCAGTGCTACAGCTGCCGAACTCACCGGTACTGCCGCTAGTTTAAGTCCGGAAATAGAACCTACCGAACCGGTAAGGTCTTTTCTTGCTCTACTACCGTAGCCGATAACCACCACTTCGTCTAGTGCTTTGCTGTCATCATTTAAAACGATTTTCATTACTTTGCCGGGAGTAGCAGTTACTTCTTGTGTCATCATACCGATGTACGATACTACAATCTTTCGTTCGCTCCCGGTAAGGGTAAGTGCAAATTCACCGTCCATGTTGGTGACAGTGCCGTTGTTCTGTTTTCCTTTTTCTACTACTGTGGCCCCAATGATGGGATCGCCTGTAGCATCGGTAACGATACCAGAGACTTTAGTTCCTTGAGCAAGGGCATTAGGCGGAGTCAGTATTAGCAAAAAGGCTAATAAGCAGAGAGCCCACCATGCTTTTTTAGTGTTTCTCATAAAAATTAGAGTTTGTTATTAATTACAGAGTTATTAATTCTAAGGTTAACAAAGGGCTAATGTGTGCTTTAGCTCTTTCAGGAAAGCAAAATTAGGAGAATTTGTATAGTTTTGTATAGTATTAATTAATATAAATATAGCAAAAATTGGTAAAATAGTGTAATTTTTGGTTTGCTGTGGTGTTTTGCATTATCTAGAACGTCAAAGAGCGACAACGTTGATCTATCGTTGCTGCAAATGTAGAACCTATGCTCTACCGATACAAATCAAACGCCTCGTTTGTCTTAAACAGTTTCATAAGCACTGCCTTGCCTTAAATCTTCCCTGTCATGTATTTTTACCTCTCCAATTTCTCCTCTTCATCCTCCTCCCCCTCGGGGGGACTAAGGGGGGAATATTTTGCTATGCTGTGCTATGCTATGCTATGCTGTGCTATGCTATGCTATGTGTACCATTGTATACAATTTCGCCATAATTGTTACATTAATTGCCTTAATTGTAACGCAAATGCACATTTTATCCGTCTGTGTGCACTTTCTGTTGCATTAATTGCATGCGAAAATTCTGTTGTTCTTTTCGAGTTTTAACAGCCTCTTCTCTGTGGCTATAGTTATCCACCAATTTGGCTAACCTCATCTAAAACGGTGGATAACTATAGTTACCCTACAGAATAGCCCCACTCAGTAGATGGTTATTATCTATAGAGTGGGGCTTATTTGTTGACTATTTTTATTTTAGCCTATTTTTTAGCCTTCGTAGTCTTTGCAGTCTTCGTTGTTTTAGTAGCGGCTGTCTTAGTGGTCTTCGCCGCTGCTGCCTTACGTTTCTTTGGAGCCGTATCGCCCTTTTCGTTTTGCAACTTAATCAAGTCCATGCAGCTTTGAAGATTCAAATCCTGTGGCACGATGGTCTTAGGAATCTTGTAGTTCTTGCCTTGGTAGCTGATATATGGACCGAAACGACCGTTGAGGATAGATAGCTCTGGTTCCTCGTCGAACGATTTGATGAACTTCTGACGATCGGCTTCACGCTTCTCTTCGATCAATTTGATCGACTCGTCTAGAGTTACTGCGAATGGATCGGCACCTTTGGGTAGCGAATAGTACTTATCTTGGTGGCGTACGTAAGGGCCAAAACGGCCGGTAGCCACTGTGATAGGTGCATCTTCGTACTCACCTACAGTGCGTGGTAGCTTGAATAGGCTCAAAGCTTCGTCAAGCGTGATAGTTTCGATAGATTGCTCCTTGTTGAGACGTGCGAAGCGAGGTTTTTCCTCTTCATCTGCCTTGCCAATCTGAGCCATAGAACCAAAACGACCGATACGAACCGATACTTGGCGGCCCGATTCCGGGTCTTCACCTAGCACACGTTCGCCCACCTTACGCTCTGTGCGAGTAGAAAGAGTATTTTCCACGTGTGGATGGAATTCGCCATAGAAACCACGGATCACTGTGTCCCATTGCTGTTCGCCATCTGCCACGCTATCGAACTCTTTCTCGATATTTGCCGTAAAATTGTAGTTCAAGATATCGGGGAAGTATTCAGTTAAGAAGTCGTTCACGATCAATCCGGTGTCGGTAGGCATCAATTTGCCCTTTTCGGCACCTACAATCTCTGTGCGTTGATCATCCTTAATGCTATTGCCTTTTAGGGTCAATACATTGAAGTTGCGTTCTTCGCCCGGTTTTTCGCCTTTCAATACATATTCACGTTGCTGAATGGTAGAGATAGTAGGCGCATAGGTAGATGGACGGCCTATACCTAGTTCTTCCAACTTACGCACTAGGCTAGCTTCGGCATAGCGGGCAGGGCGTTGAGTGAAACGTTCGGTGGCCGTAATATTTTGATTGGCTAGTTGCTGACCCACGTGCAGTGGAGGCAACAAGCGGCTTTCGTCTTCTTGTTCGCTATCTTCGTCATACGACTCCTTGTATACACGAAGGAAACCATCGAATGTTAGAATCTCACCGTTGGCAGTGAAAGTGTCATCGCAGCCGCTAACAGAGATTGTTGCAGTGGTCTTTTCCAATTCTGCATCTGCCATTTGCGAAGCCAATGTACGCTTCCAAATCAAGTCGTAAAGGCGTTGCTCTTGTGCAGGTCCGTCAACCTTTTCCTTTTCCATATAGGTAGGGCGGATGGCCTCGTGAGCCTCTTGAGCACCTTTTGTCTTAGTGTGATAGTGGCGCGACTGTATATAGTCTTTGCCCATCAACTTCTCGATGGTCATGCGGCAACCTTCGGTAGCAAAGTCCGAAAGGTTCACCGAGTCGGTACGCATATAGGTGATGTGTCCCGCTTCGTAAAGCTTTTGTGCCAACACCATAGTTTGTGTCACCGTGTAGCCCAATTTGCGGGCCGCCTCTTGTTGCAGAGTCGAAGTGGTGAACGGAGGTGCGGGGCTCTTTTTGGCAGGGCGCACATTGATATTTTCTATACAGTAAGTAGCGTTGAGGCAGCTCTTCAAGAAAGCTTCCGCTTCGGCCTTCGTCTTGATGCGACGACCCAATTCGGCCTTCATCTCTACAAATTTATCATCTTTGTCGGGCACTAGAAATACCGCAGTCACACGGTAGCTAGCTTCGCTGGTGAAGTTGTTGATTTCGCGTTCGCGTTCCACAATGAGGCGTACAGCCACTGATTGTACACGTCCGGCTGACAATGCCGGTTTTACCTTCTTCCAAAGAACGGGTGATAGTTCGAAGCCCACGATGCGGTCTAATATGCGTCGAGCCTGTTGCGCATTCACCAAGTTCATATCGATGCTACGTGGATGCTCAATGGCGTTCATAATAGCCTTCTTAGTAATTTCGTGGAAGACGATACGTTTTGTGTTTTCTGGTTTTAGTTCCAAAACCTCGTAAAGATGCCAAGCAATGGCCTCTCCTTCGCGGTCCTCATCGGAAGCTAGCCAAACCGTTTCGGCCTCAGATGCCAACTTCTTCAACTCTTTTACTACATCTTTCTTGTCGGTTGGTATTTCGTAGGTTGGCTTAAAGTCATCCTCTACGTCTATACTGAATGATTTTTTCTTCAGGTCGCGTATGTGGCCGTAGCTGGAAAGCACTTTAAAGTCCTTACCCAGAAACTTCTCGATAGTCTTGGCTTTGGCAGGTGACTCAACGATTACAAGGTTTTTATGCATAATCTAAATGTTATAGAATTGGGATAAAATTAGTGCATTTCACTAGTCTCCCCCAGAAACTTACGTTTGTTTGTTGGCAAATGTAGAAAAAAAGGATTTTTCTGCCTTGTTTTAAGTCAATATTCTATAGAAAATTGTGCAAAAAGTGAAAATAGGCTAATTCACAATGTAAGTTCGAAACAAGATTACCCCCTTACCCTTAAACCACACCCCTACTAATGAGCGGTGCGGTATTTGTTTGGAGTCATTCCGGTGTTATTCTTGAATATCCTCGAAAAGTGTTGCGGATAGTTATAGCCCAACTCATACGCCACTTCGCTTATGGTGAGGTTGGTGGCTTTTAGCTTGTCCTTAGCGCGCTCAATGATTTTGAACTGTATATACTCCTGAGCCGACTTGCCGGTCTCCCTCTTCACTAAATCTCCAAAATAGTTGGGAGTTAAGAAGGCTTTTTCTGCAAAGAATTTTACAGATGGTAGGCCCTCTTCTTTGGGTCTTTCGCTATCGAGATACTCCTTGATTTGATTTTCGAATTGCTGAAGAACATCCATGTTTGACTTCTCGCGGGTTATAAATTGACGCTCGTAAAATCTCAAACAGTAGTTTAGCAGCAGTTCTATATTGCTTGCTATAAGCGCTTTGCTGTGTTTGTCAATTGCATGATTCAGCTCGGCTTGAATGTTTTTCAGACAATCCATAACTATCTCTTTCTCGCGCTCGGAAAGGTGTAACGACTCGTTTGAGGAGTACGAAAAGAAATTGTAGTTCCTGATATTCTGTGCCAGTGAAGTACCTCTAATAAGATCCGGATGAAATAGAATACCATATACATTGTGCTGCACCACTGTTTCTTGCGTGGTTACCTCTGCTGTCTGACCCGGAGCGAAACTAACTATTGTTCCCTCTTGATAGTCATAGTTTTTGCGGCCATATTTTATGACGCAATCCGTAGAGTTTTTCAAGAAGATGGCGTATAGTCCATAATGCATGCGAAAATGATTGGCACCACTAGTGGCCTTATTCAAGTCTATCACTGTTACTAGTGGGTGTAATGTCTCTAAGCCATACAGCTTATTATATTTGTCTATAGAATCTAAAATGATATCTTCCATATCGTAAGGGTTGTTTTTAGCAAATATAAGTGCTTTATTTTTAAACTGTTCCACTCTAATCTGATTTTCCGTAATTTGTGTACTACTCTCCGTAATCTGTTTACAAATGACGCCCATTCTCACCTCTATAGTGTGACCGGCGAATATCGTCCAATGCATCGATGATTAAAATATGGATAATGCAATACATCCAGCAATAAACTATTCTCCTATAAACAAGGGAAGTTGAGCCTTAATTTCGTTTTTTACCGAATCAATAGTACCTATAAAGCGATTAACAACAACATCATTCTCTATAAAAATTAGTTGAGGGAATGTTTCACTTTTAATTAATTTCATGTATAGTTTTCTAGCGTTAGGAATAACGATCCAGTTTTTTAATACAACTTCTCTATTTGGATACATTTTAGGTAAATCATCAATTTTTTTTAAGGAACTCTCTGAAAGAGCTACCAGTTGAATTTTACCTTTGTATTTTTCTGATAATTCGTTGTAGAACGCAATATTAGTAATACAATATCCACATTCTGCAGATGTGACTAGTACAATCCTTTTCTTTTCAAATTGTACTTTTGTATTAGGGAAAATATTACAAGAAATAGATAATAATAAAATTACCAACGTATTACGCATACACTTCCTTACTAAACCTGCAATAGCTGCATACTTTAACGGAAATTTAACATTCATAGCATTTGTCTTTAGATAATTGATAACTTCGATAAAGTTAAGTAAAATAAATGCATATTTCAAAATGTATTAAAATATTTCTTTTATATCAGATATTCGTTTTAGAAGGAGTTTTGAACAGTTTTAGCGATTTGTTGTGACACCAAAAAAGAAACCGAAATGGGGAGCTTCGCCCTGATCTGTTCTGGAAGAGATACCAAAGTTTGACCCGAAGTGCAACAACTGGGACGAACTTTGGTATCATTTTTATTCGTCATATCTGAAAATCTTGTAAACGAGAAACACTAAAAGAGCCATAACAGGAAGAGCAAATAAATCCATAAGATTAATTTGGGAGTGTAATTTAAACTCTGTCTAGTTTCTACTTGGCTTAAATTCCTGCAAATATATTTTTTCTTTTTTGATTTACAAATGCTTTTAAGGCAATTGTCGGATGCGTGCAAGGGCGGCGAAGTATGAGCCGTTTATTATACCCTTGCTCGTATCTGAGAAGTGACTTTCCTTTGCGTTTGAAAAGCAAAAATTAATCTATGATTAGATAGTCAATGGCATTCGATCACCAAATTTGATTCTTAATTGTCCGGCTGTCAAAGCTCAGTTCTGAAGTGGTTGTGTCCACTTTTTGGATATATTTAGAACAGCAAGATATATTAGCTTCATCAAGGCCATATCATTCGGGAAGACACCCTTGTTTTCGTTACTTTTCTAACTTGACGATGAAAGCCTTCAACCGTATTGGTCGTGTAAATAAGTCTTCTAATATGCTCATCATATGCGAAATAGGCCGTTAGTTTATCCCAATTACGTCTGCATGCTTCAAGAACAACCGGATATTTTTTACCCCATTTTTCTTCCAATGCATCAAGATTAAGTTCAGCTGAACTAAGATTAGGAGCTTGATAAACAGTCTTTAGGTCACTCATAAACTCTTTCTGATCTTAAGAAGCTATATATTTCAAAGAGTTGCGTATTTGATGGACGATACAACTCTGTATAATCACTTGGGGAAAAATCGAACTTATGGCTTCGGAGAATCCGGTAAGATTATCAATGCAAGCTATTAGGATGTCTTTAA
>CAMTOQ010000024.1 GCA_947074205.1 uncultured Bacteroides sp. | reverse complement strand
ATATCCTTGCTAAAATTGAAGCTATCACAAGCGAAATGGAAGATTCTTCTATCTCTTTGCTTGATATGATCATCAAATACAACTTGAAATACAAAAAATAATCTGAGATGAGTAAATTGACATACAAAGTATCGTACTATGCATTGTACGTTATGTTTGCTGCAATTATTCTTGTTCTCCTTCTGTTCTATTTAGGAGGCGACGCTCAAGGTAATGCAGTATTGATGGGAGTGGATCCTGATATGTGGCAACCAGCTCGCACAGATGCAATGTTGTGGTTGATCTACGTGATGATTGGTTTAGCTGTTGCTTGTACTTTAGTTGCTGCTTTCTTCCAATTTGCAGCTGCGTTGAAAGATAACCCTGCTAGTGCCATTAGATCTTTACTAGGCTTGATTCTTCTTGCTGCTGTAATGGTTGTATCTTGGTTCCTTGGTAGTGATAAAGTTATGAATATCCCTGGCTATGAAGGTACTGATAACGTTCCTTTCTGGTTGCAATTTAGTGATATGTTTATCTATGCTATCTATTTCTTGTTAGGTGCTACAATAGTTGCAATTATTGGTAGCAGCATTATGAAGAAATTATCATAATTAGACGTAGAGTTCACTCACTTAATAAGGAATATATACTATGGCAAAAGGAAAAAGAAAAGTACCCGATATAAATTCGAGTTCAACCGCTGATATTGCGTTCCTATTGCTTATCTTCTTCTTGATTACAACATCAATGGATACGGATAAAGGTTTGGCAAGACGCTTGCCTCCTCCACCCGAAAACATTGAAAATGATAAAGAGGACAAAGTTAAGCAACGTAACGTTCTTCAGGTGTTCTTGAATATGTATGACCAATTGATGGTGAACGGTGAAGTGATTAATGTTTCTCAGTTGAAGGATAAGGCTAAAGAGTTTATTCAAAACAAAGCTAATAACGAGAACCTTCCTGAATTGACTGCAAAAGAAGTTGAATTCTTTGGCCCAGTTATGGTTACTGAGAAACACGTAATTTCGCTTCAGAATGACCGTAGCTCAACTTATCAAGCTTACATCAAGGTTCAAAATGAACTTGTTGCTGCTTACAATGATTTGAGAAACGAACTTGCTGAGGAAAAGTTTGGAAAGAAATATGCTGAACTAGATGAAGAACAACAAAAAGCTGTTCGTGAAATCTATCCACAGAAGATATCTGAAGCTGAACCTAAAAAGTATGGAGAAAAGAAGTAATGGGAAAATTTAATAAAACTGGTAAACGTGGTATGCCTGCGTTGAACACCTCTTCTCTTCCTGACCTTATCTTTACGTTGTTGTTCTTCTTTATGATTACAACAACTATGCGTGAGGTTTCTTTAAAGGTTGAATTCAAGGTTCCGCAAGCAACTGAATTGGAAAAGCTAGAAAAGAAATCGTTGGTTACTTTCATCTATGTAGGTAAACCATCTCAAGAGTTTCGTGGTAAAATGGGTGCAGAGAGCCGTATTCAATTGAATAACTCTTTCGCTGAAATTTCAGAAATTCAAGATTTCATTATCGCTGAACGTGCTACAATGAAAGAATCAGATCAGGCATTGATGACTGTTTCTCTTAAGATCGACAAAGATACCAAAATGGGTATTGTTACTGATATTAAGAATGCTTTGCGTCAAGCTTATGCTTTGAAAATTAATTATTCTTCAGCGCAAGAAAATTAAATCATTGTATTTTTTAATATAGAAAAAGGGTATGCTTCAAAGCATACCCTTTTTTATTGATAGTTATTGGTTATATACGTTCTTATATATTGCCTCTTTTATTCTTTCGAAATCCTTCTTGCTATCTAGCTCGCCATAGGCCATAACATTCATTGGCAGAAACTCATCTCCGTTTCTATATGGTGGTTGTTTATATGGGTTATCCCATAGTGTAAAATCAAGGCGTTCATAGAAGCCTATACGTCTTTTAGCCATTTCCTCGTCGGGTTTTTCTACTTCAAGAATGATGGGCTTATTGCATTCTTTGCAGAATAATTCTACTGCCTTCTTTCCATACCCTCCACTTCTTTTGTTTGAGTCTATGGCTAAGTGCTCTACATAGAAGAACTTCCCTAAATTCCAATATGTAAGGAGACCTACGGGTATTTCATCGTCCAAGATAATGTTGTTTACGAACATTGGATTATTGTCAGTATAGCTACGAAGATCATTTAGATCTCTGTATTCCTCTTTTGGGAATGAGTCTTTAAGCAGATTTTCCATATAGGTATATAGTTCTTTATCTGCCGTTTTGATAGGTTGTAATTTAATCATTTTACTTTATCTTCTTTTGTTGGTTTCTCTTTTATATGGTGCTCAATCACTCTTTGTAATGCGCGTTGACATACAGGGCAAAATGCTTCTGCAGCATTGGTGCGCATGCGGCAATCAAAGGCTGGGCGGTATACTCCTTTGCTGACATAGCCACCTCCTTCGTATATGCCAACAGGATATTTAGCTTCATCTGCTGTTGGGGTGGGGATAGGTATGTTTGGAGGTAGCATATCAGCCCATTTCTCCTCTGGATAAACAAGCGTAGTTATGTTTTGTTCCCAAGGTTCAATATCTAGTGGGTACATATTTTCGAAGCTATCATTATCATAGAAATACTCATCACCCAATCCTCCAAAGCTGTGACCGAATTCATGGGCTACTACCGGTTTGAATTGACTGTGGTGAGCTGTGGTGAGTGTATATGCATTGTAGATTCCGCCTCCGCCATATACATCCGTATTGGCCAATATTACAATATGCTCGTAAGGGATTCCTGCTGCTATATCGTGTACGGCTTTTACACGTGAGGTGGTGAGGTAGCGTTCAGAATAAAACGTATCGAAATGAGAGCCCATTGGAGAGTCTTTCCACACCCCATTACGTGGTACGCTTACACCACTTTCTTTGGCTTCTGGAAATATGGCTACTACATTGAAACTCTCTTTCATACTTGCGAAAGGTTCATAATAGAAGATGCTTTCTAAGGCTTTTTCTGCATCAGCATAAAAGAGATCTTCTTCTTGCGCTGTATATCCTTCGCCTATTATGGCAATATCTATCACTTCAGATGGTTCGCCACTGTGGAGCAAATATCGATGTTTTGTTACATCATTTATCCCTTTTGTAGCTATTAATATATCGTCTGGTGATATTGTGTGAATTAATCTTGCCACAGTGTCTCTTGAAGTGTTGAATAGCATTACCTCGACCTCTATTGCTTGTTTAGGGAAAGGTATAAGAAATGTATTTTCAAAACTTTTCGTAGTCTGCCTAGCTTCTTCTATGGTGAGCCATTCTTGGAATAGCGATGAGAATGCTGTCTTGTATATTGTGTTTTTACCTTCCATGTCTCTGACAATTACTTGTCCATTTCCTTCGAGTGGGGTATTGTTTAAGTTGACACGGCGTCCAGCCCACTGAGGTAGCGTAGAAAGATTGTCCAATGAGATGAATATTTCTTTATCGTTACCTGCAAATTGATAGTCTAAACGTAGCGTCTTGTTAATGAAATAACTGTTAAACGATTGTGCCCACAAGCATGAAGGTGCTATCAGTGTAAGAGTGAGGAAAATTAGTCTGCTAAGTTTCATAGTTTTGTGTTTTTTATTTTTCACAAATATACTAAGTAATTATAATTAATAGATATTAAGTGAATAAAAGTGATAATCTATAGCCTTATTTGCTGATTTATTGTATAACTTTGCACTTACGAAAAAAATAATATATATAAATAGATTACAAAATGGGACATCATCAATTAGATTCTTTGGATGAGCAGATCTTATCTTTAATTGCTTCCAATGCACGAATTCCGTTTCTAGAAGTGGCTAGAGCATGCAATGTGTCGGGGGCTGCAATACATCAACGTATTCAGAAGCTTACCAATTTAGGAATTTTGAAGGGCTCAGAATTTATCATCGACCCTGAAAAAATCGGTTATGAAACTTGTGCTTATATTGGTATCTTCCTTCGCAATCCTGAGTCTTTTGATTCTGTGACTAAAGCTCTTCAAGCCATTCCTGAAGTAGTAGAATGCCACTTCACGACAGGCAAATATGACATGTTCATTAAAATATATGCTAAGAACAATCACCACCTATTGAGCGTGATTCATGATAAACTACAGCCACTAGGCTTGGCACGTACTGAGACTTTGATTTCTTTCCATGAAGCTATCAAGCGTCAAATGCCTATCATGATTGATGTAGAGAGCGAAGATTAAGCCTTTTGTTTATCTTCTACGCTCGTAGTCAACAAATACATAATTGCAGGGATGCTTATCGTCGGTTTGGCGAGCATCTCTGTTTTTTTTGTGCCATATATTAGCGTCAATATCCGGGAAATAAGCATCTGCTTCACTTGCTTCTGCCTCTATCTCTGTGAGGCATAACTCATCGGCTAAATCGATTGTTTGCCTGTAGATACCTTCTCCGCCAATAATATAAATATGCTCGTCATCTTTGCAGTTGGCCAATGCATCTTCAATGGAAGAGAATAGTTCGGCTC
The DNA here is from genome assembly GCA_947074205.1 of uncultured Bacteroides sp. Classification (GTDB taxonomy): domain Bacteria; phylum Bacteroidota; class Bacteroidia; order Bacteroidales; family Bacteroidaceae; genus Bacteroides. Next base: position 42,980 of record CAMTOQ010000024.1, on the reverse strand, counting down.
CCGGGCAAGAAAAACTAGCGTTTGACGAGAGCACAATGTTGCGACGGTTGGGTAGGGCACCTTTGGGCAACGACTCAAAGGTCTTTCTCCCCATCAATATCGTGTTACCTGTAGTTAGCTCCTTGAAGCGTTTCAAATCGTTTGGGAGCCAAAACAGAAGTTTGTTTTCAAAACCAATAGCACGGTTCTTATCGATTGCTGCAATAATGCTAATTTTACTCATCGGTATTTTGTTTTAAACAGCCACTTTGCCAGCAATGTGTGGATGTGGGTCGTAGTTTATCAATTCAAAGTCTTCGAACACGAAGTCGAAAATCTCTTTTCTGTCAGGGTTTATTTTCATCTGAGGCAGTGGGCGGAACTCTCTTTCAAGTTGTAATTTAACTTGGTCGATGTGGTTCAAATAGATGTGAGCATCGCCTAGTGTATGTACAAACTCGCCCGCTTTAAGTCCGGTGACTTGTGCCATCATCTGAAGCAAAAGTGCATACGAAGCAATATTGAAAGGTACTCCTAAGAATATGTCGGCACTGCGTTGGTAGAGTTGCAAGCTAAGCTTCCCGTCTGCAACATAAAACTGAAAGAAAGCGTGGCAAGGTGGTAGCTTCATATTATTGATGTCGGCCACATTCCATGCGCTTACAATGATGCGGCGCGAATCGGGATTGTTGCGTATTGCCTCCACAGCTTCCGTTATTTGGTCGATAACACCACCATCATAGCTAGGCCATGAGCGCCATTGATAACCATAGATATGGCCCAGATCGCCATTCTCATCAGCCCACTCGTTCCAGATGCGTACTCCATTGTCTTGAAGGTACTTCACATTGGTGTCGCCTTGTAAAAACCACAAGAGCTCGTGGATGATTGACTTGAGATGAAGCTTTTTGGTGGTGAGGCATGGAAAACCTTCTGAAAGATCAAAACGCATTTGATGTCCAAAAATACTGATTGTGCCTGTTCCGGTACGGTCTTCTTTGCGTACACCTTCGGTGAGAACGCGATTTAAAAGGTCGTGATATTGCTTCATCTTGTTAGTCGATAGTTATACTTGGCAAATTTATAAAAATGGTGTGAAAAGATTGGCGAACCATGCTTTGAATTTTTTGAAGGCAGAGCGTTTTCTCCACATTTCTTTTGTTAGCATGGTACATTCTTCTTTATCGGCAACAAACATGCTGTCTAGCTGTGCCGTCACCTTCTTGTCAAAAATAAATGCGTTGGTTTCGTAGTCGTATCTAAGACTGCGACTATCAAGGTTGGCAGAGCCTACCGTGCAAAATGCACTATCTACCATCATGATTTTAGAGTGATGAAAGCCTTCGTTGAACATATAGATGTTGGCACCGCGCTTTCTTAGTTTGTTTACTTTATAGAGAGTTGCATCGGGAGTAAACATAATGTCCGATTTTGCTGAAATCATAATTTCAACATTGACATCCCTTTTTAGTGCATTGTTCAGTGCCTTTCTCACCACCTTTGTCGGTACAAAGTAAGGGTTCACGATACGCACATAGTCTTGTGCTGCATTTATAGATTCCGCATAGGTGTGAGCCATGTTGCGACTGTTTTCGCGTGGTGTGCGATCGACTATTGCTATGGTTACACCTTTGGTGCTGTCTGTGTCTGCAGACTGTTCTGAGAAATAGACCGATCCACCGATATCTTGCTTGGTAGCTCTATTCCACATCTCTAGGAATATCTCCTGCAGATCATTGACCGCAGGCCCCTCAATGCGGATATGCATGTCGCGCCATTCACCAATATCGGGTAGACCCATGATGTAGTAATCGGCTACATTCATACCACCAGTATAAGCTACTTCGCCATCGATAACCACTATTTTGCGGTGGTCGCGAGGGTAGATGTGGTTCACCCAAGGAAATTTGATGGGATCGAATTTTACAATTTCTACTCCGCTTTCGCGTATTGCTTTGAGGTGCTTCTTCTTTAGAGGTTTGTTGTTCGATAGATTTCCAAATGCATCGAACATTGCACGAACTTCCACACCTTCTTTTGCTTTCTGTGCAAGAAGATCGAAGAGGGCGTTTCCGATGGAGTCGTTTCTAAAGTTGAAATACTCAAGATGAATATGGTGCTTTGCAGAACGGATAGCTGCAAACATGTCCACAAATTTATTCTGTCCGCTTGTTAGTAATTCTACTTGGTTGCCGTGGGTCACAGGGATATCGGCTTCCTTCATAAAGCGTAGTACCTCTTCGGTGCTAGTAGGCTTAATAACAGAATCGTTATTTGCTGTATATTGCGAATAGGTAGGAACAGCAAAGAGCGTAGTTGCTACAATTAGTAGCAGAAGTAATGAGATATGACGTTTCAAAATGATGATTTTTACCTTATTGATTTGTTGATAAACAACAAAGATACGTCTTCTCGGTTTGAGGTAACGAGAGTTTACAGTTCCATTTATTATAGTTTAACAGTACTGTGTGGTAAGGAGTTACCTGTAGTTGGGCAATAATAGATCTAATCGTAGCTATATAACCTGTTGATTATAACTGCCACAAGCACTACCGCTGCAATGATGTAAGAAAAAGGATCGGTCATCAGATCCTGCTTCTGAGCAATGTTTACAAATATATCGCGGAGCGTCTGTATGATAGTCAGCCACCCATCGCAAAGATAGAATATAATGATTGTGGCCAATAATATAAAAGCCCCCCACATTTTTACCAACGGATTGGCACGTTGTGGCAGATTCTTCATCACTTTATCGCTAAAACCGTTGTCGGCGATATCTAGCTTATTAGCAGCGAAAAAGTCTTTCAATATTTTATCATCTTTTTCCATCATATCCATTTTGTTTTAAGTAAGCAGCCATTTTGTCTTTACCTCTTGATAGGTGACTTTTCACAGTTCCACTAGGTATTCCTGTGATAGAAACTATCTTGTCTATACTCACATCTTCCATATAGAACAGCGTGATGCAAGTCCTTTCGGCCTCCTTCAGCGTTTTCAATGCTTGATAAACATCCATATGCTGTCCAATGTTCTCTTGTTCGGTGCAATAGTTATTATCTATTTCGCGAGCATCAAGGTCGGCTGTCTCCTTTTGTGTGCGAATATAATCATAAAACACGTTATATGCAATACGATATAGCCAGGTGGAGAAGCTCGACAGATTCTTGAAGGAGGCGATGTGGGTGTAGGCCTTGATAAACGTCTCCTGTGCTAGGTCGTCGCTCAAAGCGCTATCACCACATGTCTGATTCTGAAAAAATCTTCTGATGGCCGATTGGTACTTCTTCACCAGCTGGTCAAAGGCTTTCGTGTTTTGAAACACTACCACCTGCGCCACCAATGCTATGTCGTTGAGTTGACTCATTACTATGCGTTGTCGTCTTTCTTGTTTTTGCTATTCCGTTGAGCCACTATATACTGTCCCAACCCATTGAAGAAGATGATTAGGCCGATACATCCAATGGCAAACACTGTCACTGCCCAAAGGAAGATGAATAGCCCTGCTCCCAAACACATATTCTTAATACCCTTATTGGCCATGTCTTTGTCGAAATTGACATTTAGAAATTCTTGCGGCAGTGGTTGGCCCGATTCAATAGCTTTCTCCATCATTCTATATTTATTTTTGCGATTCTTGTAGTTGAAATATAGTGCTAGAACCACAATGATTAATGGAACACCAAATACCAACAACATAGATAGTATAGCTATGGATATGCCCTTCATAGGCAAATCAATGAGATCACTTAACTCATTTATATCTACTTGTCTTGTAGTCTTATAGATGACATTGTCGTCAGCGTTGCTGTCATCTTCGCTTTCTACTTCGTAGCTCACAACGGTTTCGCCTTCTTCTACACTGTCACTATAGGTAGGCGTGTAGTTCTGATTTTGTTGTTGAACAGAATTTGCATTGTTTTGGGCCGACACCACCATTAGTAAGAAAAATAGTGGTAGTAATGAGGTCATAACTCGTTTCATATTCTTGTTTTTTTGGTTTCTATTTGTCTATTAGACGGGGCTTTCTTACCAAAGGTTGCAATAGAGGAGAAAAAATATTGTGTTATTCTGTTTATTGGTGGCTAAGTTAATAATATTCAGCGAACTACGCTTGTTGTTTTTATCGTTATTTTTCGATGTTTTTTTGTTTTTTTATAGCTGTAGATAAGGGCACTAATACCCGTGGTGCTGGCAAGGGCTACTCAGCTTGGTAGCAAGCCCTTGCCACCGTGGTGAGTAGGCGTGGTCTGCTCGGTGAGTAGCCCTTGCCACCAAACCGCCCATTATTGGTTATAAAACAGAGTATTAAACCCTCCTTAATAAAAGATATAAAATACTAGGTTGGCAAGTGAGATGTACCATTTTTTGTAGCATTATTCTTAACTTTGCTGTTCCAACAAATAAATTGCTATTGATGAATTTGCCTCTTCCTTTTGTGGAAACCACCCGTGAGCTCCTAGGTGATGTGGAGTTCGAGCGTTTCGAAACAGCTTTGGCGGCCGAAGCCCCTGTAACCATACGTGTAAATGAAGCTAAGAAACGCTCTGTGCCCCAGTATCAGCAGCTAGTGCCTTGGGCCACTAATGCTTACTATTTGGCACAGCGTCCCACCTTCACTTTCGATCCCCTGTTTCATGCCGGTTGTTACTATGTGCAAGAGGCTTCATCTATGTTTGTTGAACAGGCCTTGCGCCATCATCTTCCCAGTACTGCAGTTCGTGCACTCGACTTGTGTGCCGCCCCTGGTGGTAAATCTACTTTGGTGCGCAGCCTTCTGCCCGAAGGCTCTTTGTTGGTGGCCAATGAGGTGATGCGCAATCGCGTGCAGATTCTTGCAGAGAATCTTACCAAATGGGGGCATCCCGATGTGGTGGTCACCAATAATGGTTCTGCCGACTTTACACCATTGACTCACTTCTTCGATGTAATTCTAACTGATGTGCCTTGCTCCGGCGAAGGTATGTTTAGGAAAGATGAAGTGGCAATAAACGAGTGGAGCCCCGAGAATGTGACTCTTTGCTGGAAACGCCAGCAAGAAATTATAGCCGATATATGGCCCTCCTTGCGACCTGGTGGTTTGCTGATCTACAGCACTTGCACCTACAACACCAAAGAAGACGAAGAGAATGTGCGTTGGATAGCAAAAGAGTATGGCGCAGAGGTCTTGTCGATACCTACTCTTGCGGAGTGGAACATCACCGGCAATCTGCTGCAAGGAAGCGATTTTCCCGTCTATCGTTTTTTGCCTCATCGCACTAATGGCGAAGGTTTCTTCTTAGCCGCAATTCGTAAGCCCATAGCCCTAGCAGCAGAAGAGGGTGTTATGTCTTATAAAAATAAGGGTGGTAAAAAAGAGAAAGAGAGTAAGCGAAAGAAAGATACTGCCGTTGCCTCGAGCAAAGAGCTGCTAGCCTTGGCTAAAGGATGGCTGAAAGATAACGATCTCTTTGACCTCCTGCTTAATGGTACTCAAATATCAGCTTTCTCTAAGATGCATTCGGCCGATTTGGCTTTGATTAAGAACCAACTTCGTGTGGTATCTTCGGGCGTAAAGATGGGTGAGATAAAAGGTCGCGATTTGATTCCCGACCATGCTTTGGCTATGAGCAATGCTTTGAATAATGAGGCATTTGATGTTTGCGACATCGACTACGATTTAGCCATCAGTTATTTACGAAAAGAGGCCATCTCGTTGCCCGAGACAGCCCCAGTAGGTTATCTATTGCTGACTTACAACTCGGTACCGCTCGGTTTTGTAAAGAATATCGGTCGCCGTGCCAATAATCTTTATCCTCAAGAGTGGCGCATACGTAGTGGCTATCTGCCCGAAGATATTAGAACGGTTTTCTAGCTGTTCTTGCAAGTCTTACTCCCCAGCTACAAGTCTCTCAAGAAACTGTGTATATTGCTCTGGGGTAAGAATTGTTTTTATTCTGTTTAGATCGCTTTGCACCAAACTCGATTTGTTTTTCTGCAAGCGCTCTATTTGTCTTACGTAGTAATTAATAGAGTCGTTGATAACTTGTTGCGACGGCTGGCTCTGAGTGGTAATATTATTCCACTTGTTAGTCTGTTCGCTTGTCAAGTTTAACGATGATTGTGTTTGTTGATGCCAATCGCTGTTGTTCCAATTACCATAAGCAGGGCCATAACAATAATTGCCATTATTATAATTATTGTTCCAATCGCCATACATCATGCCAGGTCCACCACAGTAATAGCCTTGTGCCAGGACGATAGCTGTAAAACTTAAAAAGATGCTGAGAAATAAAATCTTCTTTTTCATGACAACCTCCTATTTTGGATTGATTATTAATGTAAGAATAACCAATTCATAGGTGAATTGTTCATTGCCTATCCCTCGTCTAATATACCTTTGCCTTGGCGAACTATCTCAGGTTCACCATCGGTGCAGTCTACCACAGTAGATAGTTCCACACCACCCATGCCTCCGTCAATCACTAGATCTACCAAATCTCCAAAACGCTCTTCCATCAATTCCGGATTTGTGGCATAACCAATATCGTCATGATCCTCTAGTGGTAGGGTAGTAGTCATAATAGGTGCGTCGAGAAGGCGTGCAATTTCACGGATGATATTATTGTCGGGCATACGAATACCCACCTCCTTACGGTTGCGAAATATCTTAGGCAGTCGGGTAGTACCATTCAAGATAAAAGTAAATGGCCCAGGCAAATTGCGTTTCATCAGTTTAAAGATATTGTTGCTCACCTTGGCATATTCGCTGATACTGCTCAGGTCGTAGCAGATGATAGAAAGGTTATTCTTTCTTGGGTCGATACCTTTAATCTGACAGATGCGTTCGATGGCACGCTCCTTTAGTCCATGGCAGCCAATGCCATACATTGTGTCGGTGGGGTAGATGATGATTCCCCCATCCTTAAGTATGTTTACAACTTCCTCCAAATCCCTTGGATTGTTGTTCTGATTGTAGAGTTTCAGTAACATGTTCTCTCTATTCTTGCTTTAATATGTCTATTTAAGTAATTTATTGATAAAGTCTAGTGCCTTCTCCGTGGCCTTTCCCTTGATGGAATCAATATTGCTCGATGATGTAGAGTCTAGCCCTAGCGCTTCACCTATCTGCTTTTTCGTTTTTTCGCTCACCGATTCTATAGCTTGAGTGGCCATCGATTTGGTATCGAGCGCAAATTTAGGTGATGAGAAAGAACCACCAATGGTGAACTTTACATTTTTTGCCAGTGTAGCTCCCGCTACTTGTATAGGAGTATTAACCACCCCCGTATAGTCAATAGTTTGATCTAATCCCGTTGTACCCGAAAGATTGAGAGCCACATCTCCCACACGGACATCGAACGGATCAGTATATACGCGGCCGTCTTTTATCGTAAAATCGATCTTAATGTTGTCAGCCTTCAGCTCTTTGAGTTGCGGTTTATTGATAACGTCTGCTATAAGATCAATTGTGCTTATACCGCTTAGGCTTACATCTCGTGTGCTTATATCGCCCTTTCCTTGGAAGCTAGGCAGAATAGGGCTCATGTCTTGGTCGAAAATTGTCTCTACTGTCATATTGCTCGAGAAGTTACCATTGATGTTCTCGAATATAGGAGCCATCTTTTGTATTAACTTCAATTCCTTGTATGCTTGTGCAAAGACGATTTTGCTCATCTTTACACTTCCTCTAAGAGATGGTGCATTGATGTTGGCGCTCGAGTAGATCCCGTTTACAACAACAGTTCCTCCCATGGCATTCAGTGACAAGTTTTGCATATTAGCTGTGCTCTCTTTTAGCATCAAACGCCCGTTAATATTGGCTAAACTCATTTGATTGAAGATGGCCTGTTCTATATTAGTAGTCAGGGTAAAATCTACATTGGCAGGAATCAACAAAATGCCTCCTTCTGTGTTGCTCTCTTCTGCAGATGCCTTATCTTCAATCTCGCTGAGTGGCGACTCCTCTGTATTTGTCTTAGCAGTAGGGGTTGTGAAGTCATCAAGATTGAGGTATTTGCTTTTTAAGTTTAATGTCCCCTTTAGCAAACCGCGTTTGAAAAGATAGCCCATATAGTTTTCTAGCCTGCTTTCGATGCTGAAATCACTTTCTCCAACAATCACCTCGGTCTCGCTCAACTGCAAGTACTGTGGTGTGAAAGTTAAGAGTGATTTCTTGATGTCAAACTCCTTGTCTTCCATAAGGCGCAGTTTCATGTTGCTTACAGCTATGCTACCCGATGCACTGATGCGATCGTACATCTCATTCTCGATAGCCGATGTGTAACCCGATAGGTTGACATCCGTATCTATAATACCGTTCAATTTTACTTCACCAAAAGGAATTATTTCGGATAGCGAATTTAGATTAATCAATCCCTTAGCCTCCATATTGAAAAAGGCATCGCCGGTAGGGTTTGTGATTGTACCCGTTAAACTAAACGGATTGTTGGCCAGGGTAAATTTAAATGGATTCACAGTGATGGTGGTGTTCTGCGTTGAGCCACCAGGGTTCGATATGGAAATATCCGCATCAATATTTTCTATGCCCTCAGAGAGAGAGGGGTATTGGAATCGTCCTTCCTTAATGTCGAGCGATAAATCAAAAGCAGGGACGATACTGTCGCCCACAAAGCTACCTTTGGCCCATGCGTTAAGCGTCACCTTTCCGTCTGCCTGCAGTATATCAAAGCTATTGCTATAAATGGCGGGGAACAGCGAAAGTAGCTCTTTTAACCCTACTTGCTCTGTATTCAGTGCCAAATCCATATCTATCCCCTCGTTTGGAAATGCCACCCATCCGTCTATACTTGTGGAAATGGCATTGAGGGAAATCTTATTTTTCTTTAGAATGTACTTTTGTGTTGTAAAATCGGCATCGATAAAGAACTCGGAGGTAACACTTGCATTACTTAGGAGTTTTAGCCCACTGCTGTAGTAGCTTAATGAATCCATTTTGGTTTGCAGATTCAGAAGTGATGATTTGTTTGTGAAATCGCCCGAGCAGAGCAAATGAAAACTTCCGATGGATAATTGCTCATTCAGTTGTCTATCCTCATAGATTACATTCAACTCCTTTATTAGCAATCGCCTAAGCTTCAACTTGAAGTTGCTTTCTGTCTCTGCTGCTTTATTGCTATTATCACTTTCCTCTTTATCAGACTCTTTTAGTATATCCCAATTGGCTTGCCCGTCGGGAAGCACAATTGCTTTAAGGTTGACATCGCTAATCTCTATTTTGCTGATGTCAAAACCCTTATCGTCAAATATCGATGATAAGTTGACCGCCAAGGTCAGTTCTTTAAGTGTTACAAGTGTATCCGAGGCAAAAGGGCCTTCGCCTTTAATCCATAGGTCGTATATAGAAATAGAAGCTTGTGGAAAATTGCGGTAGAAGCTAAGGTCCGATCTGCTATAGCCAAATTCGGCATTGAGCATCTCGTTGCCTTCCTTCTTGATGATAGTATCGATCTTCTTATGAAAGGCAAAAGGCAGAACGAATAGTAGCAGTACTACTAATATAAAGGTAATGCCAAGAATCTTCAGTAAAGTTTTCATATTCCTTTAAGCTTAATGTGAATCATGATTAGTTATAACCCAATTCTTTAATAATGAACAAAGCTAATGAAAAGTTTACTGTTAATGTGTGTTAGTGGATTAAAATCTTTACTTTCAGCTAGTTTGCAAGTAAAGCAAGTGCGGTTAATTCTTTCTTTTCTTCTTCCTTTTCTTGAGTTCCTCGGCAATGCGCCATTGCAAGGCAGCCTTATCTTCCTCACCCGCGCGGAGCAATGCATCGCCAAAAAGCTCGTGTGCACCGGCATGTTCAGGGTTAAAGGTCGTAGCCTTATCGAAGTCGCTGATAGCCCCTTCAACATCGTTGAATTCAAGTCGATATTTGCCGCGGTTGTAGTAGGCCTTAAAGCTTGCAGGTGCACATTCAATAGCACGATTGAAACAATCGCCGGCCTCGTTGAACTCCTTGATGTGGCAAAGTGTCAATCCCTTGCGCACCCATGCGTCAGAATATTCGGGATAGAGTTTAAGGGCCTTCTCATAGTTGGCCAAAGCAGCTTGCGCATCGTGAGCTTGTGTGATGCACTCGTTTCCCATTAGTAGATACTCTCTAGCATATTCGCGAAGGCTTTCGCGCTGTTGGCGCATTTCTTCCTTCAAGCGTTGGTTCTCTTGTTTAAGCGCATTAATGCTGTGTAGCTTACGCTGAATATATCGGCGAGGCACCGGCTTCTCTATATCATAGCGTGCGTGAATAGCCACGAAGAAATGATCCAAACAATCTGCCATGTTTCCCTTGTCGAAAGCTTTGATAGCAGCGGTGTAAGATACATCGGCTTTAGCCTCCTTCAAAGCTTTGTCAATAGCAACTCTGTTGTTGAAGTGGGCGGCAAAGTTCACAATCTCTTGTTTCACAAAGATATCTGTACGTGATATAGGCTTGTTTAGAATGATGCCTTCCAGCGAAGTGCAGCGGCTCAATGCCACATAGGTCTGCCCCCCTGCAAATACGCCTCCTGTAAAGTCGATATTCACACGGCTGAAGGTCAATCCTTGGCTTTTGTGTACAGTGATGGCCCATGCCAAGCGGATAGGATATTGGGTAAAGGTGCCCAATACCTCTTCTTCTATCTCCTTCTTCTGCTCGTTGTACTTGTAACGCACGTTGCGCCAAGAATCGAGTTTTACATCATACTCTTTGCCGCTATCTGTTAGTACATATATAGTACCTTCTTCTTCATCAATGCCCGATATGGTACCGATAGTGCCATTCACCCAGCGGCGTTCGTAGTCGTTTTTGATGAAGATAATCTGGGCTCCCGGTTTCAGGGTTAGTTCCTTTGCAGTTGGCAAACTGCTTTCGGGGAAGTCGCCATCAATGTTTCCTTTGAATATGATGTCTTCACCGGGTAGTTCGGCCAACTTCTTGGTATTTATATGATCCACCACATCACGTCGAGTAGCCAGGGTGATATACATATCTTCCTCACTTCTATCAGCCTCTGTGCCATAGCGAGTGTTGAGTAGTTGTAGGTCAGCATTCCCTACTGTGTTTGTACGAATATGATTCAGCACATTGACAAATACTGGATCACTTTGGCGATAGACTTTTTGTAGCTCGATAGATACCAACTCAATCTCGCGAAATACGCGAGCCGAGAAGAAGAAGGGGGTAGGGTAGAAACGGTTGATAATCTCCCGTTCGTCATTTTTGACTACAGGTTCCAACTGGAAAACATCGCCCACGAGTAGAATCTGTTTGCCTCCAAAGGGGTCGCGCAGGTTGCGCGAATAGACGCGCAAAATACGATCGATTGCATCTATTAAGTCGGCTCGCACCATTGATATTTCATCGATGATGACTAGCTCTACCTGCTCTAATAGTTTGCGATGTTGCTTATTGTACTTAAAGAAGTCGTGAATACGCCCCTTGTTGAGACTCAAGTTCGGGTCATCGGGCAACAAGGGGTGAAAAGGAAGTTTAAAGAAACTGTGCATTGTGCTGCCGCCTGCATTGATGGCAGCAACTCCCGTAGGAGCCAGCACAACAAACTTCTTTTTAGTGGTGGCGCATATATGGCGCAAAAACGTAGATTTACCGGTACCGGCCTTTCCGGTTAGAAACACAGAAGTACGGGTATACTGAATCAAATTTAAGGCATCCTTAAACTCTGCATTGGTAGTATCTATCGTTGTATTGCTCAATGGTTTAAATCAAATTAAAATGTTTCAGTGCTTTCTGTATACCGTCATTGTCTACAGTGTCGGTCACATAGTCGGCTACGGCTTGCACATCCTCTTTGGCGTTACCCATAGCGATGCCTAGTGCAGCATGACGAAGCATGCTAATATCGTTGCCGCCGTCGCCAAATGCTATAGTATCTTCTAACTTCAAGCCAAAATACTTAATGATCTCGTCAATACCTTTTTGCTTTGTATTGCCTTTGGCGGTGATATCGGCAAAAGCAGGGAACCAACGTCCGCTTTCGCAGTTGGGTATAAGGTGTGTGATTTCAGCTTCCTGTTCCTGTGTGATGAAAGGAGTGATTTGGAAAATATCCTTAGCTGTAGCTTCTTCTAGTGACTTGAGTGGAATTTCATCTACATGCAGATAGTCGTAAAAGATATCGCTCACCAACTTGTTGGGTTGGCATACCGCTACTTCATGTTCGGAAACGAATATGCATGGATAGTTGTTTTCGCGACAGATTTCTCCTAAAGCAATAGCTTCGTTGTGAGGGATAGAGCTTTTATAAACCACTTCATCGCCTACAAAGCAATAAGCACCATTCATGGTGATGTATCCATCGATGATGTTGAGTGATTGCAGTGCGCCTAGATTGTTGATAATGGCTTTGGGGCGGCCTGTAGCAATGAATATCTTGTGGCCATTGGCATGAGCCATTTTAAGCGCTTCAAGGGTAGATTCGGGAATAGAGTGAGTACCGAAACTCACTAGAGTTCCATCTATATCAAAGAATAAAACTTTTGTCATATACCTATTATAATTTTCGAGTGCAAAAGTACGAAAATAATCCCATACTATATATGAAGTCCATAGCTATGCTTCACCTCATCCATAACAAATGTACTTTCTATCGATCCTAAATTGTCAATGGTGCCTAATACATTCAGAATAAACTCTTGATAGTATTTCATGTTAGGCGAATGTATTTTGAGTAGATAGTCAAAATGTCCCGAGATGTTGTAGCATTCAGTGACTTCGGGAATGCTTTTGATGATTTCTACAAAATGTGCTGCTATGTCGCGATTTAAGCGGCTTAGTTTGACGTTGCAAAACACAATGAATCCTTGATTGAGCTTTTCCGCATCGAGAACCGCGATATACTTCTTTATATAGCCATTGTTTTCAAGCCTTTTTAGGCGTTCGAAAACTGGGGTCGAGGATAGATTGACACGGCTAGCTAGCTCCTTTGTAGTTAGTCGGGCATTCTCCTGTAGGATACGTAGGATTTGTAAATCCACTTGATCTAGTTTTTCTGTAGATGAGGCCATAGAATGATATTCTGCAAATGAGTTAAATGATTATGCGAAAGTAATCATATATTCTGTGATATGATGGATAAAAAGTGTAATTATCCATATTTTTTCTATCTATTGTTTGATTACACTATTCCTTATAGCTTTGCAAGTGAAATAATTCAGAATAAGAACTAAATACATATATAGCTATGGCAACAAAGAAATTACGTTTTGAGACTCTTCAACTACATGTTGGTCAAGAACAACCAGATCCTGTAACTCAAGCGCGTGCAGTACCTATCTATCAGACAACTTCGTATGTGTTTAATAACTCTGCTCACGCGGCCGATCGTTTTGCCCTTCGTGATGCCGGGAATATCTATGGCCGTTTGACTAATCCAACTCAAGGAGTATTTGAGCAACGTGTAGCAGCTTTGGAAGGTGGTGTAGCAGCCTTGGCTGTAGCTTCGGGTGCAGCTGCCGTGACTTACGCTTTCGAGAATATCACCCGTGCTGGAGATCATATTGTGTCGGCTAAGACCATTTACGGAGGTTCGTACAACCTGTTGGCTCACACGCTCCCTACTTTTGGCGTGACTACTACCTTTGTTGATCCTACCGATCTTTCTAATTTCGAAAAAGCTATTCAGCCTAACACTAAAGCAGTATTTATAGAGTCGCTGGGCAATCCACACTCTAATATAATCGATATTGCAGCGGTAGCCGACATTGCACATCGTCATCAGATTCCTTTAATTATCGACAATACCTTTGGCACCCCATATCTTATCCGCCCCATCGAACTGGGTGCCGACATCGTGGTACACTCGGCTACTAAGTTTATTGGTGGACATGGCACATCGCTAGGCGGAGTCATTGTAGATGGTGGTAAGTTCGACTGGGTGGCGTCGGGTAAGTTCCCACAGCTCACCGAGCCAGATCCTAGTTACCATGGTGCGCGCTTTGTTGAGGCGGCTGGTGCGGCTGCGTTTGTCACTCGCATTCGTGCGGTGTTGCTTCGCGATACAGGTGCAGCCATTAGCCCAATCAATGCTTTTATCCTTTTGCAAGGTTTAGAAACACTATCTTTGCGTGTAGAGCGTCATGTGGAGAACGCTTTGAAAGTAGTTCAGTTTTTAGAGAGTCATCCAAAGGTGAAAAGGGTAAATCACCCATCGTTGGCTTCGCATCCCGATCACGAGATCTATAAAACTTATTTCCCAAATGGTGCAGGCTCTATCTTTACCTTCGAAATTGATGGTGGGCAAGAGGAGGCACATCGCTTTATTGATAGCTTAGAGATCTTCTCTCTGTTGGCTAATGTAGCCGATGTAAAATCTTTGGTGATTCATCCGGCTACTACCACTCACTCGCAACTGAATGAGGTTGAATTGGCAGAGCAAGAAATCTATCCCGGCACTGTGCGACTTTCTATTGGGGTAGAGCACATAGATGATTTGCTCGAAGATCTTGCGCAGGCTTTAGATAGAGTATAAAATGAAGTAATCTTTCCATATCGATTAATATTAAGTAAATAGATTGTTTGCAGGTAGGCTATTAGCTCTTTTAAGGAGTTAATAGCCTTTGTTGTTTAAATAAGGTTAATTATTGATCGTTATTGGTGCACTTTGCACCGACTTGACTATATATTTGTGATATCATATTAATATCATAATAAACTACTCTATGACAACGAATGAAATTGATTTTAAGGGTTTTAAAGCAAGTGGATTCGCAATGCTATTCCTCTTCTTCTTGGTACTAGCTGCCTGTGTGGGTGCTTTCTTTGTAACTATATCTTCTGCGGTATTGAATATTGTACTTTATGCCGTTGCCGGTATTCTCGTTCTAACAGACTTTATCTGCTTAGGCGGATTTATGATGCTCGAACCTAATGAAGCACGTGCCATGGTATTCTTCGGTAAGTATGTAGGTACTTTCAAAGAGACCGGCTTCTTTTGGGTAAATCCATTTTTAGAAGCTAAAAAGGTTTCGCTACGTGCTCGTAATTTGGATGTGGCACCTATTAAGGTGAATGATAAGATAGGTAATCCTATTCTTATTGGTTTGGTGTTAGTTTGGAAGTTGAAAGATACTTATAAAGCTTTGTTCGAGATTGACTCGCAAACTATGGCATCAGCTGGTCAGGGTCAAACTGTTGGCGTTACTGTTGCCGGACGTATGGCGGCTTTCGAGAACTTCGTGAAGGTGCAGAGTGATGCAGCGCTTCGCCAAGTGGCCGGACTTTATGCCTATGACAATAGCGAACCGGGTGCTACAGAAGTAACCCTTCGTTCGGATGGTAATGAGGTGAACGATATTTTGGTGCAGAAGCTTAACGAACGTCTCGCTATGGCTGGTATGGAAGTAGTAGAGGCTCGTATCAACTATCTAGCCTATGCTCCTGAGATTGCAGCTGTGATGCTTCGTCGCCAACAAGCATCTGCTATCATCACTGCTCGCGAAAAGATAGTAGAGGGAGCTGTGAGCATGGTGAAAATGGCTCTCAACAAACTTTCCGATGAAGAGATTGTTGAATTGGATGAAGACAAGAAGGCAGCTATGGTGAGCAACCTCCTCGTTGTTCTTTGCGCTGATGAGGCCGCACAGCCAGTGCTCAATACCGGAACTTTGAATCACTAATCTATTATAACTAAATCAAAGGAGGAATGTCTTATGAAGAAATCAGTTTTTGCCTTTCTGTTCGGTTGGTTTGTTTGCTCGCTTCTTAGTGCACAATTGGTTGATAACGGCCAGCAGAATGCGCAGCAATTGTTCGACTGGATGCGCGAGGCCAAGGGTGACAGTGTGTATGACCAGTGTGCTCCTTCGGTGCAGAATATGATTACACCCCAGACCTTCGATGGAGTTTGGAAGAGTCTTACCGCCCAATTTGGTGCCTTGGTTTCGCAAGGGGAGTGGCACAGTGATGTGGTGAGTGGATCTTCTGTCTACTACTGCAATGTGAAGTTTGAGAAATATCTGCTTCGCTTTAATGTGGTGTTCGATAAAGAGGGTAAAGTTACGTCGCTCAATTTTGCGCCTGCGCCTCCCGAAGTGGCGGTGTCGAAGAAGACGATGGATGTTTCCAAAGTGGCAGAACAGGATATTGTAGTGACTACCGGGCAGTATAAGCTGCCCGGTACATTGGCAATGCCTAAGGTGGCTAAGGGCGATGTTCCGGTAGTTATCATAGTTCACGGTTCGGGTGCTTCCGATCGCAATGAAAGTGTAGGTGAGCTAAAGCCTTTCCAAGAATTGGCTTGGGGATTGGCCGAGCAGGGTATTGCCACTATTCGATATGACAAGCGTACTTTGGTGTATCCGGGTGCTTTATGGGCTGAGGCTGGTCAGCACACTTTCGATACAGAAAGTGTGGACGACGCTATTTCGGCTGTGCAGTTGGCTAAGACTCTTCCTGGTATAGATTCTACTAAAGTGTATGTATTGGGTCACAGTTTAGGTGGATTGTTAGTGCCACGCATTGCTCAACGCTTGAATGATACTGAAGTTCTTGCTGGCATCATATCCTTGGCAGGTGCTACTCGCAAATTGCAAGCGATGATTGAGGAGCAGCTTACTTATCTAGCTTCTATAGCCGGAAACGAGGTGGATGCTAAAGCAGAAGCTGCCAAGATAATGGAGAGTCAGCCTCAAAGCTATCGCGATTTCGAAGCAGGTTATGACCCCATAGGTGTTGCCAAAACATTAAAACTGCCAATCTTGATTTTGCAAGGCGAACGCGACTACCAAGTCACCATGGAAGATTTTGGTAATTGGCGTATGGGATTGATGCGTAGTCCAAATGCACGTTTCAAGTCTTATCCAAAGCTCAACCACCTTTTGCAAGAGGGTAAAGGAAAATCTACCCCAATGGAATACGCTGTTTATAGCCCTGTTCCTGTTTACCTAATTACGGATATTGCCGCATTTGTAAACGGCACATTTGAATAAATATTTCTTATGGCGAAAAAAGAGAGTACGACGAAAAGTTTTGTTTTGCGCATTGATGCCGAAACGATGGATGCCCTTGAAAAATGGGCAGCCGATGAGTTTCGTAGCACCAACGGGCAGTTGCAATGGATCATTGCCGAGGCTTTGAAAAAGAATGGTCGTCTCAAGAAAAAGAAAAAGAGTGATGAGGTCAACTAGTTATTATTCGTAATAAATGTATGTGTCATCATTGAAATATTCATACATTGTTCTGTGTTCTTTCTATCATTAGACCTACTTCCAATTCTTCCTGTCTATTTGTTGTAGGCTATAAATATAGTCTTTCTGAGTCTTCTGAGCGCTTTTTTATGTTGCTTTCGAGGGCTTTTTTTGTTGGTGGATATAGCTTGTCAGCTTGCTGGCCTAGGTTACTCTGCTCGGTGACCAGCCCTTGCTACCAAGCGAAGTAGGCGTGGCTACCTCGAAGTAGGTATTTATTGCCTTTGTTTAAGAAAAGTGCTCCAAAAATAGCGGTTGCTGTCGGCAAAAATCATTATCTTCGTTAAGGGGATAAAATATGTTACCCTTGGCTGGTTGCTTTCAATGGGTGCATGACAGGCGCAATATTATACAAATATTGAGGCATTTGTAAAAAATACTCTTTTCTATGCGAATAACAATCAAAAATATAGTGTGCGATAGATGCCGAACAGCGGTGAGTCATCTTTTTCAGCGACTTTCTATCCCATTGGAGCACGTGGCTATGGGGTATGTAGATACCGTTGCCGAACTTTCTGCCGACGAACTAGAATTGCTCGATCGAGAACTTATGGCTTTGGGCTTCGAGATATTGAAAGATAAAAACGAACAGTTGGTAGAACGCACTAAGAATATCATTATTGGACAAGCGCGAGAAGATGCTGCACTTACTTTAAAACTCTCTGCGTTGTTGAGCGAAGAGTTGGGCATGGATTATAAATCGCTAAGTCACCTTTTCTCTAAGATTGAGGGAAAGACGATAGAGAAGTATTATCTGGCACAACGTGCCGAGTACATCAAAGAATTGATTGATTACAACGAATTGACCATCTCCGAGATAGCCTACAAGTTGGGCTACTCCAGTGTGGCGCACCTCTCTTCGCAGTTCAAACAGACCACCGGAATGACTCCCACACAATACAAAAACGATCAGAACAAAGAGCGCCGGGCGCTAGATGCGCTGTAATGCTACGGCTAAACTTATAAGATATTCCGAAAATTCTATAACACTCTCCTTGCTGTGTTGGCGTAACTTTGTATCCTAAATATTAAGGTTATGCAAACATTCATAGACTCTCTACTCAACATCACCACTGAAATGTCGTGGTATCTGTTGCTAGGCTTTTTTGTGGCCGGGCTGCTCCATGTTTTCGTCAAAAAGAAGTACTTCAATAAATATGTATCGGGCAATAATACCCGTTCTGTTGTAGCTGCTACGCTGCTCGGTATACCATTGCCCTTGTGTTCGTGCGGTGTCATTCCTACAGCAGTATCGCTAAAACGTAAGGGAGCTTCTGATGGAGCTACTACCGCATTTCTCACGGCCACGCCGCAGACAGGAGTCGACTCTATTGCGGCTACCTATTCACTTCTTGGTGGCCCTTTTGCCTTTCTTCGTCCCTTGGCTGCCCTTGTCATTGGAGTAGGTTCGGGTGTCATGGTGAACATCTTTGGGAAGCACACTAAAGGAACATCTAGCGAAACTGCTCACGACTCTGCCGAGGACGAAGAGTTTGCCCACCTCTCTTTCTGGGGAAAGATGAAAGCGGCTTTTCGCTATGGGTTTGTAGATATGCTGCAAGATGTAGGTAAATGGCTACTCATTGGTTTGATTGTGGCTGCCGCTATCACTGCCTTAGTGCCCGATTCTTATTTTGAGCTACTATCGCAATATCCCATGCTCAATCTCTTTGTGGTTTTACTTTTCTCAGTGCCCATGTATCTCTGTGCCACCGGTTCAATACCCATCGCACTATCGCTGATGCTGAAAGGTTTGTCGCCAGGTGCTGCTTTTGTACTACTGATGGCAGGTCCTGCTACCAATATGGCTTCTATATTTGTGGTATCAAAAGTGCTAGGTAAGCGCAATACAGCTATTTACCTCTTCTCTATTATTGCCGGGGCCATAGGTATTGGTTTTTTTATAGATGCCTTATTACCAGCCCATTGGTTTAACCTTAAAGAGATGTTGCTACCTGCGGCTCATTGTCACGAATCCATATCTTGGTTCAATCTTGTCGGCACTGCTTTGCTTTTAGGATTAATCGTCTATGCATTTTATGCTAAGTTACATAAACCAACAACTAATCATTTAAATAACTCTACAGATATGTCTAAAGTATATAAGATTAAAGGAATGAATTGCAATCACTGCAAGATGAGTGTAGAAAAGAATTTATCTAAATTGCCTGGTGTTACTACGGTTACGGTGGATCTTAGTCAAGGTGAAGCCCATGTAGAAGGCGAGCCAAGTGACGAAGAGGTTCGAAAACTAATATCTGAACTAGGATTTGAGTGTATCTAATTCTTTCTTAGAATGAGAATAAAGGTCTTTCTATTTTTATAGGAAGGCCTTTTTGTTTGCTTCTTATGTTCTGAAAATGTGGATATTACTGTATTAACTATTCTTTTTAGTTCTATTTAACTATGAATATTAGTTTTAAAACTAAATAATTTAGTTACTTTGTTGCAGTTAAATAATTATGCTATGAAAGGATTGACTGCAAAAGAAGAAGAAATTATGGGTTACTTCTGGACGAATGGCCCATTGTTCGTGAAAGAAATTCTAGGTTTCTACGCCGAACCAAAGCCACACTTCAATACCTTGTCCACTATCGTACGTGGATTGGAAGAGAAAGGCTATCTTTCTCATAAAACTTATGGTAATACTTACCAATATTATGCCATCGTCAGCGAAGAGAGCTTCCGCAAAGGAACGCTTCGCAATGTCATCAGCAAATATTTCAACAATTCTCTGTTTAGTGCTTTTTCTTCATTAGTGAAAGAGGAAGATATCTCTGTGGAAGACTTGAAAAAACTAATTGATGAAGTGGAGCGGGGGAAAGCCGAAAAGTAACCTGCCGCACGCATCATCTATCTAACCTACAAATACATCTATACGATATGGGAATCTTTTTTATCTATATACTCAAATCGTCTTTCTGCTTGGCGCTGTTCTATCTGTTCTACAGACTGCTGCTCAATAAAGAGACTTTCCATCGGTTCAATCGCTTCACGCTGCTAGCTATTCTCGTTGCATCGTGGCTGATACCGATGATCGAAGTGGTGTCTGTCTATCAAAATGAAATCAACAACACTGTACTTACCATTGAACAGCTGCTTTTGATGGCCACCGAAGCTACGCCTCAGATGGTAGAACCTCCCATAGAATCCCCCTTTACAGTTGCTACACCTACATTAAGTCCATCTCAGATTGCCATCCGTATCGGTTTGGTGCTCTATCTTCTGGGAATAATCTTCTTTGTTGTAAGATACCTATATTATATGGTGCAGTTTGGACTGTTGGCTCGGAAGTGCAAGAAAGAAAGGCTGACGGATGGAGTTAGTCTGCTGATTAGTCCCCAACCCATAGCGCCATTTAGTTGGATGAAGTGGATTGTGATTTCGGAAGAAGATAAGGAAGTAAGCGGAAGAGAAATTGTCGCGCACGAGATGGCCCATATCAAGAAGCACCACTCGGTAGACTTACTTTTGGCTGACCTCTCTATATTTCTGCAATGGTTTAATCCTGCTGCTTGGCTCTTGAAACAAGAGCTGCAAAGCATTCACGAATTTGAGGCCGATGAGGCCGTGATACAACAAGGCATCGATGCAAAAAGATATCAGTTATTATTAATCAAAAAGGCCGTTGGCACAAGGCTCTACTCTATGGCCAACAGCCTAAATCACAGTACTCTTAAAAAACGAATTACTATGATGATGAAAGAAAAATCTAGTCCGTGGGCACGAGCCAAGTCGCTCTGTCTGCTACCGTTGGCAGCTCTGGCTATCACTGCATTTGCCCGTCCCGAAATCTCTGCTACAATAGATGAGATTTCTACTGTCAAAGTTAGCGATTTAGTGGTAAACAATGAAACTTTAACTACTGAAATTTTGGAAACTCCTTCAATGGAAACCCCATCACTAGAAACTCCTTTAGTGGAAACTGCTAAGGCTGATAAAAAGCCTGTAAAGAAAGATGAAATAGCCCAAGCTCCTGTCGATGAAAAGGACATGAAGGTGAGTATGGATGTTACAGTCTTTGATTTGAATGATACCGATAGTGCTTATACTATTTCGTTTAATAACGATCAGAAGCCAGATAATGCTTCAACAGTTTATCTTATAGCTCAGGAAATGCCATCATTCCCTGGAGGGGAAGAGGCGATGAATAAATATCTGGATAAACATCTTTCGAAGTTCAAAGGACGCGATTCGGAGCGCGTGTTTGTTAAGTTTGTAGTCGATAAAAACGGTGAATTGAATAATATTAGTATTGCAGGTACAGCCGGCAAAATACTGAATGCTGTAAAAGAAGACGGTGTAACATTGGCTAGTGAAATCATAGGAGTGTTGAAGGGTATGCCTAAATGGAATCCGGGTAAGATGGATGGTGAGGCAGTTGATGTGCGTTATACGCTACTCATTAATATCGCCAAAAAGTACTTCGATGATGTGGTAGTAATTGGCAATGACACAGATCCACTGCTCGTGGTCGATGGAAATATAATTGACAAAGCAGAGCTGTCTTCTATTGCTCCTAGTGATATAGCAAGTATCACTGTGAAGAAAGGGGATGATCCTGCTATGATAGAGAAGTATGGTGAAGCTGCAAAAAATGGTGTGCTATTGATTCAAACTTCTGTAACTGCTGCTGATGAAATAACCGGTATAGTAGAAGATGAACAAGGACAAGCTATTCCAGGTGCCATTGTCCAAGCAGAAGGTAGTGATAAAGCTACAGTGACTAACTTAAATGGTCGATTCACAATCAAGTCGCTGGACAACTTAATTCTAAAAGTATCTTATATAGGTAAAAAAATAGAGACTATAAAGACCCAACCGGGTGAGAACTTTGTTATAAAACTAAGTTCGGAGTAGTCCGAATATAAACTCTCTCTCTCTTAATAGTTTAGTGGGGATTTACTCTTCGGAGTAAGTCCCCATTTACATGTTCGCACTAAAAACAAATAGCAATCGAAAGGAAGAAAGCTAAGAAGAACATGTTGCGCGACGTCTCTCCCAATATACTATTGAGTGCCTTTCCGCTGTGAATGATACACATCTTGCGCCAAGTTTGGTAGTGAAGAATCAGATAGAGTAGCGCTACGCAAGCTATATCCCACCCACCTATAGGGATAAAACACAGCGTGAGAAGGGCTGCTACTAGGCCAAGAGTTAGATATAGGTATTTGCCAAAAGGTTCGCCAAACCGTACAATGATGGTCCGTTTGCCGCTCTGTGCATCTTGGTCGCGGTCGCGATAGTTGTTTACCACTAGCAAGGTATCTACCGCAAGTCCGCATACAAGCGAAGCTATAGTAACATAGGGTGTCCAACCCAGCGCTTGTACGTAGTAAGTACCACCCACAGGAACAAAGCCAAAAAAGATAAGTACCAAGACATCGCCCCAGCCGTTGTACGAGAGAGGGTAGGGACCACTGGTGTAGAAGAAGGCGAATGCAATACACAGTAACCCCACAAATATTAGCTCCCACCCACCAAAGTAGATAAGACTACAACCTATAATTGCCGCAAGAACGATAGTAACGGCTATACCCATCTTCATGGCCGATGCACTGATCCAGCCTTGGGCGCATGCACGAAGCGGGCCGAGGCGGTCTTCACGGTCGGTACCTTTAAGAAAGTCGAATAGGTCGTTAATGAAGTTGGCGGCAATCTGCATCAACCCCGCAAAGATCAAACAAATCAATGCCGGTATCCAGTTGAATTGCCCATCGGCATAAGCCAAAGCAGTACCAAGTAGTACGGGACAAGCCGCGCCGGTCAATGTTTTAGGACGGGCTGCCAGTAGCCAAGCTTTAAGAGAGTTGCGTTTTACTGTTTCCATAGCTGCAAAGATAAGTTATAATTTGCTACCTTTATCCACTCTCTAACAAGGAAGTTATGCCAACCAAATATTTCAATCTGTCCCTTCTGCTGCTTTTGTTGCTCCTTACCTCGTGTGCAACAAGCATCAAAACCACCCGCTACGATTTTCAAAGCCCTGATGTCCCGCCGGCTTTCGATAGTTGCCGCATCGCTTTTGTATCGGACTTCCACTACAAAAGTCTTTTCAATGAGAGACGTCTCAACAAGCTAGTGCGCAAGCTCCAGAAGCTTCACCCCGATATGTTGTTGATGGGTGGCGACTATCAAGAAGGTTGTCAATATGTGGCTCCACTTTTCGATGCACTTGGAGAAGTGAAACCACCTTTGGGCTCGTATGGGGTATTGGGAAATAATGATTACGAACGCTGTTACGAAGAAATCGTTCAGTCGATGAAGAAGAATGACATCCATCTGCTAGAACACAAAACAGATACCGTATGGATGGATAATGAGTATATTCTGCTTTCAGGTGTTCGCAATCCTTTCGATTTAAGAAGAAATGGTATCTCTCCAACCATCTCGTTGGCAGAAGATGATTTTGTGATACTCTTGGTGCATACCCCCGACTATGCTCAGCAGGTCAAAATGCCTAACACCGACCTAGTGTTGGCAGGTCACACGCACGGTGGTCAAGTCTATATCTTAGGCTATGCCCCGATGATACCTTCTGCTTATGGCAAGCGTTTCAGATACGGTAAAGTGCAAACCGATGAAGGGGTACCGATGATTGTAACAAGTGGACTGGGAACGTCGCAACGCAAAGTACGCATAGGTGCTCGTCCCGAAGTGGTGATAGTAACACTAATCAGTCCACCTTCTCTTCGAGAATAGCCTGATAGACGTTGGGGTGAAGGAAGTAGCGAATATCAATACCCTTGCTCAAGCTTTCGCGGATAAATGTAGAGCTGATGTCGAATACCGGTGCCTGTGAAAGGTGTACGCTTGTAGGGAGATTCTTCTCCTCGATACTAAATCCGGGGCGTGGATAGACGATGATGGGATAAGTAGCCACAATCTCGTCGGCTTTATACCAACGATGAAAAGACAACCAATTGTCCGAACCTATTATAAGGTGAAATTCGCGATCGGGGAATGTCGCAGAAAGTTGTGAGAGTGTATTAACCGAGTAGGAGGGACGTGGCAAGTGAAACTCAAAGTCGGATGCTTTGAACTTGGGATAGCCTTCGATGGCTAGATTTACTAGCTTTAAACGAAAATCCTCGGGCCACAGATCCGATTTATCTTTTAGCGGGTTGTGAGGGCTCACCATAAACCATACTTCATCTAGCCCTTCGAACTCACATAAGTAGTTGGCAAGGGCAAGATGTCCAATATGGATAGGGTTGAACGAGCCGCTGAAAACTCCCGTCTTAATCATGATTATAGTGCCAAGAATGACTTTAATGCCGCAAGTGCTTCACATTGTGCCTTCTCGAGATCATCGTTTACAATTACCACATCAAAACGCGAAGCAAAAGTAAGCTCGTAGGCCGCTTTTGACACGCGATCCTCGATGACTTCGGGTGCATCGGTAGCACGCGAAACCAGTCTGTTGCGAAGCTCTTCAATTGAAGGTGGCTGTATAAATATCGATAAGGCTTTGTTTCCGTAAATCTCTTTGATGTTACATCCACCAATAACATCCACATCAAAAACAACGTTCTTACCTTCTTTGATAAGATCTTCAACAGATTGTCTAAGTGTGCCGTAGTAGCGGTTTGTATATACCTCTTCGTATTCAAGGAAATCGCCATTGGCTATATGTTGTCTAAACTCATCGGGTGTAAGAAAATAATAGTCCACACCGTTTTGTTCGGCACCACGTGGAGGTCGGCTCGTAGCCGAAACCGAGAATGCCAAGTTTAGATTTTGTTTAAGAAGATATTGAATGATGGTTGACTTTCCCGAACCCGATGGTGCAGAAAAGATGATAAGTTTACCGTTCATATACTAATACAAGGAGAATAATGATTACATAACATTGAGCACCTGCTCTTTAATTTGTTCTAGTTCATCTTTCATTTGAACCACGATCTTCTGCATTTCGGCATGATTAGACTTACTACCCATGGTGTTGATTTCACGACCAATCTCTTGTGCAATGAATCCTAGCTTCTTGCCTTGACCGCTACCGCCTTCGAGCGTTTGAATGAAGTAGTCTAGGTGGTTGGCTAAGCGTTGTTTCTCTTCATTGATGTCGAGCTTTTCGATATAGAAGATAATCTCTTGCTCTAGTCTGTTCTTGTCATAATCTACATTAAGCGTTTTCTCAAGGGCCTCATTGATGCGGTCTTTGATCTTCGTGATACGCTCAGTTTCGTATTGTGTCACCGAAAGAGAAAGCTGGCGGATGTTCTCAATCTTCTCGCGGAACTTCTTTTCAAGAGCTTCACCCTCTTGTTTGCGGAAGTCCACAAGGTGCTGAATAGCCTCGGCCAAACCTTTTTGTACAGTCGACCACTCTTCTGTAGTAAGCTCAGTAGATTCGGGTTTCGACATCACATCGGGCATACGCAATAGCGTTTGAAACCAATCTGTAGGAACAGGAATAGAAAGGTTATCAGAAATCTCCTTGATCTGTTGGTAGTATCCTTCTACTAGTGACTGGCTGATGATGGTAGCGTTGCTAGAGTTTTCTTTCTTCTCTACCCATAGGTTTAAATCCACCTTACCTCTTTCTAACGATTTAGAGATGAGGTTGCGGATCTCCATCTCCTTTTCACGGTACGCAGGTGCTATACGCGTAGATAGATCGAGTGCTTTACTATTTAATGATTTAATTTCGATAGTTACCTTCTTATCAGATAGCTCTGCAATGGCCTTGCCATAGCCTGTCATAGATTGTATCATAAAATTCTGATTATTTGGTGCAAAAGTAAGCCATATCTTTCAGATTACCTTATGAAAATGAGAAAATAAGCCTAGCTGAGTGTTCCGAAACTTGATATGAATAGAAAATCTGTAGGTTTTATCCCGTATAGATTTCTTTTTTCCTTATTATCGATTGCTATTTGGAAGTGAGAATGCTTTTGAGGTGTTAATTATAGTTGTTTCTATGTGAATTGAGCTGTTTTATAGATTTAGGTTTGTTTTTCTTACACAAAGAAGTTGATTGATAATCTTATTTGTGAAAATGTTCGTAAAAGTTTTGAATAACTATCAATAGATTTTATATTTGCATCGAAAATGAGGCTTTTAAAGTCTAAATCTATCTTTTTGTTTGAATAAAATTAATCCCATTATGTTTAAAATGTGTAATAGATTGGCGTTGGGTACTGTTCTTAATAATAAACTCTTCAGTTTAAAAGCCTCTCCTATGTCACTTTAAATATCCCCTTTTTCTTTCTCCTTATTTATATTAGCTTTAGAGTATACATCTATTTGTACCTCTCTACGAAATATATTCTAATCATTATTTTTTCTTTATTTTAAAACACAAATTATGCGGAAACATTTACGAAAATGTTTGTGGCTACTATGTATTATAGTAAGCACCACAGCGTTTGCACAAACCAATGTTTTAGAGCCTAAAAAAGGTGTTCTTCGTGTGAAGCTTCAACAAGAGATAGCTACACAGTTGGGCATTCAACCGGCATCTACTCGAGGAGGTATTGTTGCAACAGGTATTGAACCATTTGATGTCGTTTCAAAAAGGGTGAAGGCAGTAAAAATGGAAAGAGTTTTTCCTTATGTGGAAAAAATGGAGGCGAAAGCCCGCAAACACGGATTGCATTTATGGTACGAGCTCAGTTATGATGAGTCGGTGAATCCTGAAGAGGCTATGCAACTCTTTAGCAAGGTTCCCGGAGTTCTTAAAGCTGAAAAGATTGTACCGATGAAGTTCTTAGGCGATGAGCACTTTACTGTAATTTCTCCAGAGGAGATTGCAGCTGCTGCCGCTGCCACACGTACTTCATCTTTGCCTTTTAATGACCCTTTGTTGAGCAAACAATGGCATTATAACAATGATGGTACGCTATCAGGAAGTGTTAAAGGAGCCGATGCAAATATTTTTGCAGCTTGGGATATTGCAACAGGTAACAAAGATTTGATTGTTGCAATTATTGATGGTGGTATCGACTACACACACCCTGACTTAGCTGATAATATCTGCATCAACGATGCTGAGCTAAATGGCGCTCCAGGTGTGGATAATGATAAGAATGGTTATGTGGGTGATATCTACGGTTTCAACTTTGTGTTGAATTCGGGTGATATATCAGGTCACCAACATGGTACACACGTTGCCGGTACAGTAGGTGCTGTTAATAATAATGGTATTGGTGTAGCTGGTATCGCCGGTGGTAACGGACAAGGTGGTGTTAAACTTCTTTCTTGCCAAGTTTTCGACTCTCGTTCTAGCGCGCAAGGTGACTTTGCAAAAGCATTCTACTATGCTGCTGTTCGTGGCGCTGCTTTGGCTCAATGTTCTTGGGGCTGGGGTACCGCTGGTTATTACGAACAAGCTGTACTTGATGCTATCAAGTTCTTTACAGCAGAGGCTGAAAGTGACTTCATGAAAGGTGGTTTGGCTATCTTTGCCAATGGTAATACGGGTGAAAATGCTGTTTATTTCCCTGCCTCAATGGACGAAGTAGTTGCAGTAGGTTCTATGACTTGTGATCTTAAACCTGCGCCTTACTCAACTCGTGGTTATTGGTGTGATATTACTGCTCCTGGCGGTTATATGGATTTAAACACTGCGCAAGGTGTATATAGTACTTTGCCAAACGGTCAGTATGGTTATAGCGAAGGTACCTCTATGGCTTGTCCTCACGTATCGGGTATCGCTGCTTTGGTTCTGTCTAAGTATGGTAACCCTAACTTCCCTAACGAAACACTTCGCCAACAGTTGATTACTTCTGTAAATGATTTCTACACTGCAAATCCTTCTGCTGAAGGCTTGTTTGGTAGCGGTTATATTGATGGCTGGAAAGCACTTCAAATGGGTAGTGGAAACGCTCCTCAACCAGTAGGTGATTTTACATTGACTCCAGGTCAAGATAATATGTATGTAGAGTGGGTTATTCCTGCATCAGAAGATAATAATGTAAACTATCATTTGATTTATTACAGTGCAACTCCCTTTACAGCTGACAACCTAAAAGGTATCGCTCAAAAGCGAGTAGACACTAAATTCAATAACTCGGGTGATAAAGTAGGATTTGAAGTTACAGGCCTATTGCCAACAACAACTTACTATATCGCTATTAAAGCTGTTGACCGTTGGGGTAATGCTGCTGAAGTTTCATCGGTGAAATCGGCTACTACTAATGCTGGTCCTAAGATGGAATTGGATAAGACTAGTTTGAGTATAACTATTGATGCTAAGCAATCACTAATAGGTCAAGATGCGTTTGTAATTAGTAATACAGACGAAGGTTTGCTTAAATGGGAGGCTAATGCCAATACTGTTTCTGTACGTCCTTCTTCAACAACTCTAGCCACTAATGCTAAACCAGGTAATGTAGTGGCATATAATGGTAAGGTGTCTGCTGTTCCTGCATCTGTTGCAAGTTCAGTTGTTTCTGCTGATTTCTTTGCAGATAACTTCCCAGTAGAGATGAGCTATTTCACTCATATCGCTGCCTATATTGGTGACAGTGATTTGAGCTTAGTGAACTCTGCTTCTCAATGGTTCTATGTTGATGCTAATAAGTATCCTAATGGTTTCAACTTGACTCACTTGTCATTTGATGGATTCAATGGTACTAAGCCAGTTATCAAAGTATACGATGGTAAGTATGCAGTGAACGATAAATCTCTTCTTCTTGAACTAAAAGACTTCTACTTCTACTCGGCAAATGACATTGCACTAAATGAGCAATTGTATTTTGAACCAGGTTCTGCTTTCTGGGTAGTGGCTCACTTCCCTGCAGGTCAAGCAAACCCTCTAGGTGCTGGTGCTTTGTCAGACGAGTTCTATTCAGCTTATAGCTTCTATAGCTCTAACATGGGCGAAACATGGACATTGTTGAGCGAAGTTCTTGCTGAAGGTAACCTTAGCTATATGGCTGAAACTGTAGGTTGGGCTATCACAGCTAAAAGCAAAAACCCAGATTGGAGTCAAGTGATGACTTTGACACCTTCAGAAGGTAAGGTGTTGCCAAATGCTCAACAAGAAGTAGTGATGAACAACGATGGCCAAGTTTTGGTTAACGGTGAATATAACTTCAAGTTGACTTTGACTACTAACGAAGCTACAAACTCTAAGCAAACTATTCCAGTAAAGCTAACAGTAAGTGGTAATAAACCTGATTTGAAAACCGCTAAAGTGATTGATTTTGGTGACTTGCTAGTGGGTCAAAGCAAAACTATCGCACTTGAAGTGGTGAATAACGGCTATGGTAAGTTTACAGGTACTACTTGGGGTACATTGGGCTCAAAGAATATTACTTGCGACTCAGACCAATTCAAGGTGCCTACTTATGCATCTGGTTTCCCAGCTCGTTCTACATCGACTATCGACTTGACATTTGAGCCAACTTTGGCAGGTAGCCATAGTGCTAATATCTCATTCATCGACATGGATGGTAATACTCATACTCTAGTAGTTCGTGGTATTGCTGATGAACCTGCTAAGATTAGTATCACTCCTGCAACATTTGATTTAGGTGATTTAGAAGTAGGAGGTGAGTCAAAGACAGTTGCCTTTACTATTAACAATACCGGTAAATATCCTTTGGAATATGTATTCCCTAAATTCTCAAGCGATATTGTTGAAACTACAGGTCAGACATCACACAAATTTGGTTATACCTATACGTCTAACCTTAATATGTCTGAAGACTTCCAATACGATAACAACCCTGATCTAATCAATCCGGTAAATATCAACGATCAATTTAGTGATTATGATTATTGGACTGATGAAGTTTCTCTAGGTTTCAAATTCCCATTCTATGGTAAAGAGTATGACAAGATCTATATATCATCATACGGTGCTGTGGCAATGGAAAACAATGGTGCTATTCATTCTTGTATTCCTCCTTCGGCTGACAAAATCTGTGTAGGTGGTTATGGATTGATCACTATGTATGGTCTTAACGATGTTCAGCTTGGCGCTAATAGTAAAATTGAATATGCTTACCAAGATGGTAAATTCTATGTGAAGTATATCAATGTATTGGCCCTTGTAAGCTATGGCGAAACTGTGCCAGTTAGCTTCCACATGACTCTTGCCCCTAACGGTGATATTGAGTTCTTCTACGATGACTTCTATGCATACAGCGTATTTGAACGTGGTAGAAACTTATTTGTAGCAGTTGCCGATATCGAAGTTAACGACCCAATGGTTGTAACTGATGCTGACCATAACGAAAATAATCTATTTGATAGTTTCATGCCTGGAACAGCTATTAAGATTAAAGCTCCAGGTAAGATGATGATTCAAAGCTTGAGCGCTCCTTCGGGTGTAGTTGCTATTGGCGAATCTAAAGAAATTATAGCTGAGGTTAAAGCAACAGAAGGTATGTATGCCGGAGAGTTGATGAACTCACTTGTAGTTTTGAGCAATGATCCAAATCAATCTACTAGCTATGTTGAGTTTAAGGGTAACATTATTGGCTCTTCTTTGGTGCCTGCAACAGAACTTGCTACCAACTCTATCGATTTTGGTACAATATTCAAAACATCTGATGCTAAGCTTCCATTATTGGTAAACAATACGGGTACTGATGTATTGACTGTTACTTCGGTTGTATTCGATAATGCTAAGTTTACTACAGCTACAGCATTGCCTCTAGAAATTGCTGCCGGTACTTCAAAAGATATTGTAGTCTTGATGTCTACTGAAGCAGAAGCTGAGAACCAAGGTGAGATGAAAATCTCTACAGCCGATGGTAAAGAGTTCGCTGTTTCTTTGAAGGGTATTGTTATTGGTGCTCCTGAAATTAAAGTGACTCCGGGAGAGATTGCTGAAACTGTAGCAAGTGGTGAGCCATTTACAAGTAAGCTTTCCATCCAGAATACAGGTAATGAAGCTTTGGAATACACTATCGTTCCAAATAGCTTGTTCCAAGTTTCTGACTTGAGTGCAGCTGATGATACCTCTATCGACTATACTTTTGTAGCATCAGTTGATGACAAATCTGTTGTATTCGATTGGGATGCAATTGAGAAAGACGAAGCTTCTACACAATTGAAATTGGCTTATTGGCTATATAGCGACTTTGCTGAAGTGCAGTTGCCTTATGAAATTCCTTTCTATGGTAAGAATTATGATAAAATCTATATCTATGGTGTAGGATTTGTATCATTTACTAAAACGGATGATTATAACGAAGCACCAGCTCCTCCAACAGATGGTATTCCTTCTAGAAATCCGCTGTATACTAACTTTATTGCACCATATTGGGGTCACCATTTTATGGATCAGACCAACACAGCCGGTGTGTACTATCAAATTAAAGAAGATCGCGTAGTAATATCATTCATGGAGTATGCTAACTCGGTGAATTATGGTGTGTGCTACCAATTGATCATGTATAAAGATGGTAAGTTCAAATTCCAATACAAACTAGCTAACGAGATTAGCTATTGGGACGGAATCTATGGTGCAGCAGGTCTTCAAAATGAAGTGGGCGATAAAGGTTTCCAACTTAAAAACCGTTGTTTAGCTGCGAATAGTGCTGTGGATATCTTCCCTGTTAAATCGGGAAAACTTGCTGCCAACTCACAGGCTGATATCAATATCGACTTGCTTACTGATCGTATGGCTGGGGAATATCAATCAAATATTGTGTTGAATACTAATGTTCCTACTGTACCAACAATGGAAGTTCCTCTTAACATCACTGTTACAGGTCAACCTAATGCTGTGTTCCCAACCGAAGTGGTACACGAAGCAGTAATGGGTACAACTAGTGGCGCTGGTTATTTGGAAGTACCTTTCGAAATCTCAAATACAGGTACTGCCGAATTTGTGATTACTGATGTTGATGCTCCAGGCATGATTGGCTATGAAGCTACAGTAGGTATGCTATTCCATTATGGTGTGTACTTCGATGATTGGTTTATGGAAGAAAAAGAAGGTTGGTCTAGATACATGCCAGGCTCTGAAATCACTGTAGGCAAAGAACCTGCACAGTTCAAAGTGATGGTGATGGACAACTATACTATTGCCGACTACGAAGTTGCAATGAAATTCGCTGTAAGAGGTTTGGATACCGAAACTGTGGAAGTTCCATTTAAACTATCTATCACTGATGCTCCAGCATTGATGTTCGCCGATGCAGAAACACGTATCTCTGGTGTGGCTGCAGACTATAGAGATCAAGTTGAAATTTTCTTTGGTAATATTGGTAACTACAAGTTGAACTATACTCTTGAGCTCGACCCAACAGGTCAAGGTGATGAAACTGCTGGAGAAGCTGGTGGTGGCGGTGTGATGCCTATGGCTAAAGCGCAACCATCTGTATTGAGCGAAAAGATGAATGCGTCGCTAGTTCTTGCCGAACAGCCTGCTGCTGCTTCAACACGCAACTCAACTAAGCAATCTTCTCCTGATCTACCAGCTGATTACTCTTATAATAAAGCATTGTATCATCCTATTATGCCAGGTTCTAACCAAATGTACATTGTAGGATCGTTCAATACTAGTCATCAGTTCCAATCTGCAACTCAGTTTACTGCGCCTGCAGATGGCTTCAACCTTCATAGTATTTATACGCACATCACTATTGGTAATTTGACCAATGTAGATGTGAAAGTAGATATTATTCAAGGTAGCGATATTAACACTGGTGCTGTAATTGGTACAGGTAAAATCTCTATCGATAAAGAAGAACCAGCTAGCGTTGGTGCTGATGGTGTAGCTTACTATTATGGTGAATACTATATCGTAAATCTTGATAAAGAAGTATACTTGAATCCTAACGAAACATTCTTTGTTCGTTTCTCTTATCCTAGAGGATATGCATATTCTACAGGTTTGGTTAAGAAAGAAGAAGGTGTAATAGCAGGTAGATATCTTTATAATATCGAATCAGACTGGTATGATGCAGCTCTTGATATGGAAAGCAAGTACGGTTCTACAGGTTTCCTTGTAACTTGTCTTGAAGTATCTGAGGGTCAAGAATGGATTAAACTTCTGACTACTGAAACTAGTGGTACTCTTGAACCTTACGAAATGGCTACTGTAACTGTTCAAGTTAATGCGGCTCAAGCTCGTCTTGATAAGAACAACAAGGCTGTAATCGTGGTTCGTAGCAACGATCCTAACCAACCTGTAGTTAACTATCCTATCTATTTGGATAAGAATGGTGCTCCAGAAGTGACTGCCCCTAGCAATATCTTAGTGAAAGAAGGTACTCCTTCTACAGTTGTTCTTTCAATCAATGATGCGGATGCAGACTCTTATACAGTGAAGATTGATGATGCAGAAGGTGTTGTAGCAATCGACTCTTATGTAGCTGCCGAAACTGCAGATGTAACTATCACTCGTGTAGACGACACTACAATCAGTGTAGTATGCAATGATAAGTTTATGCAACCTGAAGTTCAGTTGACTTTGACTTTGAATGCTGACTATGGTAAGGCTGGTAGACGTTCGTTCAATGTAGTTGCTACAGACGAATTGGGCAATGCTTCTACTACTGCTGTATCTTACTTTGTGGAACACGTAAATCGTGCACCAATTGCAGTAGAACTAGCTGATCTACAAATCATGGTTAACGCTACAAGCACTGCTATCGACTTTGCTGATCTATTCCAAGATCCAGATGGCGATGAGTTGACTTACACTATGTCTGTTGCAGATCAAACTGTCGTTGACGTGTTTACTGCCGAAGAAAGTGTAATCTTGCTTGGTAAGAAACTTGGTGAAACAACACTTACAGTTGTAGCTACAGACCCATCGGGTGCAAAAGCTACTAACACATTGAATGTGATTGTAACAGATGGAACAGGTATTGCTGATCTAGGTCTAGATGGTGCAGTAACTGTATATCCTAACCCAGTAGTAGACAATGCTAACATCTCTATCAATGCAGACGTACAAGGTGATGTGACTTACAAAGTTTACAGCACATCAGGTACAATGATGTATTCAGAGGTAGCTGCAACAACTACAGGTGCTATCCATACTATCGATATGAGCGGCTATGCTGCAGGTATTTACTACTTAGATATCGAAGTAGCTGGTGTTAAGACTACTGTTTCAATCGTGAAAAAGTAAGCATGTAACCCCTCAGCTCTAAGCTGAACTATTCCAATAAGAGGCTTCTCGCAGTGGATTGATACAATCCCGGTCGAGAGGCCTTTTTTCTTTGTTTTACCCCTTGCTGCCAAAGAGGCAAGGTAGTGCCCGATTTTTCGCTGTTTTTGCCTCATTTTAGCTTGATTTATGCCCTAACCCCGCAACCTTTCTTACTAACATCTGTTTTAAATGTATAACAGAATGCACGAATCTTGAAATAATGCGTTAAATTTGCAATTCTGTTAATTATAGACTACCTTTGATATGTCGTGTATCTTGAATATCGAGACCTCTACTACTGCTTGCTCGGTAGCAATCAGTCAGGATGGGCACCCCATTTTTAATAAAGAAGACCTAAAAGGACCTTCGCATGCCACCTTGTTAGGCACATTTGTAGACGAAGCACTATCGTTTGTCGATAGCCATGGAATACCACTCGATGCAGTTGCAGTGAGTTGTGGCCCGGGTTCGTATACAGGTTTGCGCATCGGTGTGTCTATGGCCAAAGGCATCTGCTATGGTCGTGATTTGCCATTGATAGGACTTCCTACACTCGAAATACTTTGTGTGCCGGTGTTGTTGCACTATGATCTTCCGGAAGATGCGCTAGTCTGTCCTATGATAGATGCCCGTCGTATGGAGGTTTATACTGCTTTGTATGATCGTGCGCTGCAACCTATACAAGAGGTATCGGCCCAAATCATTGACGAGAACTCTTTTCTTGATGTGTTGAATCAACGTCCGGTGTATTTCTTTGGAAATGGAGCTGCAAAGTGTCGTGAAGCGATCACTCATAGCAATGCACACTTTATTGATGACATCTTGCCTTTAGCGAGAACGATGTTCCCATTGGCCGAAAAAGCCAATCTAGCAGGGCGCTTTGAAGATGTAGCCTATTTTGAACCCTTCTACTTAAAAGAGTTTGTAGCGGGTGTGCCAAAGAAACTTCTATAACGACTATAAATAGACGAAAAATATTGAGCTTTATGCAATATAATACCCAACAAAAGACAATGCCACTGCCCGAATACGGACGTAGCATTCAAAATATGGTGGACCATGCCTTGACTATCCAAGACCCTGCCGAGCGTCAACGCTGTGCCAACACCATCATCAACATTATGGGTGGTATGTTTCCTCATCTACGCGATGTGCCTGATTTTAAGCACAAGCTGTGGGATCATCTTGCCATTATGTCGGACTTTAAACTCGAAATCAATTATCCTTATGAATTGATTAAGAAAGATAACCTTTCTACAAAGCCTGACGTCATTAACTATCCTGCTACGCGTATTCGCTACCGCCACTATGGTAGACTAGTAGAAAAGCTTATAAAGGAAGCTAGCGCTATGCCCGAAGGCGAAGAGCAGCAAAATCTTGTGGCATTGATTTGCAATCATATGCGCAAGGATTATATCGCTTGGAACAAAGACACTGTGGATGACCAGAAAATTGCTCAAGATCTGCATGAACTATCTAAAGGTCAGCTCACTATGACAGATAATATTATGCGATTGATGTACGATCGTCAAGAACGCAATACTAATAACTATCGCAATCGTAGCACTGGCTACACCAACAATAGAAATAATAATCAACGTAAGCGCTATTGATCGTATCGGTAGCAGCCTACACATATTCTACATCCTATTAACTACTATCTTAATTCTATGGCATCATTTATCATCGAAGGCGGACATCGGCTAAGTGGCGACATCTATCCGCAAGGAGCAAAAAACGAAGTACTTCAAATTCTTTGTGCAATTCTGCTTACCCCGGAAGAGGTAGTGGTGCATAATATTCCCGATATTCTAGACGTAAACAACTTGATTCAGTTACTACGCGATATGGGTGTGACAGTGGCCAAACTGGGTGTAGGTACCTATAGCTTTAAAGCCGAAAAGGTAGACTTGAACTACCTCGAAAGCGATGAGTTTCTAAAGAAATGCTCTAGCCTGCGTGGCTCTGTAATGCTTGTTGGCCCTCTTGTGGCTCGCTTTGGCAAAGCTGTTATTTCTAAACCCGGAGGCGATAAGATTGGTCGTCGCCGTCTAGATACTCACTTTATTGGCATTCAAAAGCTAGGTGCATCATTCGAGTACGACGATGAACGTAGCGTTTTTGTGCTAAAAGCCAATGAACTTAATGGTACCTCTATGCTTCTTGATGAGGCTTCGGTAACGGGTACAGCCAACATTGTGATGGCTGCCGTATTGGCCAAAGGTACCACTACTATATATAACGCAGCTTGCGAACCTTATCTACAGCAGCTCTGCAAGATGCTCAACAGGATGGGTGCTCGCATCAGTGGCATCGCTTCCAATCTTCTAACCATCGAAGGGGTAGACGAACTGAAGGGTACCGACCATACCATACTTCCCGATATGATCGAGGTAGGAAGTTTCATTGGTATGGCTGCCATGACCCGCAGCGAAATTACAATTAAAAATGTTTCATACGAAAATCTAGGCATTATTCCTGAGAGTTTCCGTCGTTTAGGCATCAAACTGGAGCAACGTGGTGACGATATCTTTGTACCTCATCAAGATAGCTATCAGATTGAATCGTTTATCGATGGTTCGATTATGACTATAGCCGACGCTCCTTGGCCCGGACTAACTCCCGACTTGCTCAGTGTGATGTTGGTGGTTGCTACCCAAGCCAAAGGTAGTGTATTGATACATCAGAAGATGTTCGAAAGCCGTCTGTTCTTTGTCGATAAACTGATAGATATGGGGGCTCAGATTATCTTATGCGATCCACACCGTGCGGTAGTTATTGGCCACGACCATGGCTTTAAACTCCGTGGAGGAAATATGATATCGCCAGATATACGTGCCGGTATCGCTCTTCTCATTGCGGCAATGAGTGCCGAAGGTACAAGCCGTATACATAATATTGAACAGATAGACCGTGGCTATCAAAACATTGAGGCACGACTCAATGCTATAGGTGCCCGCATTACACGCTTATGATAAAAAAAGAAGAAGTTTACAAGATAGGGATGTTCAACAAGCCTCATGGCATTCATGGCGAACTCTCGTTTACCTTTACCGATGATGTGTTCGATAGGGTAGAGTGCGACTATTTCATCTGCCTATTCGATGGAATATTTGTTCCATTCTTCATAGACTCTTATCGTTTCCGTTCCGAATCATCGGCTCTAGTGAAACTCGATGGAGTTGACTCGGCTGAGAAAGCTAGAATGTTTACAAATGTAGACGTCTACTTCCCCGTGAAATTTGCTCAACCCGCATCCGAAGAGGAAAACTTTACTTGGAATTTCTTTGTAGGTATGGAGATGGAGGATGTGAACCACGGTATGTTGGGCACTATCGTAGACGTTGATACAACTACAATTAATACCCTGTTGGTTGTTGAAGATTATGAGGGTGAGGAAATATTGATTCCTGCACAAGTAGGCTTTATTGTTGAAATCTCTACAGAAGAGCGTATTGTTGTTGTCGATCTGCCCGAAGGGCTGATTGATATCGAGAATGCGGAAGATGAAGATTGTTAAAAACAATCAACAATAGATGCTGCAAAAGCGAAATGACTATTTTTGCTAGACCAACTTAAAAATAATGGCCAAGAAAAGACGAAGTAAAGCATTTTGGAACAATATAAAGTTCAAATACAAGCTTACGATTATCAACGAGAATACACTCGAGGAGATCGCTAAGCTTCGTGTGTCTAAACTAAATGGACTTTCGGTGTTGTTGGCTCTGCTTACGATATTGTTTTTAATCGCCTCTCTCATTATCGCCTTTACTCCTTTGCGCAACTATCTCCCTGGGTATATGAATAGCGAAGTGCGTCGCCAGATTGTGGACAATGCACTGCGCTTAGATTCTCTTCAGAATTTAGTAGACCGTCAGAGTCTTTATATCCTAAACATTCAAGATATCTTTAGTGGACAAGTCAAAGTGGACACCATAGCTAGTATGGATTCGCTTACTACCATGCGCGAAGACTCGTTGATGCAACGCACTCAACGCGAAGAGGAGTTTCGCCGCCAATATGAGGAGGCAGAGAAGTACAATCTATCTTCGATCACTGTACAACCTATGGCCGAAGATTTAGTGTTCTTCAGACCAACGCGTGGGATGATATCAAGCAGTTTCGATTCGGATAAACATCATTATGGCACCGATATAGCTGCCAACCCCAACGAAAGTGTGTTGGCCACACTCGATGGCACTGTGATAGGAAGTAACTATACAGCCGAAACAGGCAATGTGATACAAATACAGCACAACCAAGGATTTGTTTCGATATACAAACATCTTGGTTCGCTGCTCAAAAATGTAGGCGACCAGGTGCAGGCAGGCGAAGCTATTGCTCTTGTGGGTAATACCGGCTCGCTCTCTACCGGCCCTCACTTACATTTTGAACTATGGTATAAAGGAAGGGCAGTAGACCCTGAGAAATATATCGTTTTTTGATAGAAATAACTTAGAATGGATAAGAAGAAACAGATTGCTATACTTGGCTCAACAGGCTCTATTGGCACCCAGGCACTTCAGGTCATTGCAGAACATGCCGATCGCTATGAAGTATATGCTTTGACAGCCAATACTAGTGTTGACCTACTAATAATCCAGGCACGACAATTTCAGCCAGAGGTAGTAGTTATAGCAGACGAAACTAAATACAAACAACTGCAAGAAGCGCTAGCAGATATGCCAATCAAGGTATATGCAGGCGAAGATGCCCTTTGTCAGGTAGCGCAATCAGAACCTATAGATATGGTGCTCACCGCTATGGTGGGTTACTCGGGACTAAAACCGACTATGAGTGCCATCCGTGCTCGTAAAGCCATTGCTTTGGCCAACAAAGAGACGTTGGTGGTTGCCGGTGAATTGATTAATGAGTTGGCACAACAGTATCGTACTCCTATACTTCCTGTTGACTCCGAACACTCGGCGATCTTCCAATGCCTAGCAGGTGAGGTGGGTAACCCCATTGAAAAACTGATTTTGACAGCATCGGGTGGACCTTTTCGCACTTTCACGGCAGAACAGTTGCAACACGTCACTAAGGCGCAGGCTTTGAAACATCCCAACTGGGACATGGGCGCAAAGATCACCATTGACTCGGCTAGTATGATGAACAAAGGCTTTGAGGTCATCGAGGCTAAATGGCTATTTGGCGTTACCCCTGAACAGATTGATGTAATGGTACATCCACAATCTATCATTCACTCTATGGTGCAGTTTGCTGATAGCTCCATAAAGGCCCAGATGGGACTACCCGATATGCGCTTGCCTATACAATACGCCTTTTCGTATCCCGATCGTCTACCTGCATCGTTCGAACGTCTCGACTTTACAAAATGTAGTACATTGACTTTCGAGAAACCTGATACAACACGTTTCCGCAATCTTGCTTTGGCCTACGAAGCAATGGCGCAAGGTGGCAATATGGCTTGTATCCTAAATGCCGCCAATGAAGTGGCAGTAGCCTCTTTTCTACAAGAAAAGGTCGGTTTCCTAGCAATGAGCGATGTGATAGAAAAGACCATGCAAACGGTCAACTTCATTCATCGTCCTACTTATGATGACTATGTGGCAACTGATGCTGAGGCTCGCCGTGTGGCAGCGCAACTAATTAATTCACAGTAACTATTTAAATACTTAGATAATCCGATGGACACAATTTTAATACGTGCCTTACAATTGATGCTAAGTCTCTCTTTGTTGGTATTGATACACGAAGGGGGACACTTTTTGTTTGCGAGACTTTTCAAAATCCGAGTAGAGAAGTTTTGTCTTTTCTTTGACCCTTGGTTTACTCTTTTCAAGTTTAAACCTAAGAAAAGCGATACTACATATGCGTTGGGTTGGCTACCACTTGGCGGCTATGTAAAGATCTCCGGTATGATAGATGAGTCGATGGACAAAGACCAAATGGCTCAACCCGAACAACCTTGGGAGTTTCGCTCAAAACCAGCATGGCAACGACTATTGGTTATGGTTGCTGGGGTAATGTTCAATTTCTTGTTGGCCATCTTTATTTATTCCATGATTCTTTTTGCTTGGGGTGATCAGTATATCGATGTGAAAGATGCTCCCCTAGGTATGCACTACAACGAAACTGCGAAAGAAGTTGGTTTCCGTGACGGTGATATCCTTCTATCTGCAGATGGAGTGCCTTTTGGTCGTTACGACGAAAAGATGTTGTCGCAGGTAGCAGATGCACGCATCGTAAACGTGTTGCGCGAAGGTAAAGAGACTGCTATCTACATCCCGGAAGATATGATGCAGCGTTTAATGGTAGACAGCATCCGCTTCGCCTCATTTCGCTTGCCTTATGTGGTAGACAGCGTATTGGTCAACTCACCGGCTGCACAAGCAGGTTTGCAAAAGGGTGATAGCATCGTAGCACTCGATGGTGTCCCTGTAAGCTACTTAGAGTATATGAATGCGATGGCCGATCGTCGTACTCGTGCAGGCGAAGCTTTTGCAACAGATAGCATCGATCTACGTCAAATCGACCTTACTTTTTATCGTAAAGGCCAACTAGAGACAATGGCTATGCGTTCCGATTCAACATTTAAGATCGGTGTAATGGCTAGCAGCATGAGCAAAGTAATGCCTTGGGTAGAGAAGGAGTACGGTTTCTTCGAATCTATTCCTGCGGGTGTTGGTCTAGGTGTAGATAAGCTATCGAACTATGTCAACAATATGAAGTATGTATTCTCTAAAGAGGGTGCTAAGCAGATTGGTGGTTTTGGTACCATCGCTCAAATATTCCCAACCACTTGGGACTGGCATCAGTTCTGGTACATGACAGCCTTCTTGTCTATCATCTTGGCCTTTATGAATATTCTACCTATTCCTGCTTTGGATGGTGGTCACGTATTATTCCTGCTTTACGAGATCATAGCACGTCGCAAACCTAGCGATAAATTTATGGAATATGCACAAATAACCGGTATGATTTTGTTGTTTGGGCTTCTTATATGGGCTAACTTCAACGATGTGATTCGTTACATCTTCTAAAGAGAAAGTAATTCCGATATTAATATGTAAGCTCCTATTACCTGATATCAATCAGGCGGTAGGAGCTTTCTTCTGTTTACGTAGGCGCGATGCACTAAAGATAGCTGCTAGCATTGCTAGACCGCTAGCAATCTGCAATGATACTGCAGTAGATTCATCTTTTACGATATAGCTAAAAAGAATTGCCACCAAGGTGGTACCAAACGTTTGTCCGATTAGGCGTCCCATGCTCAGCATACCACTTGCGCTACCCGAACGTTCGCTAGGAGCCGAAGACATGATAGCGCTATTGTTTGGTGTTTGGAATAAGGCAAACCCCATACCTGTTATTGCCACCCTCCACATTACATCAAAATGCGTAGAGTGAGGGTCCAAATAAGAAAGCGAGAAAAGACCGCCACAAAATATAATCATCCCTATGCTACCAATCAAAGCCGGTTTGACTTTCTCAATGAGATACCCTGCTGTTGGCCCCATAATAAGTGCAGCTACGGGCCAAGGAGTAATCATTAATCCTGTCATTACCTCATTCATTCCCATCGAATTTTGAAAATAAAAGGGTAATGATATCATCGCCAGCATCTGTGCGATAAACGAACATACAGAGGCAGTTATTGAGAGTCGGAAAAACGGAATACGCAGTAAGTCGATAGGCAATAATGGTTTTGTCTGATGAAGCTGTCGGTGAATAAAGAAATAGCCCACAGCAAATACTATTCCCAGCTGAACAAAGAGCCGTATCAGTGAGTTGTGGTGAGCAAATCCATCTATGGTGTAGAACAATAGTCCGAAGGTAATAGCATTGGCTATAGCACTGATATAGTCGTACTTTTGCTGTTTATCGTGTATGGTTTTGGGTAAGAATCTATATCCAAATATGAAGGCAGTGAGTCCCAATGGAATATTTATGGCAAACAACCAATGCCAAGAACTGATGGCTAATATCCCTCCTGCTATTGATGGTCCAGCAGCAGCAGAAATCGATACTACCATAGCGTTTATTCCCATACCACGCCCAATATGAGCTCGCGGAAATACACGTTTGATTAACGCTGTGCTAACGCTCATAATAGCAGATGCACTAAATCCTTGAAATATACGAGCAATGAGTAGGGTAATGAATGAATCAGATAGAGCACATAACACCGATGTGATGCAAAACATAATGGCGCCTATTAAGAAGATACGTCTGCACCCTACGATCTCTGATAGAGAGGAAAAGGGAAGGATGCTAGACACAATCGCCAACTGATAGCCATTTACAATCCATGTGGCAGTTGATGGGTTTACTCTAAAATCGTGTGCCAAGGTAGGTAAAACTATGTTCATAATATAGCTATCGAGTATAGCCATACTGATGGCACACGCCAAAGCTACCATAGCCCATGTCAAACAATGTGGAGGAAGACCGTCTGCATCGATCGGAAGATTACGGCAATCTGTTTTCATAAATCTAAGTTGTTCTTAAATGATATTTAGCTTGTATCTTAAGTAACAATTAAAAACGGATTATGGTTGTTTTATCCATAGCTTTTATACCTCTTCGTATTTAATCAATCAACAATATCTTCTTTACTTAGTTGTCAAAAATGAAAATATTACTAACGAAAAGGCGTGTATATAGAAATAATCGCTACTTTTGTATTTCAGCAGCAATAGCTGTTGTCTTCATTGGGCTTGACTGGAATTGACAGCGGGCAGAAATGGTGTGTAAGCATGCAGTGCGTCAGTGATTAGCACTT
>CAMTOQ010000023.1 GCA_947074205.1 uncultured Bacteroides sp. | reverse complement strand
ACGCGTGGTGGGCTCTACAACGGTAAATTTAGAGACATAGACCATGCCATCGCCTTGGTCGATACGCTCTTCCACAAAGATATCGCTACCCAGCAACGGCCACTTGTCTTGAGTGAAAGGGAAGGATTTCTCGGTCTCGGCATCTGCGGCAAGCAGAACGATGGGACTATTCAAAGGGAACTTGATGCGCGAATACTGATATTTGGCACTGCCGGTAAACTTTTCCAGAAAGGCGTTGAACGGCTCGGCCGATTGTGCCATAGCACTGCTGCCCATCATGGCCCACACACATAGCAGGGTGAGTAAAGATAAACGTTTCATAAGTCTATAACGTATAGTATAATAAGTTGCAGACAAAGATACGGGAAAAACCTATCATTATCGGCCCGCCTTGCGCAAATATTCGTAGCCAAATCGGCAGAACAGGCATTTGCGTGGCTCGCAGTAGGCCCGATGGAGTTGCAGCAAAGCTTGACTGTCGGCAGCATGGCTCACGGAGATGCCCGCCTTTTGCCACAGTCGGGTGACGAAGTTGTTCTCGGCTTTCAACTCTTCCAAAAGGCGCAGAGCACGGTCGCAAAGCAACTCTTCGCCTCGATGCAGCCCATAAGCATAGAGAAAAGGGATAACGGCATTGATGATAATAATATCTTGCAGCATAGGGCCCCACTTTTTATCTTTTGTAGGCGATGTTTTGCCAAAGGTGTAGTGCGATTTCCAGTAGTCGGGCACATCGCTCTGTAGCAGCTTGCGCATCGCTTCAATGCTCTCGGCCTCCATCAGTTGGGAGAAGAGAGAGCGTGAGGTGTGATAGAGTCCTGCTAGCTGACTGATACGGATATACGGGAAGTTATCGGGACGAAGACGAAGGAAGCGCCAACGCGACAGCTCCATCGGCTTGGGTAGACTGTAGAGCTGCGACTGATAGTGAAACTCTTTCTGCATGGCTGCCATATAGTTGTCCTTGGCCTCGCCGTCCAGAAATCCTGCCAGCCCCATAAACATCGTCTCTACTCGAAGCCGATCGTCGCGCAGCTTATCCACCGAACGGAATGGCACATGTGAGGCCCACGCCTCGAAAGCGTCGCCATTGATGCCCACCCCCACATATCGAGCTAGAGTGATGAAGAAGGCATCTTCCCAATTGCGTCCGCACTTCTCTACCCTAGAGCGTATCACCTCCGTCTTCTGTTCAAAACGTTCGGTTTGCAGGGCAGCAAGCCAGCTTGTCACAGCCAACTTGGGTAGCGTTTCGATGATGCCGTAGCAGGCAGGAGACAACACCGCTTGCTGCAGTTCGCGGTAGTGGTGGCGCACATGATCGGGGCACGGCAGCAATAGCTGAGGTATCGCTTCGCCGTTGGTACGGTTCACCTCGGCATCCAGGCAACCCACCACATGCAGTATCACCGAGTCGTAGGCGGCATCGTGATGATGACCATGCTTCATCCAGTCGGACGAGGAGGCGTGTATCTCGATATTTCCCACCCAGAGAGTGTCGTCAATCTTTAGCTTAGCGTTGAAGAAGTCGGGTCCGGCATCGGTGTTGTGCAAGCCGGTATCTATTACCTCCACCTCCTGCCCCGTAGTTGTCTTTAGAGGCTGTAGCGGAAACAGTTTATGTTTCCATACATAGTGTAGCAGTCGTTCCATAGAGATTTATATTTTGTCGAGTGCAGCAAATGTAAGCTATTTCCACTATCGATGTGCGCTTACCGCCTAGAAAATAGCGAATAATTATCACATCTACCTGCATTCTTTTCGGAGGCAGATAAACAAGGGTAGTATCCTCCAAAAACCGATGAATAGAGAGAAGCAGATTCGTTTGCCCCGTTTTTTTTGGTTAAGGGTAGTAGTTTCTCTTTTATAATGTGTTATCTTTGCCCTAATCAATTTAAAACCAAATCACTCTATAAGTCATTCTAACAATGAAAATTGCACTAATCGGATACGGTAAGATGG
This sequence comes from uncultured Bacteroides sp., assembly GCA_947074205.1. GTDB lineage: Bacteria > Bacteroidota > Bacteroidia > Bacteroidales > Bacteroidaceae > Bacteroides. Next base: position 45,638 of record CAMTOQ010000023.1, on the reverse strand, counting down.
GTAAAGAGATTGAAAAAATCGCCCTGAACCGTGGACACGAGATTGTAAGCATCATCGATGTAAACAACCAAGATGATTTTAACTCGGAAGCTTTCCGCTCGGCAGATGTTGCCATCGAGTTTACCAACCCACACGTAGCTTATCAAAACTATATACGCACCTTCAATGCCGGTGTAAAGCTCGTTTCGGGCAGTACAGGCTGGATGGAAGCCCACGGTGAGGAGATCAAGAACCTCTGCACCACCGGTGGCAAAACACTCTTTTGGTCGTCTAACTTCAGCTTGGGTGTAGCCGTATTCTCGGCTGTAAACAAGTATCTAGCCAAGATTATGAACCAATTTCCTGCTTACGACGTGAGCATGACCGAGTGGCACCACATCCACAAGATGGATGCTCCTAGCGGTACAGCTATCACTCTTGCCGAAGGTATCCTAGAGAACCTCGACCGCAAGGATAAATGGGCACTCGACGAAGCTACTTCGCCCAACGAAATGCCTATTAAAGCCGTGCGCGAAGGCGAAATATTTGGTATCCACACCGTGCGCTACGAGTCGGATATCGATAGCATCACTATCACTCACGATGCCAAGAACCGTGGCGGATTTGCTCTTGGAGCTGTTCTAGCGGCCGAATATACTGCTGCTCACGAAGGCTACTTGGGCATGAGTGATCTTTTTACTTTTCTAAAAGACTAAATTAGGTAACTGTCATGAGAAAGCCTACAAGCACACAATGGATAAAATGCGCCATCGTATTGGCACTATATATCGCCTTCCTCATCTGGGTAAAGAGTTGGTTGGGGGTGATCGTTATTCCGTTTATCATTGATATCTATATCACAAAGTTCATTCCTTGGGCCTTTTGGAAAGACTCGAAAAACCCTGCCGTGCGCTCGGTGATGAGCTGGGTAGATGCTATCCTATTTGCACTGGTGGCTGTCTACTTTGTCAATCTGTTCTTCTTCCAAAACTACCAAATCCCTTCGTCGTCGCTAGAGAAGACGCTACTTACAGGCGACTTCTTGTATGTGAGCAAGATGAGCTATGGACCACGTATACCCAACACGCCACTGTCGTTGCCTTTGACGCAACACACCATACCGGGTGTAAACACAAAGTCGTACTTGGAGTGGCCTAAGTGGGAGTATCGTCGTGTGCCCGGCTTTGGCAAGGTGAAGCAAAATGACATCGTGGTGTTCAACTTCCCTGCCGGCGATACCGTATCGACCTACTACCAACAAGAGCAAACATTTACTAGCCTAGCCATAGATAAAGGCAAGGAGCTCTACCCTGCCCGCGTGGAAATGGACAGCCTCACTCCCGAGCAACAGTACATGGTGTATGACTTGTACTACAAAGCCGGTAGCCAGTATGCAAAAACGCATCCACAAGAGTTTGGCGAGATCATCTACCGCCCGGTAGACCGTCGCGAGAACTATGTGAAGCGTGCTGTGGCTCTTCCAGGCGATACCTTGCAGATCATCGATCGCGCTATCTATATCGATGGAGTGAAACAAGAAGATCCTAAAGATATTCAATTCCTTTATCGTGTCACCGGTACAGGCAAGACCATCCCTACCGAGTTCTTGATGGACGAACTAGGGTTGAGCCGTGAAGATCTATCGGGCTACCGCCCCGGTGCTAGCGTATTTGGCTTGCCACTTACCGTGGAAGCGCGCAGCAAGCTGCTTGCACGCAAAGATTTCGTGACTAGCATTGAGCCTATCCAGGTATCTCCTAACTTCGACCTCTATCCACAAAACAAGTACACCGATTGGACAGTAGACAACTACGGCCCTATCTGGATACCTGCTAAAGGCGAAACCATCGACTTGACCATAGAGAATCTACCCATCTACGAACGTCCTATTGTGGCCTACGAAGGCAATACCTTGGAGGTAAAAGATGGCAAGATCTATATCAATGGAGTGCAGACAGACAAGTACACATTCGGTATGGACTATTACTGGATGATGGGCGACAACCGTCACAACTCACAAGACTCGCGTTTCTGGGGATTTGTGCCCGAAGATCACGTAGTGGGTCAACCTCGTTTCGTGTGGTTGTCATTGGATAAAGATCGTAGCTGGTTCAACGGAAAGATTCGCTGGAATCGTTTCTTTAAATCGGCAGGACAATAATAACAGCGATATGAAGACCTGTATAAAATGGATAATAGCCATCGCCGGAGCAGCAGTACTTGTACTGTTGCTCCGGTGTTTTGCTTTCAGTTCGTTTTATATACCCCAGGGCAGCGTGGACAAGGCTTTCTATGAAGGTGAGGGTATATTGGTGAACAAGTGGAGCTATGGGCTTCGTGCGCCTCTACCATCCCTATTTGGCTACCACCGTTGGAACGAGAAGCCGGTCAACAACGGCGACATCGTGGTGTTCAACAACCCGGCCAATGTGCGCGATGAGCTGGAGTTCAAGGAGACCTTTATAGGCCACTGTGCCGGTGGCCCGGGCGATACGCTGATGGTAGATTCGCTGTTCAACGTACAGACGGCAGAACAACTCAGCTCTTTTGCGGCTATGGCCTACTATCTTTACCCCGACTCGCTGGAAGAGAAGATCGACTCATTGATGGCCGATCTACACATCCCCGCGGGCACTTGCTTTGCCGAAGACTCTTTGCACAACGTACGCGTATTTACTCGCAAGGAGCATCGCCAGTTGGTAAAAGCGATGGATTGCGACAACTGTCTGGTGCCCCTAGAGGCCAATAGACAGTTTACAAAACCCTTGATTGTGCCCGGAAAAGGAGTCACTGTTTCGGTCTATCCATGGAACAGAACACTGCTGCGGAATACCATCTTGCTGCACGAGGACAAAGATGCAGCCATCAAAAACGATACACTCTTTGTTAACGGAATGCCTGTGGAACGCTACACCTTCGACAAAGACTACTATTGGATGACAACCATCGACTCTACTCAGATGGCCGACTCGCGCCTCTTCGGCTTTGTGCCACAAGAGTACCTCATCGGTAGAGCAGCTATCGTATGGTTCTCTAAAGATCCCAAAGCATCTTGGTATGAGGGCTACAGAACCGATCGCTTCTTTCATCGACTTGATCGATAGAGCTGCACCTACATCCATCTCCTACTTCAACGTATTTTATCTACCCATATATGGAAACTATCTTTCTTACATCTGCCTATCTGGCACCCGTATCTTATTATGCTAAGCTGACCCACTACGACAAAGTAGTGATAGAGCAGCACGATAACTATACCAAGCAGACCTACCGCAACCGCTGCACCATTGCAGGGCCCGAAGGCGAGATTGCGTTGACCATACCTACCGAGAAGCCTCACGGCAGCAAATGCCCGATGAAGGACATACGCATATCCGACCACGGCAACTGGCGCCATTTACATTGGAATGCCATTTCGTCGGCCTACAACAACACCCCTTTCTTTGAGTACTATAAAGACGATTTCCGCCCTTTCTACGAGAAGAAGTACGACTTTCTGCACGACTACAACGAGGAGTTGCGCGAGCTGGTGTGTAGCCTCATCGACCTCGAACCCAATGTGACTTACAGCGAAGAGTATAAGATGGAGTTTGCTGATGGAGAGGTGGACTTTAGAGAGTTGATCCATCCTAAGAAAGATTTCAAGCTGGCCGACCCTGAGTTTGTGGCACAACCCTATTATCAGGTGTTTGATACTCGCAACGGCTTCCAGCCCAACCTCAGCATCATCGACCTGCTGTTCAATATGGGGCCGGAGAGTTTGTTGGTGCTCGACAAGGGCCATGCAAAGCAGCAATAGCGATCCTAGCTACCAATATATCAAAATGGGCTGCCTTTCACTGTGAAGGGCAGCCCATTTTGATGTTTTAAGAGAGGCATCATCTATTTGATTAACTTCTGCGTATATCTTTTGTTTTCTACATCTACCACTACTAAATAGTGCCCCGAAGGGATATTCTCTAGCCCACCAAAGTATAGCTTTCCGCCACGAGATACCGTATAGGTGCCTTGCACGATAGAGAGGCCTGCGGTATTGTAAAGCCCCACCACCACTTGTCCGCTTGCCGCACTTGGAAGATCTACACTAAAATGATCGACCAACAGCGTGGGATAGATGCTGCACGAAGCCTCACTACTCACTGCATCTTCAATTCCCGTAGGATTGCTATAGAGTAGATACTGCTCTTTTATCTTAGTAGCATTCATTGCACCTTCGTAAATATGTAGGTTGTCTATTGCCCCCGTAAATGGGGTATTGAAGTTGACATTGCAATTGCCTATCACGATATTTTCTGCTTCGGTGATATCGCCGGTACTATCTACCGCTTCGCCCATCAGTTCGCCGTTGATATAGATTTTCAGACTTAGCTGATTGCGGTCGCGCACGGCTGCCAGGTGTGTCCACTCGCCATTGAAATACTGAACAGCTGGCACATCAACGTTGCTCTTTGTCACATCATCATCAATAGCGAAGGTAAGTTTCTCGTTCTTGTATTGCAAGCCAATCCACTTGCCACTAGCGCCGGTAGCCTCATCCTTCTTATGACTACCCTTATGGAACAAGTACCAGTCTGAGCCGGTAGCGCCATTCGAGCGAAACCAACACTCTATAGTGAAAGCTTTTGTGCCCATAGCCAGCTGTGGATAAGTTGGCTGTTCCAGTCGGCGGTTGGTGGGTGTGGCAGGAAGCTCTAAAGCTTTACCTTCAACGCCCTCTACCCATGTGGGCTGGAAGTTTACCGCTGTGGCCTCACCATACACCGAATTGTAAACCTGAGTACCCTCGGTTTCGTTGAACGAATAGTGGGCTACCTCTTCTATTACCACAGGCTCTACAACGTTGATAGAACCGGAAAGGACAGCAGCTTCGCCACCCCCTACAGTAGAGATGGTAAAGGTGTAGCTACCCACCTTGGGTAGTGTTCCTTCTATAGTAAAGGTCGATTTCTCTTCATCTATAGTGGCTATGAGTCCTTCGGGCAATCCTTCAATAGCTACGTTGTCCGAGTTCACCCATTGGTACTTGATAGGAAGTATTGATTCGCCCACCTCGATAGTTTGAGTCAAATTGCCACTATCGCTAAGTCTTTTAAACGAAGGCGCTGTGGAGTAGTCGCCAAGATAATAACCGAGGTGCGGAGGTTGATTGTAAGCCACATTCTGGCAGGCCACTGCCATACGATAGATATGGTCGTGCATCAAGGTTGGAACCTTATAGTCCGAAGGTATCACCGTGCTAAACAGTAGCAGGTCTGAGCCTGTTTCTGCATCCCAAAGAATTACCTCTTCGCGCCAGTCACCTAAGATATCGGCACTCAAGTTAGGAGTAGCTTTGGTGGTGTTGCACGAAGTAGCATTGTGGTAGTCCGACAGCGTTAGCAGACGTGTAGTGCCATTGCCGTTCCATTTGTCAATCTTTACACCATCAAGCAGTTCATCTTGTAAGTCGCCATCCCAATAGAGTCTAAAGTTCACAGAAGGACGTTTAGTAGATATCACCTCACCTTTACAGTTGTACACATTGTTGATCTTAGTTCCATCAGAGAAGCTGCCCGACACCCACATCTCGTGACCTCTATGGTTAGGGTCGATATCCGCAGCTATACCACGACCAATATCTGTACCGGTCTTTGTGCCAAACAGTACCTTACCCGTCTTTGCCGAGTGCATCTCGAAACCGTAGGCCGCCGATTTCTCTTCGTGAGGGGTAAACACTTCAAGGCCTTCCACATCGGGGTCGAGGTCGCCAAAGTGAATGGCATCACCATGCCCATAACCTGTACGATAGAGCAGTGAACCATCGTTGTTGATGACGCAAGCCCCATATACGATCTCATCACAGCCATCTCCATCTACATCACCCACTGCGAGGTTGTGGTTACCTTGTCCATAAGCATCCTTGCCCGATGTTTTAGAGTCGTGTGCCCATTTCATTATAAGATCTTTTCCATCGAAGTCGTAAGCAGTTAGCGTGGTGCGGGTGTAGTAACCTCTACACATCACCAAGCTAGGTTTCTCCCCGTCGAGATAGGCCACTGCTGCCAGATATCTTTCCGAGCGATTGCCATAACTATCGCCCCAATCCGATGATTTGCCACGCTCGGGCGTATAGGCCACGGTAGAGATCTCTGCGCCTGTTTCACCATTGAAGATGGTAAGATACTCCGATCCGGTCATCACTATACCGGCATTGCTACCTGTGGAACGGTAGTCTACTGTAGGACTATCACTACCCATCAATACATTCTTTCCTAGCCCATCTACAGTTCCCGGGGCCGTTTTGCAGGCAACTTCGGCCTTACCATCGCCATCAAAGTCGTAGACCATGAACTGGGTATAGTGTGCTCCTGCTCTAATATTATGGCCTAAGTCGATACGCCATAGGTGTGTGCCATCGAGCTTATATGCATCTAGGTAAACATTACCGGTGTAGCCGCGGTGTGAATTATCTCTCGAGTTAGAAGGATCCCATTTCACGATTAGTTCGTACTGTCCATCACCATCCACGTCGCCCACACTGCAATCGTTTGGCGAATAGGTGTAGGGTTGACCGTCGGGATAATCTTCTGTAGTGCTATTATTGGAAACCTTATAGGGCAGCGTCACTCCCGCTGCAGGGCGCTGCAAGGGAATCACCTTACATTGGTCCGCCCAAACTTCTATATTAGTGGTGCTCTCTACTTCTTCATCTTGAAGAACAGCTTTGATAGTGTAGCTAGAGCTTACGCTACCACTTGTATCTACAAAGTTAGTTTTGTTCTTAATAGGTGTCTCGGTAATCTTTTCGCCATCTCGATAGATATCAAAGGCTAGATTTTGATGGTCGGTGGATAGACTTCTCCAAGAAAGGAATACACCCGAGGGGGAGTTTATAGCGATAGCACCGCGATCGAGTTTCTCGAGTTGAGTTTGCTGTGCAACGGTCGATATTGACATAGAGGAAGCCAATAAAAAGCCACACAGGTAAGTGTTTAATTTCATATCATAGTATTTGATTAGTAAGCCGTGTTTCATAGTGTTGTGGGTTGCACTATATTGCAAATATAGACAATTTAATATCTCAACTACACTTTTATTAGCGGGAAATAGGGTCTATTCGATAGCTTCCTTCATTTATTGTTCAATAAAGCGTCTAAGAGTTGATTGGTGTTGACGAAGAGTAACGGTGCGACTCCCTATACTCCTTGGGACTCACCCCATAGGTCAACTTAAACTGCGATGAGAAGTAAGACAGTGTGCTGAACCCTGTGGCATAAGCCACGTCGGACACCCCTAGGTTCTTCTCCTGCAACAGTTGTGCCGCCTGCCTCAAGCGTGTATTGCGAATAAAGTCGCGTGCCGACTGGTTGGTCAGTTCCTTCATCTTTCGGTGCACATGCACACGGCTCAGTCCCACCTCGGCCGCCAGCATCTCCACGTTCAGTTCAGGATTAGATAGATTGTCGTTGATCACCCGCATGATGCGTTCCATCAATAGCTCATTGGGCGTCTTTATCTCTAGAGCCACCGTCTTCTCCTTCTGTTCTTGTGCACCACTATATTTTGTTTTCAGCAGATGTCTATTCTGTATCAATCCATCAACGGTACTCTTTAGCACCTCCATGCTGAACGGTTTAGCCAGATAAGCATCCGCGCCCAGCTGCATCCCCTCTACCCTATCCTCTGCTTTAGAGCGAGCCGTCAGCAATACTATTGGCAGATGATTGATGTTGATATTGGAACGGATACGCTTGCACAGTTCCATACCATCCATCTTGGGCATCATCACATCACTCACCACGATATCGGGCAGTTTGGTCATGATCGAGTCGTAAGCCTCTTGTCCGTTGTGGCAAACACTCACCTTGTAGAGTTCCGATAGTTCTTTGTGCAGATAGTCGCAAATCTCTTTATCATCTTCCACGATCAATAGGTGGATAGTGCTGCGTGTGGCTTTGCGTTGCACGCTCCCCTTCTCCGTCAGCGCTTCTTGTATCACTACATTCTCGGTCCATCCCCTATGTCGTTCCGCAGATAAGCACACCGTTTCATCATCACTATTTCTGATTGCATAGCGTGGTAGGCGCACCACAAAGCAAGTTCCGCCCTCTTCGGCCACCCGTTCTGCGCGTATGGTGCCGCCATGCAGTTTCACCAGCAGTCGCGACAGATAGAGACCAATCCCTGTGCCCGTACTTGTATGCGTTATCGGGTTGTCCACGCGATAGAAACATTCGAATATCTTTTCCAGCTTACTTTGCTCTACACCAATCCCATTATCTTTTATGGAGAGTTGCACCCACTCATCTTCGGCCGACACAGCCTCCAATGTTATCTCTATCAATCCGTCTTCGGGCGTATATTTTAGGGCATTCGACAAGATGTTGAGCAGTATCTTATCCAGATGTTCACCATCCACCTCGGCCGTCAGCCGCTCATCGGTATGCACAAAGCGGATGTCGATGCCACGCTTCTGGGCTGCATATTCGAACGACTGCACCACCTCATCCACAAAGCTCACCAACTCCACCTCTTCGTATTGCAGTGTCATCTGCCCCTTGTCTAGCTTGTGAATATCCATCAGCTGATTCACCAAGTTCAAGATGCGGTGTGCATTGCGATAGATCAGCCGATAGGTACGCACAGTTTCAGTAGCCACCTCTGTTTTGAGTAGCTTCTCCAAAGGACTCATAATAAGTGTCATTGGCGTGCGTATCTCGTGCGAAATGTTGATAAACGATTGCAGCTTTGCCGCATTCATCTCTGCTTGATGTCGACGTTCCAGACGACGTTGTTTCAGTTTGCTGCGCCAACGCAAGTAGTAGACCAATGCCAAGATAGCCATCAACGCGAGGAATAGATACACCCCTTTGGCCCATGCCGACAGATACCAAGGCGGGCGAATAGTGATATGCAGCGTGCGCACACTGGGTCCTTCACCATTGGCTATCGCATAGACTTGGAAGGTATAATGGCCGGGGGGCAGATTGTTGTAAGTCACGCGACTTTGCCCCATATCGGTGGTACTCCAAGCCTTGTTCAGTTCCTTGATGCGATAGCTATAGACAATTTGCTGCGTATTGTTATAGGTCAGCGTAGAAAACGAAATGGTAAACGTATTGTCGTTATGGGCAAGGCTGAAGTTACGAGCATCGGCCACAGCCGTCTCGATTATCGGCTTTCCACCCGAGCGTGTATTGATGTTTACCGGTTGTTGCGATAGACTAAAGTCGGTAATCTCTACCTTGAAGTCGTACGACTCTGCCGTCATGCTCTCCGGATAGAAAGAGGTCACCCCATTGACACCACCAAAGTAGAGTTTACCATTTTTATCCTTAAAGTAGGCCCCGTGGAAAAACTCGTTGCCTTGCAGGCCATCCTTCACGTCGTAGTTGACAAAGCTCGATGTAGCTTGTCTAAAATGGCTCAACCCCATGTAGGTGGTAAGCCACAAATCGCCCCGATCATCTTGACCGATGCCACACACCACATTGTTGATGAGTCCGTTCGAACTATTATAATTCTTCAACTCCTTTGTGCGTTTATCAAAGCTAAACAGCCCCTCACTAGTTCCGGCCCAGATAACTCCTCTATCATCCTCCTCTATCACGTAGCCTATACAGCCGGGTATCAATAGATTTTGGCCCGTGAAACAGGTAAAATCATCGTTCACGGGGTCGTAGCAGCTGATACCTTTATAATGACCTATCCATATCAAGCCATCGCTATCGCACTTCACCGCATTGATCCAGTTATTAGATAGGGCTTTGTTCCGTTCTGCTGGATCATCCGATTTACTTCCTAGGAAGTTCCTCTTTATACCCGTTTCAGGATGATAAGAGTAGAGTCCCGAACCAAAGGTGCCCATAAACAGCGTACCATCGGGTGCTTCGCAGATGCCCACCACACTGCTTAGCCCCATCTCGTCCCTCTTTATCCATCTACCCGTCTTCCTATCTAGACATCCCAGCGCATCAGATGGGGAAGCTATCCATAAGTTATCGTTAGAATCTTCGAAGATAGCATAGATCACACTAGGTATATCGCCTCCTTTGTTTTTTGGCAAGAAGTGATTGACCCGCTTCCCTTGCCTATCGAGTTTAAAAAGTCCTTCGTTGTCAGTGCTCACCCATAGATAGTCAAACTTATCTTTATAGATAGCCGTCACACAGTTGTAACCTATGGGGTTGATTTGCGCGCGATGGCCCATGTAGTCGAACTGCGCTTCACGATGATTGATGTATGCCACACCTTTTTGGCTGATACCGATCCACGTGTTCTTATCTTGATCTTGAAGCAACGCATGAACACGCACATTGCTATAGTCGCGCGAATTGAAATCCGGCGTATAAGGATCTAGGAATTTAGTATGCGGATTGTAGCTTCGTATCCCTTCGCCATCGCAACCCACAAACACCCTATCTCCTATCTTTCCAAAAGCATATACAGAAAGGTGGCCGTTGCCCCCCTCCTCTAATACCGGTTCAAATCTATCGGTGTTCTCTACATATCGGGCTACTCCCTCCTTCTTCATACCTATCAGCATTTCGTTCTGGTCGGTTTCCGCCAAGGTCAGCACTGCGTTTTCGGGCAACAACGGATAGCTGTAGATTCTTCGTTTTCCCTCGTCCAAACAGACAACGCCCATATATTCCGTACCTATCCATATTCTGCCTTGGGCATCTTGGTGGATACAGTTCAGGAAGTAGAACTCCAGTACCTCCATCACCTCTACCAGGCTGTAGGCCGTTTCGGTAGAAGCATCGTATTTAAAAATACCCTGTCCGGCTGTAGTTGCCCATATTTCCCCATTTTGCAATTGATAGATGGCGGTGACATGTGGTGCTTGCTGCTGTTCATCTCTAAACATGGGTATATCCTTGAAGGCATCTGTGGCTACATCATAGATCATCAATCCGTTGTAGCAGCCCACAAAGAGGTTCTTTGCCTTATCCTCGAAAAGACAGCGCACGTAGTTATTTCTTAGGGAGCTACTATCGTTGGCATCATGCAGATAGTTGGTGAAGTGAATGCCATCGTATTTGTTCAGGCCATATTCGGTGGCTATCCATATATATCCCCTACTATCTTGATAAAGATAGTTGACGAATGTACTAGACAGGCCGTCCTCCGTATCGTAAAGTCGTCCCGACTGCGCACTGAGCGATGTAACAAACACAAGGCTCAGCAGCAGGAAAAACGCAAAGATCGGTTTTCTCATAAACTGGTTTTCTTTAGTATAGATTATTCAAATATATACCTTCTGCACTACAAATTGCCCCCTTTTGATACATGAATCGAAACGATGTAACATGAAGGAAAGTACTTGTAACATTCAGCAAAGCAAAGTAACCGTATGACAAGTTTTGGCGATTCGCCGAACAAACCGTTAGATATAAATAAAGTAAGTTTGCATTAACGAAAAATAGGGCTGTAGAGCGCTTGCCAACCAATAGTAACGATACGGTTGGTGACAAGGGCTACTCACCGTGGTGGCAAGCGCTTGCCAGCAAGCAGGCAAAGGCCACTCACCGAGCTGAGTAAGGCTATCCACCAAAATGGCGAAAAAACACCTAATAAAAGCCTCTCGAATAGCCCTGTTTCGTTGACCCTGTTAACCTTGAAGCAATAACATTTGTATAATATTTTGTAACCTAAAAACAATGTTTTATGAGAAGCACTAATTTTAAATTTAAGATGATGGTCTTCCTCTTTCTCATCGGTTGCCTACCATTCTGGGTATCGGCGCAAAACATCACCGTGAGAGGGAAAGTGACAGACCTCAACAATGATCCTATTATTGGCGCCAGTGTCTTGGTGAAAGGCACTAGCAGCGGAACCGTCACCGACTTACAAGGAAACTTCACACTACAGGCACCAGCCGAAGGCGCATTGATTGTGACCTATGTGGGCTACATCACACAAGAGGTGCATATACGCGGGCGCCAGCAGATTCAGATTACATTAGAAGAAGACAGCCGCACGCTGGAAGAAGTAGTGGTTGTAGGTTATGGTACTGCACGCAAGTCGGACGTTACCGGCTCTATCGCCTCGGTACAAGGGGGCGTGTTGCGCGAGGTGCCTGCTACCAATATAACTTATGCACTGCAAGGTCGTATTGCAGGGGTAGACATGACACAAACGTCTTCGCAACCCGGTGCTAATATGCAAATACGCATACGTGGTACTCGTTCGTTGACAGCTTCGAACGATCCATTGGTGGTGCTCGACGGTATTCCTTTCATGGGCAACCTGTCGGATATCAACCCTAGCGATATCAAGAGCATGGACATTCTAAAAGATGCATCCTCTACCGCTATCTATGGTTCGCGTGGTGCCAATGGTGTGATTCTTATCACGACCTATAAAGGCACCGAAGGACAATCGGCACGTGTCAGCTATAACGGCTATTTCGGCTTGAAGAAGGTATTCTCGGACTATCCGATGATGAACGGTGCTGAGTTTGCTCAGTTGCGCAAAGATGCAGGTATGTACACCAACTCACTCGATGAGTCGGATACGACCAACACCGATTGGCAAGATATGTTCTACCGCAATGCCATCGTCACCAGTCACGACGTGAGTGTGGCCAATGGTACACGCAACGGTAGTTACAGCGTAGGTGTGGGCTACTATTATGATGAGTCGAACATCCCTACTCAGTCATTCGAGCGCTACAACATTCGTGCTACAATAGATCAAGGTGTTGGCGACTATTTCCGCTTCGGAGCATCGACTATCACCAACTACAACATGACCAAGGGCGGACAGATAGGTATGTACAACGTATTGAGTGCATCGCCAATCGCCAATCCTTATAATGAAAATGGTTCATTAAGAAGAACAATATTGATGCCACTAGACGAGCAATGGGTCATTACCAAGAGTGTACTCAACAATCTAAGCGAGGAATGGGTAAACGAGTCTACAGCCATCGGATCGTACAACACTTTCTATGGACAAGTGGAATGCCCATGGGTGAAAGGGCTGAAGTATCGCATCAATGTGGGTATGAACTACCGTGGTGGCAAGACGGGTGCATTCACCGGCGAAGGGGTAAACAGCAGTAACCCTACCACAGAGTCGAGTGCATCTATTCAGCACACCGAAACAGTCAACTGGGCCGTAGAGAATCTTTTGACTTACGATCGTACTTTCAACGACAAGCATCAGCTCAACGTGGTGGCTATGTACTCTGCCGAGCAGACTAAATACACTAGATCGTATATGGCGGGTAAGGATATCCCTGCCTCTTATTTCCAATACTATAATATAGGTCGTGCCGATGGCGAGATCACGGTGAACCCCGGCAACCAAGCTTATGAAAAGAGCGGTCTATTATCGTTTATGGGTCGTGTGATGTACTCGTATGACAATAAGTATATGTTGATGGCCACTATCCGTTCGGATGCCTCATCGCGCCTAGCCAAAGGCCACCAGTGGCACACCTACCCTGCTGTTTCACTAGGTTGGAACATCAAGAAGGAAGAGTTTATGGAAAACGTAGACGTCATTGACATCTTGAAGATTCGTGCCGGTTACGGACAGACTTCCAATCAGGCAGTAGCTCCCTACTCTACACTGGGTATGCTAAGCACACGTCCTTACAACTTCGGCACCAACTATTCTACAGGCTACTATGTTTCGGCTCTGCCCAATACAGCACTAGGATGGGAATACTCTACTACATGGAACGTGGGTGTAGACGCTACATTATTCGGTGGTCGCCTATCGGGTAGCATCGAATACTATATCCAAAAGACACACGATTTGCTGCTCAACGTCAATCTACCTGCTACATCGGGTGTAAACAGCTATATGGGCAATATCGGTAAGACTCAAAACAAGGGTGTGGAGTTCAGCGTAAACGGTATCATCTTCGAGAACCGCAACGGATGGACTTGGGAAGCCGGATTGAACATCTATGCCAACCGCAACAAGCTCGTATCATTGGCATCGGGCCAAGAACGCGACGAAGCCAACAACTGGTTTGTGGGCTACCCCATCAACTCTATCTTCGATTACGAAAAGACAGGTCTATGGCAAGAGGGCGATCCTTATTTGAATATCCTCGAACCGGGTGGTAACGTGGGTATGATTAAGGTGAAATATACCGGCGAATACAATGCCGACGGCACACCTGTGCGTCAAATCGGTACAGAAGACCGTCAGATCATCAGCATGGAGCCTAAGTTCCAAGGAGGTTTCAACACACGCGTGGCTTGGAAAGGTCTAGACTTAACAGTAATTGGTGCCTTCCAGTGTGGTGGTAAACTTATCAGTTCGCTACACTCATCCAACGGTTATCTCAATATGTTGAGCGGTCGCCGCAACAACGTTAAGGTGGACTACTGGACACCCGAAAACACAGATGCTACCTATCCTAAACCCGGTGGTATCATGAGTGGTGACAACCCTAAATATGGTTCTACATTGGGCTACTTCAAAGCCTCTTTCATGAAAGTACGCACCATCACCCTAGGCTACAACTTCGACAGTCTGCCTAAATTGAGAAACTTCGGCATCAAAACTTTGCGTGTTTATGCCACTATCCAGAATCCGTTCGTACTGTTCTCGCCTTACAAAAACGAGTGTGGCCTAGATCCCGAAACCAACTCATTGGGCGATCAAAACGTGGCTGTGAGCATGGTGAGCCGATTCCCTATCGTGGGAACCAACACCCCCGCTACACGCAACTTCCTTATGGGCCTAAATCTAACATTCTAATATCAAAGCATATACTGTTATGAAAAATATAATCTATAAAATCAAACAAGCCGCACCCGCTGCTCTGGCGCTATTGCTCGCCTCTTCGTGCGGATATGTATTGGACGAACAGCCTCGCAGCTTCTTCGAACCAGGATTCTTTAAAACTGAAGCCGGTGTATATGGTGGATTGACCTCTATGTATGCCCACCTACGCTATATCTATGGACAGGCCTACTACTACAACTCTTGCCAAACAGGTACAGACGAAGCTACTTATGCACAGTCGGCCGATGGTAACTTCAAGGATGCCGACCTCTCGGGTGTGGGTAGCTTGACCCCTAGCAGTAGCCGATCGGATGTATTGTGGGGTGCCGCATTCCCTAACATCAACACAGCTAGTGGTATCATTGAAAATGCCGAAGAGGCAGGCATCGACAACAGTTTGATCGCCGAAGCTCGCTTCTTCCGTGCTTTCGACTACTTCTTGTTGGTACAGACCTTCGGTGGTGTGCCACTCGATCTAGGTGCAGGCGAGTTGAAGTTCAACACCTCTCCTTCGCGCGTATCTACTCGCAACACCGTGCCCGAAGTGTATACCAAGGCTATCTTCCCCGATCTGCTCACTGCAGTTGCCGATCTACCCGAAGTGGGACGCTTAACAGGTGCTGCCACCAAAACAGTAGCTCGATTGACGTTAGCTAAGGCCTACCTAACCTACGGATGGTGGTTGGATAATCCCAACAATATTCCCACCTACCCAGAATGTAGCCGTGTGGACCCCGATGGAAAGACATCGCAATGGTACTACCAGCAAGCGTACGACATCGCCACTACAGCGATCAACAACCCTGGTCCATTTGGTTTGCAAGAGACATTCTATATGGTGAACCTTGGTCCTAACGACCGCAACAACGAGATTTTGCTCTACGCCGACCATACCCAAGAAAGCGAATACTACAATGGTGGTAGCTTGACTTACGGTAGTGGTGGTGCGCCCGACAACTTCGCCGGATGGATGATGACTTGGAACTATACCACAATGACCAGTTCGATAGATGGCAACTGGGCCAGCAGCAGCAAGATCAACCCTGTGCAACGTGCTGCCACACAGCCTCTAGGCCGCCCATGGACACGTATGTGCCCCACCATCAATGTGGTGCGTGACATCTTTGCCGATAAGACCAATGACTCGCGCTACGATGGTACTTTCACCACTGTATATCGTGCCAACTGGCCAAAAGGTGGCAACAGTGCCCCATTTGTGTACAATGCCAATGATATGGTTGTCTATCCAGGTGGTGCTATCTTGAGCTTCCTTGGCGAAGAGCCCGAAACTGCTATCACCTATCCTAGCGGACAAGGCAATGGTAACATCGGCGCAGGTACACTGCCAGGACGTTCGGACTTTGTAGTAGCCCCTAGTGGCATCAGCCGCATTGTTTATCCTGGTCTTTGGAAACTCGGTCCTTATCGTACAGACAATGGCGACGGATTGGGACAACCCAATGCAGGTAGCACACGACCTTACAACATCTTGAAGTTCTCTGAACTCTACTTGGTAGCAGCCGAAGCTGCCGTGAAAGGTGCATCGACTACAAGCGGTATGACTGCCCTCGACTTGGTGAACGTGCTTCGTGCCCGTGCCGGAAAGTGGAGCTATAGCAACGCCGACGACGCAGCTAAAACTGCCGACTTTAGCAGTGCTATGACTAGCGCTACACCTGCCACTATCACCATCGACTACATCCTAGACGAACGTTCGCGCGAGTTCTATGGTGAAGGCTATCGCTGGTTCGACCTAGCCCGCACACAGACATGGAAACAGCGTGCCGGCACATATGAGATTTGCGGTGCTAGCTATGGCGACCACACACCTCAGACAGTGACACGCGATATAGCGGATTATCTTTATCTTCGTCCAATCCCCACCGGACAGCTCGAAGGTTTAGAGATGACGGCCGACGAAAAAGCCGCTTATCAGAATCCAGGATACTAACACGTATTACATTTCATGCAAAGTTTTCAACTAGCATATATAGTTTTTAGGTAGTCAGATTGTTTTCCCTCTTTTGGAAAATGAGAGAATAGTTCCCTAGGTGCTATTCTCTCATTACGCCAAATGTTTATATACTTAACACTTATGAAAACCCCTCAACACATTTTCTTCCTTCTACTTATAACACTACTCTACTGCAGGCCGTGCTTGCACGCTGCCGAACGTTTTGTGGTGCCCAACGGGAGTTTCGTATGGATCAGCCCCGAACAAGCACTCCCCATCTTGATCGATCAACACGAAGATAAAGGCATTATTCGTGCCATTCACCACCTGCAGAGCGATGCAGAAAAGGTAACAGGCATGAAACCTCAATTGATAGAAACACCACACACCAGCAATATGCTGATTGTGGGTAGCATCGAGCACAACAAATGGATTAAAGAGTTAATCCACGAAGGCAAGCTCGATGGCAATGCACTGAAAGATAAAAACGAAAAATATATCCTGACTACTGTGTCACATCCTTTCCCGGGTGTAGAGAAAGCAGTGGTAATAGCAGGTAGCGATAAACGAGGTACCATCTACGGTATCTACGAACTCTGCGCACAAATGGGTGTATCCCCTTGGTATTACTGGGCCGATGTGCCTATTGAGAAACAAGAAATCATAGCAATAAAAGAGGGAACTTATACCGATGGCGAGCCTGCCGTGAAGTATCGAGGCATCTTCCTCAATGATGAATGGCCCGCACTAGGTGGCTGGGCCGGCAAGACCTACGGCGGCTTCAATAGTAAGTTTTATGCCGATGTGTTCGAACTGATATTGCGTCTGAAGGGTAACTTCCTATGGCCGGCCATGTGGGCCAGCGCCTTTTATGACGATGACCCGCTAAACGGACCGCTAGCCAATGAGATGGGCATAGTGATGAGCACATCGCACCACGAACCAATGGCACTGGCTCAGCAAGACTGGAAGCGCACCGGAAAGGGCGAATGGAACTACAACACCAATAAGAAAGGTTTGCAGGAGTTTTGGCGCACCGGAATGGAACGTGCCAAAGACTGGGAATCGGTGATTACGGTAGGTATGCGTGGCGATGGCGATGAACCCATGAGCGAGGAGTCGAACATACAGTTGCTACAAAATATCGTGAAAGACCAACGCAGGATCATCGCCGATGTCACGGGCAAGAAAGCGAGCGAAACACCTCAAGTGTGGGCGCTCTACAAGGAGGTACAAGACTATTACGACAAAGGAATGCGCGTGCCCGATGATGTGACGCTATTGCTCTGCGATGATAACTGGGGCAATGTACGCAAACTCCCTCTGCTAGATGCTAAACCCCGCAAAGGTGGCTATGGCATGTACTATCATTTCGACTATGTGGGAGCACCCCGCAACTCCAAATGGGTGAATATCTCGCAGATACAACGCGTATGGGAGCAGATGGATCTAACCTACAACCACGGTGTGAAGGAGCTTTGGGTGGTGAATGTGGGCGACCTCAAACCGATGGAATACCCCATCACCTTCTTCTTAGATATGGCTTGGAACCCCGATAGCTTTAATGCAGAGAATCTATTTGAACATACGGTGGAATTTTGCACACAGATCTTCGGCCCACAGTATGCCGAGCAGATCGCCTACTTGCTGGATATGTATGCCAAATACAATCGCCGCATCACACCCGAGCTATTGAACGACCGCACCTATAGTTTGGCCAACTACAACGAATGGGCCACAGTGAGAGGCGACTATGAGGCCTTGCTGCTCCAAGCCTTGAAGCTTTACTACCTGCTGCCACAAGAGCAACGTGACGCTTTCGATCAACTGGTGCTCTATCCCATACAGGCCTGTTCCAATCTCTACGACTTGTACTATGTCGTAGCGATGAACCGTGCCTTGGTTGCAGACAACAACCCCGAAGCCAACCAATGGGCTGATAAAGCGAAAGGATACTTTGAGCGCGACTCTGTGTTGACCCACCACTACAACCATGTAATGGCCAACGGCAAGTGGCAGCACATGATGGATCAAACCCACATCGGCTATACGTCGTGGAATCATCCACCGCACAACATCATGCCTGCTGTATCATATATAGAGGTAGCACCGCAGAAGCAGTCTAATCTATTTACCGAGAACAATGGCTACCTAGCCATGGAGGCCGAACACTATACCCGAGCCTCAGCCGAAGCACCCGTGGAATGGGTCACTATACCCAACATGGGGCGTACGCTATCGGCCATCACCACCCTACCCAATACTGCCACACCAACAGCCAATACCTATGTGGAGTACGACTTTGTGACGAACCAAAGTGGTGAAGCTAAAGTAATCATCCGCTTCTCGCCTACGCTCAACTTTAATGAGAATAGAGGATTGAGCTATGCCATCAGCCTAGATGGTGCGCCCGAGCAAATAGTCAATATCAATGGCCACTACAATGGCGACTTGGGTAGATGGCAGGCCGAACACGTGATTGATAGCGAAACGATACATACGCTGTCCGGCACAGGTCAACACACCTTACGCATTCGCCCTTTAGACCCGGCTTTGGTAATCCAAAAGATTATGATTGATCTAGGTGGATTAAAGCCTTCTTATCTTGGTGCCCCCGAGACGATGGCGAGAGAATGAAATTCATGTATTGATTTTAAGTTAACAAGTAACACAAACGCTTACCCATTCTCTCTTAAAGAATATGGGAAAAAGCCGCTAGAAGATTGACTCTTTTAGCGGCTTTTTAATTGGTTAGGGGTGTAATTATTTTAACTTACCGAGGATATTTAATTAATGGATACTTTGCAATAGGCCATCTTCTATTTAATGATTTTGATTGTATCGTAGCCCAGCGCTTTTACTATGTAAATGCCTTTATCAAGAAAACTAACATTTAACGACGCATAGCTAGAGCTTAGATTAGCCTTGAACAACAGCTTGCCTGTAACAGAATAGATACTCACATCCTCTACTTTGTTCATAAATACCAAGATATCCATAGCTGCATTATAGTAAGCGGTCAAAGGAGCTTTTTCGATAAGCTTCAAGGCGGTGGGGTCTGAACCATTAAGCCTAAGATAACCCATATTGGTCATACCTCCATACTGGTCATCGGTTGCCGCATTCCAAAACATCATCTGCGTGCGACCACTCGATTTGCCATTGGTATTATCGGAAACCACTAGTTCGAACCGCACATAGGGGTACTCCTTCTCATCGATAGTGGTGTAGGCCAACGACTCTTTTTGTGCTATCTTATCCCAAGGTAAGGCCCACTCTGCCGTCCAACCGATATCGGACACTCCATCTTCGGCCAAGATGGGTTGAGCAATAGCGTTTACTGCACTGCTAGAGATAGCTGTTTCTAGTCCCGAATTATCGCGCTGCAAGCGATATTGATTTCGGCCATTGGTGCCCACCACAGTAGTGGTATCCATGCTGATGAAAAGCTCGTTGCAGTCGCGTAGCCAAGAAGAGATTTCAGCTTCATTGTGGGGAGTAGTATCCAACACCTTCAAGGCTAGGTAGAGGCTATCGTTAGAGTAACCCACCTTAAACTGCGTTGACGAGCCGAAAGTAGCCGTGCCATCTGTGAGCAACTTATTCTTATAGGCATCCACCCAATCTATAGAAGCCCAAGCCTCATCTTCTACAGCTCCATCAATCACAGGGACAGTGAGTAGCTTATAAATATCGAGTATGGTATTGCTTCCAATCATCGGAGGCAAATCGCCTTTTAGTTTGAGATAACCCAGATTGCTCATACTGTTGTATTGGTTGTCTGTGGCAGCATTCCAAAAAAGCATCTGCGTACGCCCATTAGCTGTACCATCGGTATTATCGGCTATAGCCATATCGAAGCGCACAAAAGGATAATCTTTCTCATCAATGCTAGAGAGGTCGTACGATTCGCGATCGGCAATACCCATCCAAGGCAAGGCCCACTCTACGGTCCAACCATTCTCATCAGATACTACTTGATAGTTTATGGGCACGGTTGAAGCGGAATAATCTCCTCCACGCGTCACTCTATATTGGGTGCTTCCTCCGTTAATCGAACTTCGTGTAATGGTATCCATACTAATAAATATCTCATTACAATCTCTTAAATGAGAGGTGATGTCGGTGCTAAAGAAAGGAGTGGGATCATCAATAGCTACAGCAAGATAAAGGCTATCGGTGGTATATCCTATCTTGTACTTAGCAGACAGATCGGCTGTGCCGTTTGAAATAGATTTATTCTTTTCTACTCCCACCCAAGGAAAATCTTTCCAAGCAAGGTCATTGGCAATATCGCCATCAATGGTAGGCATCGTTTTGAGCTTGAAGATGTGTAGCGTGTGATTGCCCTCAAACTCGGTAGGCTCTTCTATTTCGATGGGTGCAGTAGCTTCGCCTGTGCCCCACCATTCGTACCACTTTTCGGCTTCGATAGTAGTAGCAAACTCTTCGGGGTGTATAGCGATAGTCTGGCTTAATGCTTCATCGCCTTTCATGAAACGATCTAAGAAGTAGGCTAGACCGTCCAACTGATCGGTGGGGTAAGCACAATGAGAGTGACCACCATCAATGAGATAACCAAAGCGATCGGGTATGCCAAGGGTGTTGTAGATCTCGGCTGTGGCCTTACTGTTGACATAGCACGACTTATTGGAAAGCCATTCATAATCGGTGTTACCGGTGACAAACAGTGCGCGTGGGGCAACCAAAGCTGTAAGCAAATGATGATCGGTAGGAATCTTCCATACATTGTTGTTCCCGAAGTCGAACATACTATTCTTAAACCATTTGCTATCGGTCTGTGCCAGCCCTTCTACTCCATCTTGGGTGGCCGAATAGCGCCATGATGTGGCACCACCACCGCCCGACTCTTGCGAGATAGTCAAAGCGATACGCTCGTCGAAAGCGCCGGCAAACAAAGCCATCTTCCCGGCATAGGAGCAACCCGTTACCGCAATCTTCTGCAGGTCGATGGTGTTATCGCCAAGGACACCATTTAGCAGATAAAGACCATCAATGAGGCGACTGATGCCCCACGACCAAGCGGCATACTGGCCTGTGTTGTCGATGTTCTGCTCTGGATAAAGCACAAAGAACGGGTCAGAATTGGCCGGTCCACCATAGGTAGATACCTGATTGTGCTTAAAGCCCATCCCGGCTATGCCACGACTGGCAAATTCATCGGAAGGCATACTGCCGTAGGCACTGTTCATACCGATGACCAAAGGGAAGGGCGAAGTGGCCTCTTCGGGAAAGCTGACGTCGGAGGTCAAAGTCAACGAATTTTCGCCTACCGTGACAACAACCGTCAAAACTCCCTCTTCAAAGCTAGCGGTGACTTGCTCGGTGGAGACTGTGGGTTTGGTTCCTATCTCGTAATGCTGAAACATATCTAGGAACTCTTGGCGATGTGTTTGCCAATCGTCAAAAGCGGTAGAACGAGCAGGATTACTTCCCAAAGGATCGGCCGACCAAGCAAAAGGATCGGGCAGTGGAACGATGACGGGGCAGTTGCGCAAAGCGGGCATTGAAGTAGCTGAACGTTCAATAGCAGCTCCAGAGTTTTCGACCGTATAGACAGTGGGGATCTGCCCATAAGAAGAGATTACGAAAGCGCCCATAGACAGGGCAGCCAAGAGTGTTCTAAGTTTTTCTTTCATACTCCTAAGATTGAATTTGGTTAACAGATAATTAGTTATTGTTTTTCATCGATGAATGAATTGTACCTCTTATCGAAGAGTAGGATTACTCCTATCCGGCTTCTCACAAATTTAATTTTTTATACTGCAAGGGGCTTTCTCGGAAGTTACAAAGACTTATACTAGCGTTACACCTAAAGCTGAGAGAGCAACAGTTACTTACACCTGGGTTACCCTATCAGCTTATGATGCACTACAATGAATAAAAAACAAGAAGCTCTCCCGCTTGTTGGTAGCAACAAACGAGAGAGCTCTTTCTAATTCAACCTTATCTAACTAAAGCACTATTAGTCTAATACAAAGGGCACTACGCCACGAACATCGCCTGCCGAAGCAGCAACTAGCGCTTCGAACTGTCCGGGTTCGGCCACCCACTCATGACGGGCATCATCGAAATAGCAAAGCGCCTCTTTGTCGATGATGAAGGTAACATCTTTCTCTTCACCCGGCTGAAGCGATATCTTCTCGAACGCTTTCAGTTCCTTAACGGGGCGTGGCAACGAAGATTTCTTATCGCTGATATAGAGCTGTACCACCTCTTGTCCTTCACGCGAGCCGGTGTTCTTGATGGGCACTGTAATAGCGAGCTTTCCATCTGCTGTCATTGTCTTGCTATCCGCTTTGGGCTTGCCATAGGCAAAAGTGGTGTAGCTCAAACCATGACCGAAGGGGAAGAGAGGTTTTACCTTCTTCTGCTTATCGGTCCAGCGATAGCCCACGAAGATACCTTCGTTGTAGCGTTGCTGATAGATGCCATTCTCGTCTGGTGTGCCGGGGTATTCGCCCAGTTGGTGAGCGGCTACATCTTCTAAACGAGCGGGGAAAGTAAAAGGCAACTTGCCCGAAGGGTTGACATCGCCAAACAGTACAGATGCCAACGAGTTGCCGGCTTCCGAACCCAAGAACCACGCTTGCACGATGGCAGGAACTTCTTTGACCCAAGGCATTGCCACAGCATTGCCCGACACATTGACCACCACTAGGTTCTTATTGGCCTTTGCCAAAGCACTAATCACAGCATCTTGATTGTAGGGCAACTCAAGGCCCGCACGATCGGAGTCTTCGCAGTCTTGGTGACTGCTTTTATTGAGGCCACCCACAAAGATGACGTAATCTACACCACCGGCCAACTGAACGGCCTCAGCCAATAGTTCATCGGCCGAACGAGCATCGCTCAAGTCTTGACCTGTTACTACTCCATTGTACTCCCCCGAAGCATCGCCTACATAGCCACGTGCGTAGAGCACTTCGGCCTGACCGGCTGCACGCTGGCGAATACCATCGAGTGGCGAAACTTCACGCTCTACCTTCAACGACGAGCTACCTCCACCTACAGTCATCATCTTTATCGCATTCTCGCCTATCACGGCAATACGCGGTTTATTGCCTGTTTGGATGGGCAGCACTTGATTGTTGTTTTGCAACAACACAATGCCCTCTTCGCCAATCTGACGGGCAGCGGCATAGTGTTCGGGCGAAAGCATTGAACCGTATGGGCGATTGCGATCCATATTGGTACGGAAAGCTAGGCGGAGGATGCGGCGCACCTTGTCGTCTAGTTCGGTAGTGCCAACCTGTCCCGACTGGATACGTTGCAGATAGGGCTGAGCCAGATAGTAGTTATCATAGGCATTGCTCGTTCCATTGGACAAACCATTGGTCCAGCTGCCAAACTCCATATCGAGGCCGTTGGTGATGGCTTGGTCGGTATCGTGTGTGCCACCCCAGTCGGATACCACCACACCGTCGAAACCCCACTCGCCTTTCAAGATATCGTTTAGGAGATATTCGTTATGGCAGCCGTGTTGGTCTTTGTATAGGTTGTAAGAGCCCATAATGGTCCATGTATTTCCCTCTTGTACGGCAGCTTTGAAGGCAGGTAGATAGATCTCATACAGTGCACGATCGTCTACAATCACATTGGTGGTATGACGATTTGCCTCATGATTGTTCAAGGCGTAGTGCTTGACACAAGCTGCTACCCCGTTCTCTTGCACCCCCTGTACATAGGGCACCACCATTCGCGACGCTAGATAGGGGTCTTCGCCCATGTACTCGAAGTTGCGCCCATTGAGTGGCGTACGGTAGATGTTGACTCCAGGACCTAGAATCACTGTCTTGTTGCGATAGCGTGCCTCTTCGCCGATGCTCTTCCCATAGAGGTGAGACATCTCGGGGCTCCATGTGGCTGCTAGGCAAGTGAGTGCCGGATAGGCCACACATGAGTCATTGGTCCAGCCCGCTTGGTCCCACTCATCCCATAGCACTTCAGGGCGTATACCGTGAGGGCCATCGGTCATCCAGAACTCAGGAATCCCCAATCGTGCTACACCGGGAGAGCAGAACTTAGACTGTGCATGTGTCATAGCCACCTTCTCTTGGAGTGTCATGCGGCTCAACGCATCTTCCACACGCGATTCGATGGGCTGATTATCATCTAGATAAACGGGAGTCTGTGCTTGTAGTGGCAGGGCTGACACCATCAGCCCCGCAATTAATATTTTTACCTTAAACATATATATCTTATTACTGATTAATCTTTATTTCTTCTCGAACGAGAGTACACCGTTGCTGGTTCCATTGCTTAGGTCGACAGTCATCACATAGGTTGCCCCCTCTTCGAGCTGCACACCATCGGCCAGTTCGATATTACCTTTATCGGTAATGAAGGCTTCTGAACCTGGAGCAATGGTCAATGCATTACCGCCAGAGAACTCGCCTCCCCAACCATCTTGGAAGAAGAACTTACAGCTGAGGTAATCGAAGCGGATACGTTGCCCTACAGATGAGCCAACTTCGGGACCTGCCGTGCAGGTGAAGCGGTAGATCTTTGGAGCAACTTCCGGCATACAGTAGGCTGCGCCCGGAGTCCACCCAAACTGATTGTCGAGTGAAGGCGATCCTACGCCCCAGCCCATCAACCAGATGGCACCGCTACCGTCGTCGTTGGTAGTAGCCTCGGCCGAGCCATTGAGACGAGCCACCGCAAAGTACTTGTTCACCGTATTGGCCACCACACGATAGTCGCCGCTCATCGGGATAAAGCTAAGCGTACCACCTTCGTAAGTGAAGTAGTCTGGATTGATCCACCAGTCCGCCAAGTCGCCGATACCGCTAATAGCAATCTGTTGACCTTGTGTTAGTCCTACATTTACTGTATAGAGTTCACCATCCGCGCTCTCCATCTTGGCGCCACCAAAGGTCAGTGTTTTCACTTCGATAGGTTGTTCGCCCTCATCGGTTACGCTCAAGGTGGCACTACTGATGCCCGCAGTTAGGTCGACTACAAACTTGTAGATATGTCCCACAGCCAGAGTTTGACCATCTCTTAGGTATAGATTACCATTGTCATGGCCATCTGTTCCGGTACCTACCCCTACTATATCGCTCAATGATGTTAAGTCGGCACCCGAGAACTCACCACCCCAGCCTTGCTGGTGGAAAAACTTGAAGTTAATGCTTTCGGCTTTCACCGAACGTCCGGCAACTACTGTTATCTGATACTTCTTAGCCTCTAGTTGCGACATACATAGAGCATTCTCAGTGGTCCAACCCACCTCTTTAGCTGCTAATGATGGCTTACCAATACCTTCACCGATAATCCAAAGTGCACCTGTTCCATCGCTTTGCAAGGTAGCAGCTTCGCCGGCCGACAAAGCATATACGAAGAAGTATTTCAGCTTGAGGTTGGCTATGATGCGATACGAACCACTGATAGGAAGGAATTCCAGTTCGCCACTGTCTTGCTTCTTGAAGTAGTCTGCATCAATGGTCCATTCGTCATACTCGGGAAGTCCATCGAAGGTCAATAGCTGTCCTTGACGTAGATTCAAATCGATATAGAAGTTCTCACTATCCGTAGCTTGCATCTCGCTACCATCAATCAGGATCTTAGTGAAAGGCGATGCCTCGTAAGACAACGTGTTGAACGTGATGGCATACGAACCCATGGCCGTACTCGAGAAGGTAACCAGTGAAGTAGAGCCCTCTTTGAGCACACCACCTTCCGAGCCAAAAGTAATTTCGTTGCCATACTCACTCACCACAGGAGCCTTGATATAGGCTTGTAGTTCTTTTGGGAAAGCACTTGTTGCGCTATATTGATAAAGATCGGTACGTTCCATCCGATACTCTGTACCATCTTCTGCTACCAAAGTGAGATAAGGGTAATCGGGACGCGTTAAAGCAATCTGTGCTTCGTGTTCGGAAGTCGTGAAGTTGATATTTTGTAGCACATAACGCAGAGTGGCTTTCCCGTTAGGAATGCCTGCCCAGAAGGGAGCATAGATCTTGCCACTATAAGTATCACCATTCACCTTGGTACGAATCACGGTTTCCATCACTTGCTCTTCGCCATAATAGAGCTGAGCTTTCAAGGTAGAGAGCGCTACATCGGCATCCGAGGCTTGTATGGTAAAAGGCAAGCTATCTCCAAAACAGCCATCAGATACGGAGAGATTAATATCCATCATAGGCGCACCTACGATTATTGTATCGTCGTCATTGCAGGCCGATAAGCCCATCAAGGAGATAGCGGCTGCTAATATATAGAGTTTATTTCTCATAATTTTCTTCGTTTAGAGGTGAGGTTATTTGCTCCATTTATAAGATACTACCGACTTACCGGGAACGTTGTAAGCGAAATGGTTTTCGCCATCGGCCACCGTGATAAGCTTGTTTCCTTCGTTGTTATTGGTCAACACCAAGGCATACGATCCATCGGGGTTCTCGAAGGCTGTATAGACCACATTGCTATCGTTGTAGCCACCCGAGCCAATACGTGTAGCACCCGGTTGCACCACGGCCGACATATGCGCTGTGATGTAGTAGTGCGAGTTGCGCACGATTGTCTTATAGTCGCTATTGCTGATATCTACCGCGCCATAGCAGGTTCTGCAACCGCCTTCGCGATTGGGACCTAGATCGCTATCGAGCATCAAGTTCCATACGATGACACCACGACACCAGTTGTTTACGGTGCCTAGCGCCACTTCGCGCATATCTTCTGTGAGACGAGTGCGCAGGTCGCGGCCACTGTTCCATGTACCAATAGAGGTTTCTGAGAAGACCAACTCTTTTTCGGGATTGGCAGCGTGTACCGTGTTCAACTCATTCTTATCTCCACCATAATTATGGAAAGCAGCCCCAGCCAGATATTGAGCAGCATCAGCATCGCCGTAAACCTTAGTCGGATAGCTCTGTTCGTTGGCAATATTGTCGTAGTTGTAGTTGTGGTCGAAGGCATAGATCTTCGTTTTGAGTCCGGCAGCTTTAATCTTAGGACCTAGAGCACTCTTCACAAAGTCGCGTTGCTCTTCCCATCCCATGTACATTGAAGCCGAGTTAGCACGATTCAAAGGTTCGTTTTGTGGAGTGATTGAATAGATCGCTATCCCCTCGTTGTTGAAGGCTTGAATCCACTTCACGAAGTAGGTGGCGTAGTCTTGGTAGTAGTTAGGATTGAGGTGGCCACTGGTCCAAGTGTTGCAAGGTGATAGTGTGCTCAGGTTGCTCACCTTCATCCATTGGGGTGCTGTCCAAGGTGTTCCCATTATCTTCACATTGGGGTTGATCGCCAATATCTCCTTTAGTATAGGGATGATATACTCCTTTTCTTCGCTCTGTAGGGCAAAGTTCTCGATACCCGGCGTGTCGCAGCAGGTGTATTCGCTAAGTGAGAAGTCCGAACAGCCGATGGAGATACGCACATAGCTCATGCCATGTCCTTCGGTGGGCGAGAAGGTTTCTTTCAAGAAGGCTGTACGATCTTCGGGTGTCATCTGCATCAAGTTGTAGCAGGTAGAGCCGGTTATCGCAGCCCCAAAGCCATCCATCTCTTGGTAGCGCACAGTAGGGTCTAGTTGGATGGTGGTAGGTGCCATATTGTCCTTCTGACTGAAGGATACTGCTTCGCGCGACATATCCTTGGTACGGAAAGCTGTGGTGACATAGAGCGCTACATCGCCTTCGGTGGTTACTGGGGGCTGAACCGTAATATCATCACTACTGCTGCAAGCAGCTAATATCGCGAGACAACCTATAATCGTTAGTGCTATTTTCTTCATAATGGTAATCATATATAATTGTGTTCTTTATGGAATTTGTTTAATAACCAGGATTTTGTTGGATCTTATCATTGGTGTCTATCACCGACTGCGGTATAGGCAGGCGATAAGACTCTTTATTGAAAAGATAAGATTGCGACTTGCGACCACTGTCTTTGGCATAGACTGCATTCATCACCTCTTCTACCTTGTCATTGCGCACTAGGTCGAACCAACGCTGCCCTTCGAAGGCGAGTTCCAAACGGCGCTCTTTCAGCAAGGCATTCAGCATCGACTCTTGACTACCTTTAATCGATGCGGCTAATGGGCGAAGCCCTGCACGGTCGCGAATACGATCGATAATGGTAGCAGCAGATGTAAGATCGGGTGTAGGCTGTAGGATGAGAGCCTCAGCTTTGAGCAATAGCACATCGGCATAACGATACTTGATCAAGCTGTTGTAGGCCGAGCGACATTTGTACATAAAAGGATAGTTGTCCGATGGGTAGTAGTTGCTCCAGGTACAAGGATAGTAGACCACAGCCTGCGCGAAACGTACATTATCGCCTTCATCCTCGTAGCACTTGATAAGGTCGCGCGAGGGAGTCACCCATTTGGCCCAAGTAAAGTTGTTGTTCCAGTTGGCAAGGTCGCGTCCAAACATCCAGGTACACCAGTTACCATTGGCGGTAGAGAATTGGGCTTCGAGAATACTCTCTTTGGTGTTGCGCATCTTCATATCTGTGCCGGCCTCGTTCATTCCAAACAGATCTTCTAAGTCGGTCACTAGGTCGAAACCATCAGAAGCCACAGCATCACAGTATTGTATCACCTTGGCATAGTCGCGCAAAGGCTTTTCGGCATAGACTTTGGCAAGCAAAGTACGAGCTACTGACTTCGTGAAAAGTGTCTTGTCGTTGGCATCATTATTAGGAGCCGCAGAAAGTGCCTCTAGTAGATCACGCTCTATCTGCCGATACACCTCTACTTCGGCCATCTGAGTAGGGAAATATTGCTCGTACACTTCTTCGATGTTTTCGGCAGTGATATCATCGCCTATCTCTGTCACCACAGGGATATCCCCCCATAGGCGTACCATATCAAACAGAATCATGGCACGGAATATCTTGGCTTCGGCCGCATATTGTTGGCGCTCGGCAGCAGTCAACGAGTTATCTTGCACCTCGTCAATATTACAAATCAGCAGATTGGCTTTTGCCATATCGGCTAGGTAGCGATCCCAGTCGCGAGCGATGACCGAGTTGGACCCTTCGATGGAATTCGTCTCGAAGGGAACAACTTCGGCACCAGTGGTCCCTGCATAAGCATTGTCGGCGTGCGACTCCGCTATCAACAGCAGGTCGAGATACCAATGCTCTTGGCGATCTCGCATTAGGTTGTACAAGCTGGTTAGGTGGCTTTGTACAGCCGCTTTATCTTTAAAAACAACCTCTTTACCGGCTTCCGTCACTCCTTCGGTTACGTCAGAGTAGGTATCAACCGGATCTTTGTCCAACGAACAGGAAGCCACACTTAATAAGAGAGAAATCGCTGCTCCGCTATAAATATATTTTAGTTTCATATCTGTAATCATTTATTAGAATTCGAGATTAATACCAAACGTATAGGTGCGACAATGTGGGTAGGTGCCCCAGTCGATACCTTGTACAGCACCGGAGTTGCCCCATTGGTTCACTTCAGGGTCCATACCTTTATACTTAGTCCAAGTTAGCAGATTGGTAGCTGTGAAGTAAGGTTGCAGACGAGTAACACCCCACTTGCGTAGCATTTTGAGATCGAAGTCATAAGATAGAGTCACATTCTTCAAGCGCAAGAAGCTACCATCTTCTACAAAATAACTCGAGTTTTTGATATCAAATCCGGCTTTGGGCACATCGGTAATCTGCCCGGGTATGCGCCAGCGATCTAGCACGCGAGTCGATTGATTCTTTCCGTCGTACATCCCTTCGGTTTCGATGCGCGAGGCATTGTAGACATCGTTACCATAAGAGCCTTGGATAAACACAC
The DNA here is from genome assembly GCA_947074205.1 of uncultured Bacteroides sp. GTDB lineage: Bacteria > Bacteroidota > Bacteroidia > Bacteroidales > Bacteroidaceae > Bacteroides. The sequence continues at coordinate 15,201 of CAMTOQ010000023.1, read as the reverse complement.
TCAACGTAAAGTTCTTATAGTAGAAGTAGTTGGTCATACCGTAGATAAATTTTGGGTTGGGGTCGCCAATGTAGGTACGATCGGAAGTAGACAACTTACCATCACCATTGAGGTCACGATAGATAAGTTCTCCTGTTTCGGGGTCTACACCGTCACTAATATAGCCATAGAAACCTCCTAGTGGGCGTCCGGGTTCGTTGCGTACCACATCTTCTTTGATAAACTCACTGGTCTGTGCAGCAGTATAGACCTTTTGCAGTTCCAGCTTGGTGAGCTTATTGCGGTTGCGCGAAATGTTGATATCGGTATTCCATGAGAAGTCGCCTTGTAGGTTGCGTGTGCTAAGGGTAAATTCAAAACCCTTATTGGTCATTTCGCCTTCGTTGCGTTGAATGGATGTTGCAATGGCACTTCCCGATGAAGGCAACGATACATACATCAACATATTCTTGGTCTTCTTATAGTAGTAGTCGGCATTAATCACTACCCTACTGTTCCACAAACTCAAGTCGATACCTATATTGGTCTGTGTAGTGGTTTCCCACTTCAAGTCCTTGGTACGCAGATTGGCAGCAGAGATGGTGGGCACTGCATTCTCTTGCCCCTCTTGTGTCCAGTCCACACGGTTGATGTTGTAGCGTTGCAGATAGGCATAGTCTCCAATACCCGATTGGTTACCGGTTTGTCCCCAGCCGCCGCGAATCTTAAAGTCGTCCATCCATTCCAAATCTTTCATAAACTCTTCGGAAGAGATGCGCCATGCAGCCGAGAATGAGGGGAAAACGCCCCAACGGTGGTCGGGATGCAACTTAGACGAACCATCGGCACGCACATTGGCCGTAGCGATGTACTTGCTGTCGTAGTTGTAAGATAGACGGGCAAAGTAGGACATGATGCTCCATTGCGAGGCGCCACTACCTGTGCCACTCCACGATATTTTATTGGCTGCATTCAAGGTCTGAATATCACCATTCTTATAGTGCGAACCGTTGATCCAGTTGTTCGTATAGTCCGAATCGGTCCATGAAGCACCACCCATGGCTTCGAGGAAGTTCTTCTTAATGGTCTTGGTGTAACTCAAAACATTATCGAAAGTCAGTACGGTGTTCATATTGCGGCTATCGCTACCTTCGCCATACTGGTTACGTCCCCATGCCGTTTTAATCGGGTCAAGGAAAGAGGTGTTGATAGCGTTACGACGGTCCAGCGTAAAGTTAGATTTCAATTGGAGTCCTGGAAGAAAAGTAAAGGTAGCACCACCGGTGGCTATTAGTCGGTTTTCGCGACTCTTGTTATTCTCGGCACGTGCCATATTCTCTAGCGGACTAGTGATATTGCTAATGCCGTAGAAGTTGTTGTAGTACTGATCGGGGTTCAACGAATCCCATATCGGTGCGTAGGTAGGTGTATTGATGATGGCTAGCACCACACCGCCACGATTGGCACCTGTACCCATAGCTCCGGCACCGTTGCTGGCGTAGTCGGCATACGATACATTGGCATTGATGGTGAGCCAATTGCGCACTTTGTTTTCTACATTCACGCGGAAGCTATAACGTTTGTAGTAAGATATATCGAGAATACCTTTCTCTTTTTGATACCCCAAAGAGATATAGTATTTCAAGTTGTCGGTACCATTGGACACGGCAAACTGATAGTTCTGCACATTACCCGTAGAGTAGGTTTCATCGAACCAGTCGGTTTGATCGGGCAAAGCGTCGGGCAGATTGATCATTCCGATTTCATCTTGCAGCTCTTTGTACTGTGCCGAGTTCAGCACATCTATCTTCTTCGCTACATTGTTCCAACCAAATTGAGCTGTAAAAGATACCTTAGCTCTTCCTTGCTGACCTTGTTTGGTAGTGATCAAGATCACCCCGTTGGCTGCACGCGAACCGTAGATAGAGGCCGATGAGGCATCTTTCAATATCTGCATATCTGCAATATCGGTAGGCGCTAAGAAGCCGATATTGTCTACCGGCACACCGTCAACCACATAGAGAGGGTCGTTACTACCATTCATAGAAGTGGTACCACGTACACGGATAGACATCTCCCCACCGGGCTGTCCTGTAGGCTGAATCACCGATACACCGGCTGCCTTACCTTGAATGGCTTGTGCTGCCGAAACGATGGGACGCTGATCTAAATCTTTGGTAGATACGCTCGAAATAGCGGTAGTAACATCTTTGCGCTTCACCGAGCCATAGCCGATTACCACTACTTCATCCAGCACCTCGTTATCTTCTTGCATTACGACCTTCATCGTTGCTTTGGCTGCCACATCTTGCGATTTGTAGCCTACATAAGAGAATTGGAGAGTTCTTCCGGGTGTTGTGTTGATAGTAAAGTTTCCGTCCATATCGGTGATGGTACCGACGGAGGTGCCTTTCTCTAGTACACTGACTCCTATTAAGGGTTCATTTTGTTGATCAACCACCTGCCCCTTGACAGTTAGTTGCTGTGCACTGACATGAAATGAGAGAAGCAATGCCATGAGGACTGATAGAGCCACACGGCTCCATAGGAGGGAGTTCCGCCTGTTCATTTTCATACGTATTCAATTAAAAGGGTTAACATTAGTTTTTGCCGAAAGCGGTTACTGTAAATATACTCATTATTATGAGAAAGAAGCAGAAACTCTCGGCAAAACAAAAATACGAAGAATGTGGGCTCATTATCTTCCGATGACTGAAATAGTGGACTATCATTTAAGCTAAAACACTGTTTATCTGTCTATTGGCCATAGCGCAATAGTAGAAAAAAGTGGATAAAACAAAGCCGTTTAAAGCATAAATTGATGCAAAATCAGTTCAAATTTCTCTTCATGGACGATAATAGTTCAGCTATTTAGCTATAAGATTTATTCCTATTCGGCCTTTTTACTAACTGTATTGTATCTGCAAAAGCAGAGCTCTAATCATGCAAAATGGGCACTACTCGTATCTTTCTAAACAACCACAGCTACTTGATGCTAATTTAGATCAATAATTGTTGCTGGTGACTGTTAACTATCCCCAAACATTTAGTACTTTCGTTGACCGCTTTTTAGTTTCGGCAGAAACTGATAGAATAGCAGTAAAGATGATGTGTAATAAGGTAGATGTTTAGAGATTCCCACTAAAAAATGGAGCTGATATAGACACTATTCACAATGAGTTAAAAGGAAGGAAGAACGCAGAGCTCTGAATTAACATCTTTTCGTATAACACTATTTAAACTATTACCTTAATTTCAAGTCATAAAACTAGTACCTCAATAAAAACACCGGATACAATGCATTTTCTTAATCGTTTATCCTCTTAAGTAGACATTAGTATGAGCAAAAAACTTAGATGGGCTATTATCATTTTAATTGCAGTAGGAATCGTTGGAGGATTCGTCTACTCGCAGATTCCTAAAACAAATAAAGATCTTGAAGCAGCTGATAAAATAATGCAATCAGCGCCAGCAAACAGAAGAGTGTTAAACGTTAATGCTAAGGTGATATCCCCTCAAGTACTTACCGATGAAATTTATATCAATGGGAACTTAGTGCCCGACGAAGAGGTAAATCTATCATTCGAAACATCGGGCAAGATTATAAAAATATACTTTGACGAAGGTGGATATGTCAAAAAAGGGCAACTACTGGCAAAGGTGAACGATCGTCCCCTGCAAGCCCAACTACAAAAACTCGAATCGCAATTAAAACTTGCCGAGGATAGAGTGTACAGACAAGATGCACTACTTAAAAAGGACGCTGTGAGCCAAGAGGCGTTGGAGCAGGTGCAAACAGAACTGGCTACTCTCCACGCCGATATCGAACTGGTGAAAGCCAATATTGAACTCACCGAACTGCGTGCTCCGTTTGATGGTGTTATCGGACTTCGTCAAGTGAGCGAGGGAGCATACGCCACCCCTACAACCCTCATTGCTTCGCTCACCAAAGTCTCTCCACTCAAGGTCGAATTTGCTGTGCCCGAGCGTTATGCCAGTGATATTACCAAAGGCACCAACCTTACTTTCAACATCGAAGGTAAGCTCAACGACTATTCGGCACAAGTATACGCCATGGAGTCGAAGATTGACCCTTCAACACGCACATTGCCTATACGAGCCATCTATCCCAATACCCAACGAGAGCTTCTTCCAGGTAGATATACTAGTATCAAGCTGAAAAGAGCTGAGATAAAAGACGCTATTGCCATCCCGTCGGAAGCTATTATTCCGGAGATGGGGAAAGATATCATATTCCTATATAAAAGCGGTAAAGCTCAACCTATAGAGATCACAAGAGGCATTCGCACAGAGTCGGAAGTACAGGTGATAGAAGGTTTGCAGATTGGTGATACAATCATCACTTCGGGTACACTCCAGTTGCGCACCGGTCTTCCAGTGACATTAGATAATATCAACTAATCTACAGCCATCTCTGCAATGAATATATCAGAACTAAGCATTCGCCGACCGGTATTATCTACCGTATTGACTCTTATCATTCTTATCTTTGGTTTCATCGGATATACTTATCTAGGTGTGCGCGAATATCCTTCGGTGGATAATCCCATCATCTCTGTTAGCTGCTCCTATCCGGGTGCCAATGCAGATGTTATCGAGAACCAAATCACCGAACCACTTGAACAAAATATCAATGGCATTCCGGGCATTCGCTCGCTATCGAGTGTGAGCCAGCAAGGGCAAAGCCGCATCACCGTAGAGTTCGAGCTCTCTGTCGATCTAGAGACAGCAGCCAATGATGTGCGCGATAAAGTTTCTCGTGCACAACGATGGTTGCCTCGCGACTGCGACCCACCTATTGTGTCTAAGGCAGATGCCGATGCAATGCCCATCTTGATGGTTGCGCTGCAAAGCGACAAACGTTCGCTACTCGAGCTAAGTGAGATTGCCGAACTAACAGTAAAAGAGCAGTTACAAACCATCTCCGACGTAAGTGGTGTGGGCATCTGGGGCGAGAAAAGATACTCCATGCGTTTGTGGCTCGACCCTATCAAAATGTCGGGCTATGGCATCACGCCCATAGATGTAAAGAATGCTATCGACAAAGAGAACGTAGAGCTTCCATCAGGCAGTATCGAGGGCAACACCACCGAGCTGACTATCCGCACATTAGGATTGATGCACACTGCCGAAGAGTTCAATAACCTCATTATCCGCGAAGACAATAACCGCATTATTCGATTTAGCGACATTGGTCGTGCCGAACTAGGGCCTGCCGATATCCGTAGCTACATGAAGATGAATGGTGTGCCTATGGTGGGTATTGCAGTAACCCCACAGCCCGGTGCCAACCATATAGAGATTGCCGATGCCGTATATGAGCGAATGGAGCGAATGCAGAAAGACCTCCCCGAAGATATCTCTTACGACTACGGATTTGACAGTACTAAGTTTATTCGTGCATCTATCAAAGAGGTAAAAGATACCGTGTTCATTGCCTTTGCACTGGTTATCGTTATCATCTTCCTGTTCCTCCGCGACTGGCGCGTTACCCTCGTTCCTTGTATCGTTATTCCAGTCTCCTTGATTGGAGCCTTCTTTGTGATGTATGTAGCCGGCTTCTCTATTAATGTACTATCCATGCTCGCCATTGTGCTTGCTGTGGGGTTGGTAGTAGACGATGCCATTGTAATGACTGAGAATATCTATGTTCGGATAGAAAGAGGGATGCCACCCAAAGAAGCAGGTATAGAGGGTGCAAAAGAGATTTTCTTTGCTGTTATTTCTACCACCATCACGCTTGTAGCTGTATTCTTCCCCATCCTCTTTATGGATGGAGTAACGGGTAGATTGTTCCGTGAGTTTAGTATCGTAATCTCCGGTTCTGTTATCATCTCCTCCTTTGCGGCACTTACTTTCACCCCTATGCTTGCCACCAAGCTGTTGGTGCGTCGCGAGAAGAAGAACTGGTTCTACACTAAGACCGAACCTTTCTTCGTAGGGATGAATAGATGGTATAGCCACTCCTTGAACCGCTTCTTGAACATACGTTGGATATCTCTTCCTTTCATAGCCATTACATTAGGCTTGATTGTCTATTTGTGGACACACATTCCAAGCGAGATGGCTCCACTTGAAGACCGTTCGCAGATTAGCATCAACACGCGCGGCCCCGAAGGGGTGACGTATGAGTATATGCGCGACTATACCGAAGGCATCAATCAGCTAGTCGATTCAATTGTGCCCGATGCCAAAGCGGTAACAGCTCGTGTGAGCAGCGGTAGCGGAAATGTACGCATCACCTTGAAGGATATGAGTGAGCGCGACTATACACAGATGGAAGTAGCCGAGAAACTCTCAAAGGCCGTACAAAAGGAGACTATGGCTCGTGCATTTGTGCAGCAATCATCCTCCTTTGGCGGACGTAGAGGAAGCATGCCGGTGCAATATGTGTTGCAGGCCACCAACCTAGAAAAACTTCAAGAGGTGTTGCCATTGTTTATGACAAAGATATATGAGAATCCTGTATTCCAAATGGCCGACGTAAATCTGAAGTTTAGCAAGCCCGAATCTCGCATTCATATCAATCGCGATAAGGCCGGAACCATGGGCGTTAGCACAAGAAACATTGCGCAAACCTTGCAGTATGGATTGAGTGGACAGCGCATGGGCTACTTCTATATGAATGGCAAGCAATATGAGATTCTGGGAGAGATCAATCGCCAGCAACGCAATAAACCTGCCGATTTAAAGTCGATCTATATCCGTAGTGATAAAGGTGAAATGATTCAACTTGATAACCTCATCGAGTTGGCCGAAGGCATTGCACCTCCTCAACTCTATCGCTACAATCGCTTTGTTGCTGCTACTATATCTGCGGGCCTTGCCCCAGGCAAAACCATTGGTCAAGGGCTCGATGTTATGGACCAGATAGCCGAAGAGACCTTGGATGATACCTTCCGTACCGCCCTTGCCGGCGACTCAAAGGAGTATCGCGAGAGTTCGTCGAGCTTGATGTTTGCTTTCGTTTTAGCCATTGTTCTTATCTACTTGATTTTGGCAGCACAGTTCGAGAGCTTTAAAGATCCACTTATTATCATGCTAACCGTGCCATTGGCCATTGCCGGTGCATTGGTGTTCATGCATTTTGGTGGTATCACCATGAATATATTCAGTCAGATTGGTATCATCATGCTGATAGGCTTAGTGGCTAAAAACGGTATCTTGATTGTAGAGTTCGCCAACCAGAAGCAGGAGCTAGGCGAAGACAAGCTAGTAGCCATCAAAGAGGCCTCACTTCAACGTCTTCGTCCTATCTTGATGACAAGTGCTTCTACCATATTGGGGTTGATGCCGCTTGCCGTTGCCTCGGGCGAAGGAAGCAACCAGCGTATAGCCATGGGTACAGCGGTGGTAGGTGGTATGGTTATCTCTACCCTACTCACCATGTACATCGTACCTGCCATCTATAGCTTTGTTTCTACCAGTAGAACCAGCAAAAAATCAACTTCTAAAACAGCTACCACATGAAAATGATAAACTGGAAATCAATTATACTTATCACCTGTTTCAGTTGGGCGGTAGGCCAAACAGCATCCTCACAGATAGCCGATACCTTAACACTGCAAACTTGCCTATATATTGGATTGCAAAATAACTATTCACTGCGCATTGCGCACAACGAGCAACAGATAAGCTCCAACAATGCCACATTGGCCAATGCCGGCTATCTGCCTACAGTAGATCTATCGGGTAGCTATCGCACAACGGTGGACAATACCAACACCACCTTGCGAAGCACAGGCGAGGTGAACAGCGATACCAATGTATTTGACCAAACACTCAATGCAGGTGTTAGCCTCAACTGGACGATCTTCGATGGTTTTAATATCTCTACCAATTACAAGAAACTAAAAGAGCTTGAAGCGCAAGGCGAAACCAATACGCGCATTGCCATCGAGGATTTTGTTGCAGGATTAACCGCCGAGTATTACAACTACATACAGCAGCATATCCGATTGACCAACCTAGAGTATGCCGTTAAGCTTTCGGCCGAGCGACTACGAATTGTCGAGGAGCGATACCGCATTGGTAACTTCTCCGGGCTGGATTATCAGCAAGCCAAGGTAGATTATAACGCAGACCGTGCCAATTTCTTGAAACAGCAGGAGGCGCTACAATCGTCTAACATCAACATAAACGAATGGATGGCGGTTCCTCAAATAGATGCACCGGTTTGCTTAAAAGATACATTCATTATACTAGGCAATCAGCTCGACTTTGCTACCCTTCTCGAAGGTATGCTCGTCACCAATTCGTCTTTACTAAAGGCGGATCAAAACACCACTTTGGCACAGATGGACTACAAGAAAGTGCTATCCCGCAACTACCCCTATGTCAATCTTAATGCCGGCTACGGATATACATTCAACAAATACGATATCAATGCGAATAGTAAAAGAAGCAATTTCGGGTTCAATGGCGGTGTAACTGTAGGTTTCAACTTATTTGATGGAAACAGAAGACGCGAAAAACAAAATGCGAATATCACCATACGCAACAAGCAATTGCAACGAGCTGAGTTGGAACAAGCACTTCGTGCCGACCTCAGCAACCTGTGGCAGTCGTATTTAAACAATTTAAAATTGGTGGCTCTAGAAAGACAAAACCTAGTTACTGCCAAGGATAACTACAGCATTGCTATGGAGCGTTATATGCTCGGCGACTTATCGGGTATTGAGATGCGTGAAGCTCAAAAAGGGTTGCTGGATGCAGAAGAACGCCTACTGTCAGCCGAATATAACACCAAACTTTGCGAGATCTCTCTGCACCTAATCAGCGGCAGTGTATTGAGTTACCTACAATAGAGCACAAGCGCACGCATTTACAATGAAAAAAGGAATTTTTGCCCTCTCGCTGGGCACATTTACACTCGGCATGTCGGAGTACATCATGATGAGCATTTTGCCCGACATAGCCGATAGTCTACATATATCTATATCGCAAGCCGGACAACTCATCACAGCCTACGCACTGGGTGTGGGAGTAGGAGCTCCACTCACTGTACTTATAGCCCGCAATTATCCTTTACGCCGCATTTTGGTGGGATTAGTAGTGATGATGGTGATAGGTAATCTGCTTTTCTTCTTTGCCAACCACAACGCTACGGCCTTGATTGCCCGTTTCATCAGCGGACTGCCTCATGGGTCTTTCTTTAGTGTGGGCGTGTTGGTGGCCAACAAGCTAGCCGATAAAGGCAAAGAAACTAGTGCGGTGGCCTGGATGGTGATGGGAATGACTGTGGCCAACCTAGGCGGAGTGCCGTTAGGCAACTGGGTGGGTGCTATGCTGTCGTGGCGCATCATCTTCCTGTTTACAGCTATCTGTGGTGCACTTACCCTTTGGGCTATATTGGCTTGGGTGCCCAACCTGCCTTCTATGCCTCGCAGCAATATCAAAGGACTCTTCCAATTCTTGCGCAAACGCGAACCTTGGATGCTGATGGTAGCAACAGTGCTAGGCAGCGGTGGACTCTTCTGCTGGTACAGCTATATCAACCCCTTGATGACCGATGTGGCGCATATGGATGTCAGCTGGATGCCTCTACTTATGTTTTTGGCTGGGGGCAGCATGTGTATTGGCAATTATCTTGGAGGTCACTTTTCCGATCGCTTCACCCCTACCCGTACCACCACAGCCATACAGATCACTGCAACGCTATCGCTTTTCCTCATCTGGCTGTTGTCAGCTCATGTGCTGCCTGCTGCCGTATTGATGTGCGTGTGTACGGCATGCTTATTTGGTGTATCGGCTCCTGTTCAACAGCTGCTTTTCAAGTATTCTAAAGGAGGTGAAATGATGGGTGGTGCTTTGGTGCAGCTCTCCTTCAACCTGGGCAATGCCTTGGGAGCCGTGAGTGGAGGTATAGCCATATCAACAGGTCTAGGCATACGCAGCACACCACTTATAGGTTCGGTAATACTGGCAGGGGCTGTAGGTATGCTAATATGGTTTGGTGTACATACCAGCAAGAACAACAACTAACACAACATAAAAAAGGCCGCTCTTCACAGAGCAGCCTTTTTCTATCTATACACAGCTGTATGACTTTAAATACAACTATTTCACAATCTTCTGAGTATAAGTTTTTCCATCAATTTTCATCTTCACTACATACACACCTCTTGGCAATGCAGATAGATCAACCGAAGTTGCCGTTTGAGACGAGATAGCAGAACAACCATTTACATCGTAGATCACCACATCAGCAGCTTTTTCGCTACCAATAAATAGAGTGTTTTCATCTACAAAGATCTTAGCTACTTTCACAAGGCTGATGCCTGTGCCACCGGCTGTTGATACCAGCTTAATGTTGTCCATATAATAGTCGCCTGTATTGGTATTCAAACCAAGGCCTATTGTAAATGCATTAAGTGCCAAATGGTCGGGCGATAGAGACATTTCGTCTAAAGGAAGCTCATTGGTGGTCCAAGTAGATTGGGGAGCAATCTCTGTACCTTCAGCACCTTTGTATACGCTTGTAGTACCCACGAATACTTGCATAGATTTCCAAGTAGCACCTTCATCGTTAGCGTTAGGTCCCACGTAGATATCATAGGTCAATGACTTGAAGTCGCCTAACTGCATGCCTTTAGGCAAAACTGCTTCGAACATCACACCACCATCCCAGTTAGTAGTAGTCATGTGAATTACTTTATTACCATCGTTCACAGGGTCAGCAGCTACTTCGGCTACAGCTTCGCCCGGACTCCAACATTTCACGGCAAATTTATCACCGATTTCACTTCCTTCGAAATCGCCCACAACGTAAGCTCCTTCGCTATTGAGTTCGCTTGCGCTCACCAGTTTCACATTGTCCACATAGTAATCGGCCACATTGGAGTTAATACCAAACGTCACCTTGAATGATGTTTTAGCTTTGTCTTCGTCAGTGAGCTTCATCACGTCAGCAGAATACGATTTGGTGGTCCAAGTACTTAGCGAAGCTTGATTGGGGTATCCTTCGTCTACATATACGTCTACACCATCAATATTAACGGAAGCCTGTTTCCAGTTGGGGCCTTGATCCTTCTCGCTTGGCAAGATGTAGATATCATACGCAAAGGCCACATAGTCGCCTAGGGTTTTGCCGGCAGGAAGCGTTACTTCGCACGATGGGAAACCATTGTAGTTATAGGTAGAGATGTGCAGGGCATTGCCTTTCTTTGCAGGGTCTTCCTTTACAGTAGCTACACCCACATCTTCGCCCCAAGCTGCAAGCGTGTAAGAGTCGCCGATAGTTTTGCTGTCATAGTTCTCTATGACAAAGTCTTGAGCCGAGGCGCCAGCCACGAAACCCATTGATACTAAAAGAGAAAAGAGTAATTTTGTTTTCATAAAAATAGGGTATTAAATTAAGGTATTTATTAGTACACGTTTTTTCAAGTATCTATCTACACAAATCTACCGATAAATGAGGTAAAACACTTTGCTCCACGTTACTTAAATTTTGCTGTATGTTACAACACCCCGCTTTTAAGGCCACAGAATGATAAACACGAAAATATAACAAAAACACCCCTAACCCTTAGAAAACTCGCCTCAATGGGGCATGCACTACCGGTTTAGACTATGCCCCATCTTTTAGCGTATCTGCTTTACCAGCTCTTCAAAATCCTCTCGCGAGACTTTGGCTTTATTTTTTACTTTTGAGCGATAATTGTAGATGGTATTGACCGAGTAGCGCAGAAACTCGGCTATTTGCGAACTGTCAACAATGCCCAAGCGTATCAAGGCAAAGATGCGCAACTCGGTGTTGAGCAGCTCGTTACGCTTCAACAAGATCTGCTCCTCGTCGATGAGCAGGGCATTAAATTTAGTCACAAAGTCGGGAAAGATATGTAGAAAGGCGCTATCAAAGTTGGCATACAGCTCGGCCAGCTCGCCATCCAAGGCCTCCTGCGAACGGGTGATCTGTTGCAGCTCCTTGATCTGTCCGCCTGTAATCTTCTTGTTTACCATGCGCCTATAGGCATCTAGCTTCTCAATGTAGGTAGAGCAAAGTTTGACGAAGCGAGCGATATATTCCTCTTTTATATGATTGGATTCCGAAAGCTCTCCGTTGGTAGACTGCAAGCAGATGTTCGTCTCTTTCAGTTCGGAGTTAAGATGATAGAGCTGTGTATTGGCTTTCTGCAAATCGTTACGAGCCATGGACAACTTCTTCATCTGGCGATAGATATAGATTAGCGCCACTACTAGCAATAGCATCAGCAGTGTGATGGCCATGGCAAAAGATTCTAGGCGATCGTTCTGCTTCTCTATCATCCCTTGATAGGTTTTATCGATGAGCGACAACACATCGGCACTCTGCCAGCTACGCAAGCGGGCATTGAAAAACTTAGTTTCGCTCCAAGAGAAGCGCATATAGCGGTAGGCCCGTTCCATCTCCCCCTCGTTATAGAGCAATGCGGCCAACATCCACAGCGATGCGTGGTCTTTTGTGGCCGAGTGGATATCGGATATAGCGGATAGTGCCAAATAGTATTTTTCTCCGGCAGCGTCACCTCTCTGATGCGAGATCAGTGAGCGGAAATAGATGACCTCAGCAAAAGCTTGGGTCCCGAAACGTGTTTTAGAGAGGCGCATATCGTTGATACGCTGCGCTTCATCAAACTGGCGGGTATCTAGAAGATTCGACTCCTTTAGGGCCAGCAACTCGTCCGAGTCTTCGGCAAGCTGTGCATGCAACGAGTCTTTATAGGCTTGTGAAGTAAGCCAATAGCGATGGGAGGCGATTCGGTCTTGTGTATAGTGCCCCATTTCGCTGTACACCCTATCCATGCAGCGATAGTAGAGTTTCCTTAAACGAGGCGAGAGAGTGGCGCTATCAATGGTCTCCAGCAAGTCGATGGATTCATTGTACATACCCGAGGAGGCCAATAAGTAGGAAAGTTCCAAACGCGACTCATTGCTTTTGTCCGGTTCTTGCCATGAATCGGCCAAAATAATATTGTTGTTGAGGTAGTGTATGGCCGAGTCGCAGATAAAAGCCCTATACTCTTGATAGAGTTGATGGTTGAGGTTATAGCGCTCCAGCCCATCGGGTGGCACCTGCGAAAGGCGCTGATTCAGCTGGTCTATATGGCCTTGACGGCGAGAGCTATAGAGCTCGGAGTCGATAATGGCCCGGTCGAGCACACAGAGTAGTGAGTCTACATTGTGTTTAGCAAGTAGAGGGTGTGAGAAGAGTAGTAAAAGAGATAGAGTAACAGAAAAGGTGTGTTTCATCAAATGATAGTTTTTACCGAGAGAGGTGTGTTTTTCAGGAAGGATCCGGCTCGAAGGCCGGACGCCTTAGTCTTTCAAGAAATACTCTACCGAAGTGACTACACGCACTTGTTTGATGTAGGGTGCGTTCTTGTCCGGATCGGTGATAGAGAATTGTCCTTGCGAGGCCGATTTAATCTTGCCCAGCTTGCTGTCCGAGTCTTCGGCAAACTTAGCGGCTGCTTCGCGAGCGCTTCTTGTAGCCTCTTTTATCATCTCGGGTTTAATGGAGTTCAGCCCTTTGAAACTAAACACAATGGCATTGCTGCCATATTCGCTGAACGAGATAGCCAGACCATCTTTCAACAGTGTAGAGGTGTTGTTCATCGCCTTCAGCACTTGAGAGATGTTGTTGCTAGTCACCGTCACGGTTGCAGTGATGTTGTAGCGCGAGCGCAATTCGCTGGTGTTAACGTAGCGATCGGCATAAAGGTCGATTACTTCGGGAAGCGCCACCGATATATCGGCTTCGGCAATACCATTGCTCTTCAAGAAGTCGATAATCTTCTTGTTGTTTTGCTCCATAGTGGCATAAAGCGCAGTGAGATCGTTGCCGATAATCTTGTATTGCAAAGGCCACAGCACATTGTCGGCTTGTACCAAACGTTCGGATAGGCCACGTACGGTCACGGCTCTATCACCTTCTTTGAACTCTTTAATACCCGTTTTGAGCTGGGCACCAAGGCACACAAATCCCAAAGCCAAGATGAGCGAAGAGATAAGAATTGTCCATTTGTTGTTGTTCATAACTAGACCATTTTAAAGGTTTATATTCAGTTTATCTGTAAATCAATGTAGAGAGGTATTCGTCGGCAAACATCTCATTGGCCACCTCCCATATCTCTTGGGCGGTTACAGCTTCTATGCGACGACACACGCTTTCGCGATTCTCGAACTTGTTGTAGTGCAGAAACACTTTTGCCATGCCCAGCGCATTGTTTTCGAAGTTGTCCGAGGCTACCGATATCTGCCCTATCAGTTGCTTTTTCACAGCGGCCAATTGGGTTTCGGTGAGTTGTTTGTCGCAGAAGCGTTTCAACTCGGTTTTCACCAGTCGCATACAGCGGTCCACATCGTTGACATCGGTACCAAAATAGATGGCAAAGACGCCCGTATCGGTATAGGAGGTCAAATTGGACTCTACATTGTAGACCAATCCGCGTTTCTCGCGCAACGACACATTAAGACGGCTGTTCATTCCCGGCCCACCTAGCACATTGTTGAGCAGATAGAGTGCGCGTCGGCGGTCGTCGTGCGCATTATAGCCGCGTGCCCCCAGCATGACATGGGCCTGATGAGTATCTTTGATGATGATCTCTTTGCGCGGCACATACAAGGGTGGTGCCACACGCACAGGCATATCGCCGGGCATAGCCGGAATATGATCTGTCAACTTCTCCAGCTTTGCCACCAGACGGTCGAAATCGAGCCTTCCTTGCGCAAAAAACACCATATTGTCGGGATGATAAAGGCGATGAGTAAACGCCATAGCATCTTCCGAAGTAAAGCTACGAAGCTGCTCGGGATTGCCCAATATATTGCGTCCCAACGGACTGCCCTTAAATATCATATCTTCGAAATCGTCGAAAATCAACTCCGAAGGGTTGTCCTCGTACGACTGTATCTCGTCGATAATCACCTCTATCTCTTTCTCTATCTCGCGTTGTGGGTAGGTAGAGTGAAACACAATGTCGGTGAGCAGCTCCACGGCACGGGCCCAATCGGTAGAAAGGAAAGCCGAATAGATCACCATCTCCTCCTTGTTGGTGTAGGCATTGAGGTCGCCCCCTACTGCCTCCATACGGTTTAGGATGTGCCACGATCTACGCTTGGCGGTGCCTTTGAACAGCATGTGTTCCACAAAGTGGGCCATACCTTGTTCGTTATCGGCTTCATCACGTGTTCCGGCATTGACGGCGAAACCACAGTAGG
>CAMTOQ010000022.1 GCA_947074205.1 uncultured Bacteroides sp. | reverse complement strand
TCTTGACGACGGTAGCGCTTACCGATACTATCTTTCTCATCGTATTGGCAGTGGAATTGGAACTTCAAGCCGTCGATAATTTCGCGAGCTTTTTCTGGAAGACCATCTTTCTTCACCAAAGGCATCACAGTCAACTTCACCGGTGCAAGAGCAGCAGGCAACTTCAATACCACACGAGTATCGCCACCTTCTAGTTTCTCTTCGCAGTAAGATGCACTTAGGATGCTTAGGAACATACGGTCTACACCAATCGAAGTTTCGATAACGTAAGGCACATACGATTCGTTGATCTCAGGATCAAAGTATTTAATGTTCTTACCCGAGTATTGTTCGTGTTGAGACAAGTCAAAGTCAGTACGCGAGTGGATACCTTCTACTTCTTTGAAACCAAATGGCATCAAGAATTCGATATCGGTAGCCGCATTAGCGTAGTGAGCTAATTTATCGTGATCGTGGTAACGGTAGTGATCAGCACCGAAACCTAGGTTTTCGTGCCATTGCAAACGCAATGCTTTCCACTTAGCAAACCAGTCAAGTTCTGTACCAGGTTTCACAAAGAATTGCATTTCCATTTGTTCGAACTCACGCATACGGAAGATGAACTGACGTGCTACGATCTCGTTACGGAAAGCCTTACCAATTTGAGCGATACCAAAAGGGATCTTCATACGGCCAGTCTTTTGTACGTTAAGGTAGTTCACAAAGATACCTTGAGCAGTCTCTGGACGAAGGTAGATTTTCATTGCACCATCGGCAGTAGAACCCATATCGGTAGAGAACATCAAGTTGAACTGACGTACTTCTGTCCAGTTCTTAGTACCCGAGATAGGGCAAGCAATCTCTTCGTCAACGATGATTTGACGCAACTCGTCCAAGTTGCTATCGTTCAACGCTTGTGCAAAACGAGCGTGAAGAGCTTCGCGCTTCGCTTGGTTGTCTAGCACACGAGGGTTGGTAGCTCTAAACTGAGCCTCATCAAACGACTCGCCAAAGCGTTTAGCAGCCTTCGCCACTTCTTTATTGATTTTATCGTCAATCTTAGCAAGCTGATCTTCGATCAACACGTCAGCACGATAGCGTTTCTTAGAATCTTTGTTGTCAATCAAAGGGTCGTTGAATGCGTCAACGTGTCCCGATGCTTTCCAGATAGTGGGGTGCATAAAGATAGCCGAGTCGATACCCACGATATTCTCGTGAAGCAACACCATGCTGTCCCACCAATATTTCTTGATGTTGTTTTTTAGTTCAACGCCCATCTGACCGTAGTCATATACAGCGCCTAGTCCATCATAAATCTCGCTCGAAGGAAAGACAAATCCGTACTCCTTACAGTGCGATACAATCTTCTTAAAAACATCTTCTTGTGCCATTGTTCTATCTATCTATTTTCGTTAAATTCTTATTAGTAAGTAGCGCCCTGATTATCAGACGGCGAAACAATTCGCAAAGTAAGCGATTTTTTTGCAGATTGACCTCTTTTAGAGGGTAGATAGTGACACCAACGATGTAAAAAATAGCAATTAGTTGTTAAGAAATGATAGTCAATTCATCACCTTCTGCATCATTGTACCTTCATTGGTGACGATACGTAGCACATAGACTCCACGTGCAGGCAATGGCACTTCGCAAGTGGGTTGATGGTCGGCCTCAATATACTCTACCACTTGACCACCAGAGTCGTAAACCGTCACTTGATCGATAGTGAGCTGACCACGAGCCTCTATATAAGCACGGCTATCTTTGACGAATACATTCAAATCAGAAGCTACATCTAGCTCCATCAATTCTTCGGTCATCAGATAGTAACGACCGGCCGTATTGCCCGGCATAGCTAGTACATCACCCGAGTGCAACTCTACCCGAGTGCCCTCCATCGCATCGTATAGATAGATAGGCACGTCAAGACTCTCTACGCCTGCCACCTCTACATCTACAGTAGCATTGCTGCCGCTATAAATACCCAGCGGCAAAGTGCCCAACTGGTTCACTTGATTGATAGCCACCACCTGTTGCCCTGCTACGGTGTAGATAGTTGGGATGTCCGATAGGTTGCTGTCAAACAGTGCCTCGGCATCTTCGTGGTCGGCAAATTCGTCACTAGCTTCGGGGTGTTGCATCACCATGGCTGTACTCTTGGCACCATCGCGGTGGGCTATTAGCCTCAACTGCGGTATTTCGCTCATCGTGCGGGTGAGCACTCCTCCAGCAGTAGGACTCTTTACCACTGTCATCGCAGGGGTGAAGCTAGCATTCGCTACAACAGAGCCGGTATTCTTCTTTACCAAGAACGATTGCAGAGGTGCTACATAGCCTAGCGCACCCTCTACATAGCTACGTTGCTCATTAGCATCGACTAACCAATACTTAGTTTCGAGATTCGTATTTGTGGCGAAGAATTGAGCCATATCGAGCGATGCCATGTAGGGATTAGAAAGAAGATATAACTCACCATGATTATGATTGAGGAGTGAAACAGTCACTTCACCACTGTTATCCTTATCAGCTCGTAGCTTATAGGCATTGGTGCGACTAATAGTAGTCGTATTAGGCGTACTTGTAATATTATTTGTCACATCATCATATTTATAGTAACGATATTGAGTGTCATTTTTAGGCAGACGGAACAACACTTTACCCATACCGTCTTTTTTATCAGCTTTGATAGAGAATCCTTGCTGACTGTAGTCCACCGCCACATCATTGTACACATGACTCCAAGTGGCCTTGGTGGCGATATAGGCATCATATGTGCTGTTATCGGGTTTATATACCAACGAGCTGCTCTTATCCCAGCTGCGCTGATACACAGGCATCAACGAGCGGTTGTGCAACACCAAGTCTGTATCGAACGTGATATCTTTAAAGGCCTCAGTCTCTTGACGCCGACTAACTAGAGGCAGATACATATCCCCTGCCACCACACCTTGCAACGGCGAGGCTAGCATATACCAACGGTTGGCATCGAGCTCTATATCTACCCAAGCTTTGTTGTAGGTCAACAGATGCTGGTTGTACAGCTCGGCAGCGGGTTTGAAGTAGATCTGGTCGCACGTGTTGGTGTAGAATTTCTCACAACTATAACTCGTTGCGGGTGGAAGCTCCTTCACTAGCATGTCATATTCGATGTCTGTTGTAGCATCTTGTGACATAGATTCAGGCTTAGTTAAATCTAACACATTCGTTGTAGCCGAGATAGTCACAGGGTAGAGCAAAGGCTCTGCATCGGCTGTCACGGTAACTTTGGTAAACTTCATAGGCACATAGCCTTGATGGAGAAGAGGTTCCGCATAGTCGGTGTAACTATCTGAATTCTGATTCTCTACATCTTTATAGAGCACTGCCTGAGGTGTACGTATCCAGTTTTCATCATTGCTCCAGTTGCCACCCGCACCTGTAAAGGTGAGGTATTCAGGCACTATCTTAATGGTAAAGGTAACAGAGTTTTGGCATGTATTACCTACAATATCCTCATTTTGAAACTCAAACCGAACTTTATACCAATACCCTTCATGTGGGTTGAAAGTAGATAAACCTGATCCGAAAAAAGAGAATAAGGCACTATATTCAGTAGTATTCTTTAGCGTTTTGAGTTCAGTAAGATTGGCAATACCGTAGGCATAGGGAGCCACAAGATCTTGAGGATCGATTGTAGGATCATTCGTAGCAATTAGGTTGAGATAATGATCTCCCACCATCAACAAACTTCCCTGTTTGTCAGGTCTGATAGCTGCACCATTAGAGTAGTCCTTAATTGGTACCAATAGGCTTTTACCCTCCTTCATTTCTTTGAACTGTCCTAAACCCATTCGCAATACAGTAGACTCTTTATCAGCATCTGCAAAACCTAAGTATATTTTGGGAGCACCAACGGCTACTACATTAATGTTGACTCTCAAGAAACCGTCGCAAAGTGTAACATCAGTGCCATTGATAGGAAGAGTTGTAGCCAAGGCAATAGCAGTATAGGTATTGGCACCTTCTATCAAAGTAATATTGTTTAACTGTCGTGTATTGATAATTAAGTAATCTTTATTGGCCATCAGTAGTGCTATATCACCTGCTGTCAAACTACCGCTGGCTACAATTTTGCTCCAATCAATACTAGAACCTTTCCCTGTAAGAGAAGGGTAAGTCATCCACAAATGATAAAGGGCGTCTTTCAGTTCTATACTCATCACATCATTGAGGTACCAACTGAAGTTGACATTATCAAATGTGTGGCGGTCGCCATTATTATCGGGTACCGATAGCGTAGCAGTAAAGTTTTCTATCAATGAACCAGTGGCGGTACAACCAATCTCATAGCTTGTAATGACTTTGCCATCTAAATCTTTAATAATAATCTCTTCTTCTTGCACCTTAAAAGGATTACTAACAATGGAGCAGATATCACCTCTTTTACTTAGTTTCCAAGATTGACTATTTTTTCTCTTGTAATCGACCATTAAATAGTAATTCTTGCTAGGATCAAGATTAAGTTGTAATCTATCTTGTAATATAAAATAGTTTATACTGTTACGTACTTCATATTTTGTTGGGCGAGCTAAGATATCTGCCACATAATCACCATTTAGTTCATCTGTCAGTTCATAGACAGGTTGGTTGTCACTGTCTTTTCCTAGTTCAATTTTAACATCGTCCTCATCAACTAAATAGTAACGTAAATCAATTGTTTCAGTACTCTGTAATCCTAGTTTGGTTACAATTTCATCATAACCTATATCTATTTTTATTTTTGTAGTTTCGTCTTCACAATAGGTTTTTTCTTGCATTATCTCGACCTCAGATGTCTTTATAAACATACGGATATCATCAATGGCATAGTCCGCCCCATCAGTTCCTTTACTATAGTTATCTATAGCTACTCTGTATATTTCATAGTCTATATTTACATCTTTGGGCTGAAGTATAATATCTGCATAGAATTGACGCCATTGGGCTACTCCCGGCACAACCTCGGACAACATCGATTGCAATAGAGTAGCTTTACCATCGTCGTCTACACCATATATTTTAAACATCACTTGTGGTTTGATAACGCCCATATCTCCCCCTGTTAAGTCGGCAATCCATCCTGTAAAAATAAGCGCACTACCCGCACACAACTTGGTCACTACATCGAACGAAGCTAGTGGGCGCGACTCATCAGATGCATCGGTATACATAAAGTAGCCATACTTAGTGCCTCCGGATGTATGATAGGTACGGTCGTAAAAATGAGGGAAGTTACCTTGATTAGGAAACTCCGTTCCCTCTTGGGTGTACCACCAATTATAACCTTGATCTGTCCGAGATATTCCATCTATATTGGCTGTTTTGTAGTAACCATACTCCCCGTGTACAGGGCTCTTGGCCCTAGACCATGTCAAGGAGTAAAAAGGTGTTTTTATCGAACTTAGTGAAGGATAAACAAACCCGTAAGAAGAGTTCTCAATATCTTGTGGATAGTAACGCATATTGGTATATTCGCTAGGTTCAGAGTAATCGTAGTTGTCACAATTTTCACCATCGCCATCGAAGTTTATTTCTCCAGCTAGTTGATACCTTGAGTTTAAGAAGTCGTAAGTACGATATTTATATGTGTCATTATTATAAACCTCATCATGTGTTAGTGTCGCCCTATGTGATGCAAACTTGCAGACGTTATAGTTGATAGGAGCTCCCTTTTGACGAATACTTCCCAGTTCTGGTGTCCCTGTCACATCATCCTTCACCACATAGGCAAACACCTCAAAATCGCTGTTGTCAGGAATTCCAGTTAGTTCATTCCTTTTAAAAGTAAAGAAGCGTTGATTCTTCTTTGTGCTAGCAATTCTTGTTAACACTATTGCACCATTATATCTCACATACCAAACTATTGTTTTACCGGCTAATATTGTAGACGTATTAAAATCGGAGTCTGTTAGAGTTTCCACATTTGTAACTCCATTATTTAAAGGATAGAAGTGATAATCAGATGGTAAACGCTCTTCAGCACGTAGAGTAAACTCTGTATTATTATCTCTACAGTTCAATGTTACATATCCATTATTTTCTAAGAAAGACCAAGTCTTAAACCCCTCTTTAATCTTAACAGCCTGTTCGGAGGCCGGGCGAATATTAAAGATATAGCGAATCGTTATAGTTGGCTCCTTAAAACCATTTTCATCAAATGAATAGTCGTGATAGTCGCTTACATCACATGCCACTACGTCTTCAAACGTATCAGAATCGGATGCTGTATACTTAATCACACCTATATCACTACATATAGGACTATCATACCCACTATCTGTAGCCTTTTGAGTGTAATTATAAAGCCAATAACCCCAACTATAATCTTTCAATGCGGTTCCTCGGTAAATGCTAGTCTTTGTGTGTTTCAAATCTGTCTTATAATCATACCAACGATAATAAGCGTGTGGTTCAGTGCTCGATCCATCGGCTTTTGAATTACCACCTCTAATAGTTCCATTATCTGCTACTAAATCTTGCAGTGGCAAAATAAGGTTCACCTCCTCCTTAGGCATAACATACACATTATAGGTCCATTTAGCCGTTTTTTGATAGCGAGGCCCCTCACCCCCTTCCACTTGGTCGGTAGTATATAGTGTATTCCAAGGACTATCACCTGGGCGATAGTTATGTTTCAATGGTAAAGTGGACATTAAACCAAGGGTTATCTCAAACTTCATTTTAAGATTGTTAGGCTCTTGAGTTAATGTGCCTTGGAAGTTATTACCTTGATCATAGGTATTTATATTATTTGGATTTATCCCTGAAAGGTCATTAGTCAAACAACATATTACTTTATAATTACTCCATAGTTCCGAAGTAGGCTTTGTTACAGCTATCTTTAAAACTTCATCACTCGTATAATTATCTCTAATAATCCACGCTTCTGCGTGATTTGCATTATACACAAGGTGTTTAGAATTATAAAGACGATAATTGAAATAACTCTGAACACCATTAATAGACCATGCAGTATTGGCTATGTCTATAATATTATTATTAGTTGTATTAATAATATACCATCTTAAATATAGATTTCTTAAAATGTCATAAGTACTAACATTGGTATTATTCAAGCTATTAAGTGTATTTGTTATTTCTTGTAGCTGTGAGGAAAGATCAATATTTAGAGTGTTTCCAGCTTCCGCATAAGATACAGTTTGTTTAACAATTCCATCGCTAGGAAAATTGCTAAGAGATAATCCTGTGGTAGCCGCTGTTTGTCCAAACACCACTCCACTCCAACTCCAACTCATCACAAGGACAAGCAGCAACACTCTCACTATATAGTTTCGTTTTGTTTTCATAATCATTACCTTGTGATGTAAAGTTTGTAAATGAGTTGACGAGCGACTGTTTTATCATCATTCAGCACATCGAATGTTAGTTGATAGAGCACTGTACCTGTTGTGTTGCCTATAACACCTACTATCTCTTTGGTAGTGGCATTGTAGACAGGTGCTTCTTTAAATAATGTGGCAGGCGTACCCGACAAGACCGTCATACCACCAGATGCTAATTGAAAATTCATCTCCTTGCCGTCGGATAGGCGAGTGATGGTAGGAATCAATTCGAAGTCGCCCCCATCGCTAAAGGTGACGGTGAAGTTGTCTTCACCATTGCTTACCACCACGGCGGGATAGACAGCTATAGGTGGATAGTCGCGCGCCACAATAGTGAGCTTATAGTTGTGTAGCGTGATGGGGATGATGTTATATTGGTTGCGTGCAAATCTATCCCAGTTGAGCAGGGCAAAGCGTAGCTCGTTAGTGGTGCTGCCTTGGGTGGTGCCGAGACTCAACATATGGTAAGGCGGGGCATCGGTAGAAGCCACTGCACTCTCGTTGATATAAAACGTTAGTGTTTTGGGGTCAGTGTCTAGGGTTCCATTAGGCACAGATAAAACTGAACTAGGGGTATATGTATAGTTAGTTGCACCTATTGCTTTTGCAATAGCTGCAGGGGGCAACAATGGAATTTCGGCATTTATAGGGGTTATGCTACTTAGCGTAGCGCTATTCACTTCTACATCATAGCCACTGGCATTGGCTATTTTTAGGGTTACTTTCGCCATCATGCGCACCACTTCTAGGCGAATCGTTTGCTGCTGCACATTGCGTACAGTTATCGCTTGACTGTTGCTCATGGGAATGCCGTTTGCGAGCAAAGCACCATTGGCAGGGGCTGGGAAGTTAGATTTTAGTTCTAGCGGAGAACCTACGGTTGCTACGGTTGCCACATCCGCTAGAGTCACATTGGCAAACGAGTAGAATATCTTTGGCCCGCTGGTTAAGGTAAGCGAAATGTCTGCGTCTTCCTCTTTTTCCCCGCTATAGCTACTATAGATTATTTGCTCAATATCATTGCTAGTGTTAGTGATGATGACAATCCAGTTCTTCATCATTTCGCCAACAACTGCTTGGGCATCGTCCCAGACCCTTGAGGCTTTTCCTTTGGCAGATAGCTGGATATCGACTTGCACAGGTACGCCTTCCTGTTGAGGATTGGTTACGTCGTTTTCGGACGAGCAAGCAGCAATGAGCAACAAAGCTATGAGCCATGCAAAAAATCTATATGGGGTAGAGTATTTCATATTGTATTCTAAGTTGATCTAGGGGTTACATTTCTATTGGGTCATGGGTGCGGGTGCTCCATGGACGCACCTCTATATCTATATTGATATATTCATCATCTTCTTTGGGGTCTTCGGGGTCGGGCTTGTTATGTCCCACTCCGCTAAACGAATTGATCTCTAGTCGGTAGATATTGTTGCGCACTACGCCATACTCCATCAGGCCCATCGTTCCGAGCACATTGTCGTTGCTGTGGCGAATGTAGTAGCGGTAGTAACAGATGCCATTGGTATACTTCACCGCACCTGTGCGTGTATAGTTATAAAACTTACCATCGAGGTAGTAAAAATCAGTGCCTGCTGTATAGGCTACTACTGCATCTTTATCATCGTATACTGTAGCAGGGATATAGGTGGCTTGCAGCACAATGCCCGTAGTGTAGCAATTCAGCTGACCCTCTGGGTGTATGATGTCTTCTTTGAACATAGTATTCTCTTGGGTGTAGTCTAAGATGTAATAATTCTTAGATGTGGCGGCATCGGTGTAGTTGGCTTGTTGTACAGTGCTACTAGATGAGACAGTGCGGATAGGGTTACGATACCAAGTCTCTACAGTAGACTGATTGCTATTCCAGTAGAGTAAAGTCTTATTCGCGATATGGCAGCTCATCACATAGTTGGTCTGCACGCCCGCATCGGGAGTTTCTTTTGCTAGATACACCTTGTTGTCTTCAGTGCCATCGCTACTGACACGTTTCAGTAGGTATTGTCCTCCGGCAGGCTGCCAACAGTTGAAAGAGGTGATATGGGTGGCGCGCACTTTGTCACTGGTTCCTGTCACATCGTACTCGTAATAGGTATTGGATGCGTCTATAGCGACTCTTGGGATAATATCAATACGCGCAGCAAGACGTTCTACTGTAGTAGTGACGTGCGCCGGATCTTCGTAGGTGCCAAGCTTCTTTGCACCATCGGTCACCGTGAAGCTAGCCGTAGTGGCTGATGCCATGACAAAGCGTGTATAGTCGGATAGATTAGTAGCTGTAGTAACTACTGCTTCATAGGTGATTTTACCCCGCAGATTGTCAAGGGTAGTGATGCCCTTCGTGGTCCAGTCGCCACCGTTGACCACCACTATGATATAGGTATTCTCAGTGATACTGATTTCTTTTACCTCAATGGGGGCTGTCTTGTAGGTATAGTCGGGAGACACACCTTTGAAGTTGAGTCCACCGATATAGTGGCTCATAGATATAGTGGGATTCTCGGCCCCGTTGATGCCATCTCCCGTACTACTTTCGTAAAGGAAGAAGGTGAGGTCGTAGATATTGTTTTCATTGTTGATGCCCTCTTCGCGTCCATCGCCATCATTACCGCCCGTGGGGTTGGTACGGGTATTGGCCTCTACACCTAAGGTAGAAATGTTTAGGGTGATGTAAGTACGCAGGTTCGGGTTAATGGGGACAATTTCCTCCTCAGAGAAGTTGTCCGCAGCGTTGCAGCCAAAGAACATTGTGCCACAAAGAAGGCTCAATGCATAGAGTAGCAGATAATTGATATATTTGACTGATACGGACATCTTTTGTTCTTTTATCTTATTCAGAAATTAAAAATCTACATTCTGTATGCGCATGCTCCACGACAAGATGGAGATACGTAGATCGATATAGAGCCACTCGTCTCCCTTTAGGAAGAAATCGAGCTTGTAGTTATATTCGCGATCCAAGAACTCTTGGGGCGTATATTGATAACGCTCTACGGCATTGCGCCCTTGTGCCAAGCAGTCGGGCAGATTGATGGTAGCCACATTGGTTTGTGTGGCTTTGTTGCGCACCACTAGCAGCGCATTATCGCTAGAGTTGCTGTAGTAAATCAGGCGGTTGAAGTTGAGTCCATAGTGGGCAGCTCGCTGCAACACGGTGCCATCGGTGTCGGCAAACTCGGTGGTCCAGGTGTCGTGAGGCGAGTACATGATATCCTCATCTTGTGCCACGGAGTTGTCGTGGTTGGTGGTGCCGTTGTTGTCGAGGATATAGACCTCGAAATCATCGGTACTAACATTGGCCTGATCGTCGAGCTGACGCAGGGTGACGGTGAGCATATTGGTGTTTCGCGTCATGCTGAGGGTGTCGCTGCTCTGGGCATCGGCACGGGTGATAGTCTTGCTCATCGCATGAAACAGGGTATCGAGGGGCAGGTTTTCGTGTACCACTTGCGATACACCACTACTAGTGGGTTGACGGTCCAGCAATACTTGTAGCTTGCTGATATCATCGCCAGCCGAAAGCTGGGTGCGACGATACTTGGAACCACTGCCTTGCAATGTCTCTTCGTAAGCTACCTGATGAGCCAGTGCCACTACTTTGTAGGTACCTTGGGGCAGATCGAGCCTCATCCTATAGTCGTAAGCTTTAAGGGGAACATAGCCGGTAAGGGTGGCATTGTTCTCGCTCTGCTGAGTGACGAATTTATTCTGTTCGTCGAAGATATAGGCGGTGACTCCTCCCACATGGTCTCTAAACATATCAGAGCGCTGTATGTTGTAGTCGTACTTAAACGAGATATAGAGTCCTGTGTCTACAGGTGGACAATCGCTCTGGTCGGTTTCCATCATGCTGCAGGCTGCGAGACTCCAACCTCCTACCCAAAGTAGCAGAAGGACTAGTAGTTTATAGGAGTTGAGTATTCTTTTCATCGGCTTGATTTATAGTGGGGTTGGGCTAATATTGCCCAACCTCACTATGTTAGTTGAGTTTATTCTTTATAATAAAGATGGATTACCAATCTACACCTTGGTAGCGTTTTGCCCAAGAGAGGATCTTGATAGTGCAATCCAAATAATATTTAGCTTCATCATCTGGTGTATCCGGAGTATCTGGAATTTTTGGTTCACCAGGGCCATTAATAACTTTGTTGATTGTTAATACATACCAGTTATTGCGCACTACACCATATCTGCCAAGATAATCTCTTTCGGCATCAGTAGTATCACCATATGTTGGATCACCTGCATTCCAAGGAGTTAAACTCTCACCAAAGTGCTTGATGCGAGCTACATAGTAGCATACGCCGCCCTCATAATAGCCTAATTTTCCTATTGCGGCATTCACCGTAGCTAGATTCTCTGGTGTTAGAGATTCAATATCAGGGGTAATTGAAGAGATTGTAACAGCCGACACATCAGTTGTATTTAATGTGAACGTTACAGATGTTACAAAAGGAGCTAGTTTCTTAACTTCGGCCAAAACACGCGCACTTAGTTCAGTCTCATCGTAATAAATATTACTTTGAGTTCTATAGAAGTTACCTGTTTTCCCTTTTAAGGTATATGTTCCCTTCATCACTACACGTGTCGTTTGGTTTTGTCTCTGATTTGCTGTATTGAATGTATTTTCAAGGCAGTAGTCATAGTTTGCACCTGCCCCAGATGTAGTTAATGCAGTTAAATTCAAAGGAGTTATTTTATTAAAATCATCAGGATCAACAGGAGACCAATCATAATTAGGATCAATAGCATAATAGATACGGACAGGCTTATCAGCTATACCATAGAAACGATTGGTAGATCCTGTTCCACCAACTTTCCACTTAGAATCATCTAGCCAATTTGTTTCATCCACCTTGCGAACAGGAAAAGTTTTTGTGTTTGTCATATCTAGTCCCCAATCAGAAAAGACTACATTATCGCCAGCATGTGTTCCACTTGGAACTGTATACGTCCAACCTAACCAGCCGGTTTCAGTTGCAGCTAAAACTTGAACTTTACCTAAAATTCGTTCCAAATAAATTGTAGAAGCTTTTTCAGTAGCTTCAGCAGCGGTTATGAAAGATTTGCAAGCTACTAAAGTAGTTACAGTAGGATCCGCTGCTGTTCCTTCTTTTATTGGAGAATTAGACATAAAGAAACCAGTACTATTAAATTTGGTTTTATCTTTGTTTGTCAGAGCTTCATTAATGTCCGCAAAAGTTGTTGCACCTTCTGTTATAGCTGGCAACTGACCATTATCGTTTGCTATAACTAAAGCATAGTAGGTCGTTTCTTCTGGGACCTCTATCACACCTAAGCGTCCTACGGTTGTAATATTGTCTGTAGCGGAGCCTTCGTCCTGAAAGTCAGGAACTAGGAATTGACCATCAGTTGTTTTATAAACCTTCTTTACTTTAGCAGCAGTTAAATCAGCGGCATCGAACAAGATTACTGTCATATTCTTTACATCATATTCCGCGGCTATTCCATCTTCAAACTTGTCGTTGATTGTGCCCTCCCCAGCACGTGTACCAGGACTCACAGAACTAGGAAGCACCACATTAAGCGAGATAAACGCCTCCCCATTTGGATTCTCCACATTCACATCTTCAATCACATCATTCGTGTCGCTACAAGCCGTCCATAAACCGACTGCCAGAAGCATTAAAAATAAACTCTTCAGTTTCATAATCTAAAATTTAAGTGAATAAAATTAATCTATATATACTATCTATATTTTCGAATCTCTTGTAATATCTCAAGGTTGCTAGCCGCTTCGACGATCCCCCCTTTCTCGGCTTGAATTAGCAGCGGTTCTGCTGCATCGAGGTCGCCCTGCCAGAGCAGCATCACCCCACGGGCATGGTTGGCAGCAGGCGAGTTGCCCGCTTTCTGCAAAGCACGCTGGGCAACAGGCCAGTCCTTGCGGTTGATGGCCGCTATCGCCACATTGAGGTTGGCTGTCGGGTCGTTGGGATGGAGGCGAGCAGCCGTTTCGAACACCTCTTGATATTGAGGGCTATCCACGGGGTAGGTTTGCGCCACCATAAATATCTCTTGCAATGAAAGCAGTTGCGGACGGGTGTAGAGTAGCTCGGTAGCCTCCACCACATTGAACGGACGCACCACATACTGTACCACATAGTCGGAATGGCGCAATGCAGGATACCAATCGGCCAACATAAACTTATAGGTAGCCGCGAATTTGCGTTTCAGCTCGGCATCCTTCGCATCTGGTGTTTGAGGACCATCTATCAGTTCGAGCAGCTGATCTTTATCGGCTAGATCGCTAGCAGCCACCATCTTGCGCAATCCCTCCCAATCTTCGGGTGTAGAGGTGACGTGGAATAGCGAATCGGGGAAAGCATACTGCTTGCGCACATACTCTTTGAGTGCTTCGGCACGTCCTGCTGCCAATCGGGCATTGTTGTTGTAGGGCCCTTCGGGCGAAGCATAGCCATGAATACTGATATCGGTAATGGTGATAAACGGATCATCCTTTATCAAATCGATGGTGCCGATTATCTTCTGCAACTCCACAGGGTTACGACGGTAATCGGGATAAATTATAATCTTATTAACGGGAAAGTCGAGATAAGCACTCCCCTCTTCTTGCCGCACCTTGGTGGCTTGCACCTCCGGCTCTATCAAAGCCAGAACTATGCCCTCTTCGGGGTGGAAATCGAAGATTGGAAATTGTGCCACCTCCGAAGCCCATTGTTTGCCACAGCCGCATAGATCTTCTATCAACTGCAAATTGCCCCCGCTCATCCAAGAAGCGTAGGGCACCGATTGTAAGTAGTCCACCTGCTGAGATTTACCATTGTGTCGCCGCACCTCCATCGCTGTGGGGTACTGCTTGTTGCCCTCTCGTTCGTAAACGATATATTGTTTTCGGCCGGAAATCACCAAAGGCTGTAACGCAAGTTGTTGCCCATCTACCCCCGTGATGACAGGTGTATAGGCGATAGATCGGTTGGGTTTGAGATGCAAGCCGTCGAGGTTGAGCTGCATACCCACCACCACTTGGTCGGCCACCCGATCCATGGAGAAGCGTTGCACAGCTATATCACCCTGTGCCAACGTCTGTGGCGCTTGCTGGGCAGTAATACTATAGAAGAAAGAAGAAAAAAATAAAATAATGATAAGTAATAGATTCTTCATAACAGAGGAAATTTAGATGAACGGAATCAGAAAAGATAGAGTAAGCTAATAGCGGCTTTAGTGGGGCCCACATAGTTGCGTTTTCGATGATCTAGTTCTTCGCCACAATCGCCACAAAGAAACTTCTTATAGTTTAGCCGCAAATACCCTACCCCGAGCGAAGCCTCGAGATTCCAATGTTTTGATAATATCCATTGATAGCCATAGGTGATACCACCGCCTACCATCCAGCCCTGATAGCGATGGTCGCGCAAGCTTTTCCAAATGCCGAAAGGCAACTTCACACCCGACACATTGAACTGGCCTCCCAGTGCATGAGCACCTAGAAAATGGCCATTGAAGCGATGACAAAACCACCATCTATATTCGGGTGATAGTATCCAATGACGCAACTGCTTGGTGTCGCTAAATTTCCATGGGTTCCAACTATAGGTGAGTTGCAACGTCTGTTTAGGTGCTGTACCTAGTTCAAGTCCTAGATTGGGCGTAGTAGTAGCATCATACAGTATATTTGTTTTAATACCTAATTCTTGAGCATATATTGTTGGGATACAAAATCCACATAGCATACATATGCTAAATAGCATCGACAAGGTGTATTTTTTCTTCATATTAGTTAAAGTCTTTTCACATTCTAAAATAAAACCGCCAAAGAGCATAAAATGTTCGCCTCACTCAGCAAAAAAAATAGTTACAAAAACAGTGTTAACAGACACGGATATTGTAAAATAAATATACATTCAAGATATCTATTTTATTAATAAGTAGCAGAAAATGATAAATGATTTATCTGTTTGCAGAAATGTTAGATAGCCGATTTAATTGTCCCATATACAACCCATTATTCTAATAAATAGAGGAGCAGTAAAACTATGAAACTGTCTTGATACAACTGATTGTAAACTTAGGCTAATACTATTTGCTAGCTCCTTTTAAGATCCACATAAAATGTATAATCTACTGCTCTTTTTACGAGTTATGGGATATCCACACACAAAAACACACACAACATTACATATATTTACAAAAAATAGTCACAAACGGAATTTATTTAGAGAAAATAGCAGCTCGCATTTAATCTTTATTAACTCTTCGCGCATATATATTGCACTTACTAAGAAAAGCATCCTACACAAATGAGAAACAAGCTAAAAGAGCGTCAAACAACACCTATTCATAAAAGAAGGTAATACATTAGGGGGAGTAAATCAGCAAGGGAATTTAGAACCTACAACATTAGTGGGCTTAAAATACAAATTAATAAGATGGCAGTCCAATGCAACAATAGTAAACATCAATAAACAGTAACGAACAATTCAAAAAGAGAGGTGTTAACTTTATAAAGAGCATACTTCATCCACTTGCCTCATTAGAGGCATGAAACTTTTAGAGCATTTCCAAACAGAAACAATTAACCCTAATGAGAAATCTCAGTATTCATTTATATACTATATTATTGGTGATCAACCTATTGCCACTAAACACTAAAGCACAATCGGCCATTTCCAGATGTGCCGATCAACAAAAAACTATCATTTATTTTCCACTAGACAAAGCCGATATAGATGAGTATTATCTTAACAATGCGACTGCTATCAAAAAGATGGATCAACTGCTCACCAACGATACAGATAACCACACTTTAGAACAGATCATCATCGAAGCCAGCTCCTCACCCGATGGTAACGAAAACTACAATAAACAACTGGCTTTGCTACGGGGCTACACTATCCAAAACTATATATTAGATAAATACCCTCAAATCAATCCTTCCATGACTGAAGTAATTGTGGAGGAGATCAATTGGCAGTGGTTAATAAATGTCGCAAAAGAAGATAACCGATTGCCTTACCGACAACAGGTGATAGAGGCTGTTGAAAAGAAGGGTAATAATATAAGCCAAGAGAGTCTACTCAAAGGTATAGGTGGTGGCGAAGCCTGGCGATATATCCGCCAACATTATCTACCTTACAGGCGTGCGGCAGCGGTCTGCATCACCCTACTCACAAAAAATGTGGCACCCGAAGCTGAAACTATGATAGAGAGTGTAATAGAAGATACAGTTCCTAGTGTTGAAATCATAGAAAGCATAGAGAATGTCACAACTGAAATGACAATGCCTACAACGCCTTTGCGTCCTTACACACGCAAACCGTTTATTGCACTGAAAACCAATCTACTCTATGATGCACTCACGGTGCTAAACGTAGAGGCAGAGATACCCATTGGTAAGCGGTGGAGCGTGGCAGCTGAATGGACATTTCCATGGTGGCTATGGAGCAAAGAGCAAATCTGCATAGAGTTACTAAACGGTAATCTCGAAGGTCGCTACTGGCTGGGCAACCGTGAGAAGAAGACTCTACTCACGGGGTGGTTTGTGGGCCTCTATGGGGGTGGCGGCAAATACGACCTAGAGTGGAAGAGAAAAGGCTATCAAGGTGAGTTCTTTTCGGTGGGTGCTAGTGCAGGCTTTGCACACAAGATAAATAAGAAGGGCACGTTACGTATGGAGTATGCCTTGAGCGTGGGCTATATGAAGACGAAGTACCGCGAATACAAGCCCAAATGGGGAGTTGATGAAGAGTGGCACCTTATCCGCCAGAGAAGTGGCAATTACACTTGGGTGGGCCCCACACGCATAAAAGTATCGCTGGTGTGGATGCTAACTTACAAGAGTAGGAGGAAGGGTTGGCAGTAGCCATTTCATACTCTTTCAGCTCCATTCACAAAAAAAATGAAAGAAATATTTTGTTTATAAAACTAATGTGTTACTTTTGTCGCATAATAAAAAGCAAATATCCACAGAGATGAACATTTTTACTTATACATATTACTTCTTTTTTTACTTTTACTTTAGCAGCAAAGTAGAGCGGGAGTTTGTATGTATCAAGTGACAATGATGCTTAAGAACTGAAAAGTAAAAGATGAATAATCATATAAATCCCGCTTCAATACGTTGAGGCGGGATTTTTTTATAGCCCTACTAATAAAGGATGAAAAAGATTGCTATACAAGGAACATTGGGTTCGTACCACGACATAGCGGCCCACCGTTTTTTCGACCAAGAAGAGATCGAGCTGATTTGCTGCGCCACCTTCGAAGATGTGTTCAAATCGTTGCGCCAAGACAGCCTCAATATAGGTATGCTAGCTATTGAAAACACTATAGCCGGAAGCCTACTGCAAAACCACGAACTGCTTCGCCAGAGCGGTGCACAGATTGTGGGCGAGTACAAGCTACGCATATCGCACTGCTTCGTCTGCCTGCCCAATGAAGACTGGGACGACATCACCGAGGTCAACTCCCACCCCATCGCGCTGATGCAATGCCGAGAGTTTCTGCAACAACACCCCACGATAAAGGTGGTAGAGACAGAAGATACGGCGCAAAGTGCCGAGGCCATCAGCAAGGGACAGCTCAAAGGACATGCCGCCATCTGCTCGCGCGCCGCCGCCGAACGCTACGGCATGAAGATACTACAAGAGGGAATCGAAACCAACAAACACAACTTCACCCGCTTCTTAGTAGTAGCCGATGCTTGGCAAGCCGATGAACTTAAAAAGAGCCGCCATGTGCAGGCCAATAAGTCGAATATGGTTTTCACGTTGCCCCACACCGAAGGTAGTCTGTCGCAAGTCCTCTCCATCCTCTCTTTCTATCAGATCAATCTGACTAAAATACAATCCTTGCCCATCATCGGGCGCGAATGGGAATATCAATTCTATATAGATGTGTCGTTTACCGACTATCTGCGCTACAAACAGGCCATCACGGCTATCACTCCACTTACCAAAGAACTTAAAATACTTGGCGAATATGAATCAGGTAAATCCATGTTATAAGATAACGCCTGCCAACCGATTGGCAGACGTAAGCGAATACTACTTCTCGCGCAAACTCAAAGAGGTGGCGCAGATGAATGCCGAAGGCAAGAATGTTATCAGCTTGGGTATCGGTAGTCCCGACATGCCGCCATCAGAAGCTACCATCGAGGTGCTGAAGCGCGAAGCAGACAACCCTAACGGACACGGCTATCAGCCTTATGTGGGTATTCCACAACTACGCGAAGCTTTTGCCAACTGGTACAGTAAATGGTACGGGGTGGAGCTAAATCCTGCCACCGAGATTCAACCGCTTATCGGTTCGAAAGAGGGTATCTTGCACGTGACACTGGCTTTTGTCAACCCGGGCGAAAAGGTATTAGTACCCAATCCCGGCTATCCCACCTACACTTCGCTTAGCAAGTTGCTGGGTGCCGAGGTGGTGACCTACGACTTAAAAGAGGAGAACAACTGGATGCCCGACTTTGAGCAACTAGAACAAATGGACTTGAGCGATGTTAAGCTGATGTGGACCAACTATCCACACATGCCGACAGGAGCCAACGCTACTCCCGAGCTCTACGAAAAGTTGGTGAACTTTGCCCGTCGCAAAGGCATCGTGATAGTGAACGATAATCCTTACAGTTTTATCTTGAACGATACGCCAATGAGTATTCTCAGTGTACCAGGTGCAAAAGATTGCTGTATAGAGTTCAACTCGATGAGCAAGAGCCACAATATGCCGGGATGGCGCATCGGTATGGTGGCCAGCAACCCGCAGTTCATTCAATGGATTCTGAAGGTGAAGAGCAATATAGATAGTGGTATGTATCGCGCCATGCAGCTAGCGGCAGCCACCGCACTCGAAGCGGATGAGACCTGGTACGAGGGCAACAACGCCAACTATCGCAATCGCCGCCAACTGGCAGGAGAGATTATGGATGTGCTAGAGTGTAGCTACGACCCCAAGCAAGTGGGGATGTTCCTTTGGGGAAAGATTCCTGCTAAGTATGTCGATGTGGAGCAGCTAACAGAGAAACTATTACACGAAGCACGTGTATTCCTCACTCCCGGCTTTATCTTTGGTAGCAACGGCGCTCGCTATATCCGCATCTCGCTCTGCTGCAAGGATGATAAACTGGCCGAAGCCTTAGAACGCATCAAAAAAGTGATGCAGGCCTAACATCTCAACTAAAAAACGTCATTAAAAAGATAACAATTAAAATATAAAAAGATATGGAACTCGAATCAATCTTACTTCCCGGAATAGAGAACAAACGCCCCATAGTGATTGCCGGCCCTTGTAGTGCCGAAACAGAAGAACAAGTGATGACCACTGCTCGCGAATTGTCGGACAAAGGTTTGAAACTTTTTCGCGCAGGTATCTGGAAACCTCGTACTAAACCGGGTGGTTTCGAAGGTGTAGGTGTAGACGGTCTGGCATGGCTCAAAGAGGTAAAGAAAGAGACTGGAATGTATGTATCTACCGAGGTAGCTACAGCCAAACACGTGTACGAATGCTTGAAAGCGGGTATCGACTTGCTTTGGATTGGCGCACGTACCACAGCCAACCCTTTTGCGGTGCAAGAGATTGCTGATGCTCTAAAGGGTGTGGATATCCCCGTATTGATAAAAAACCCTGTGAACCCCGACCTAGAGTTGTGGATCGGTGCGTTGGAACGTATCAACAATGCAGGCTTGAAACGTATCGGTGCTATCCACCGTGGATTCAGCAGCTACGACAAGAAGCTCTACCGCAACTTACCTCAATGGCACATCCCCATCGAGCTTCGCCGTCGTTTGCCCGAATTGCCTATCTTCTGTGACCCTAGCCACATTGGCGGTCGCCGTGAGATGATTGCTTCTCTGTCTCAACAAGCCATGGACTTGAACTTCGATGGTTTGATAATAGAGAGCCACTGCAATCCCGACTGTGCTTGGAGTGATGCCTCACAACAGGTTACTCCAGAGGTGCTAGATTACATCTTGAACCTTTTGGTGATTCGTCAAGAGACACAAAGCACTGAGAACTTGGGCCAACTTCGCAAGCAGATTGATGAGTGCGATGACAATATCATTCAAGAGCTAGCGAAACGTATGCGCGTGGCTTGTGAGATTGGTACTTTCAAAAAGGAGAAAGGAATCACTGTATTACAAACGGGTCGCTACAACGAGATACTAGAAAAGCGTGGTGCACAAGCTGAGCAATGTGGTATGAGCCCCGAGTTCTTGATGAAGGTGTTCGAAGCCATTCACGAGGAGTCGGTACGCCTACAAATGGAAATTATCAACAAAAAATAAGGGAGGCGAGTTATGAGAATCCTGATACTGGGAGCCGGAAAAATGGGCTCGTTCTTTACCGACGTATTGAGCTTTCAACACGAAACGGCCGTATACGACCGCAATCCTCACCAACTACGTTTTGTGTACAACACTTATCGCTTCACTTCCCTAGAGGAGATTCGCGAGTTCGATCCCGAACTTGTGATCAATGCGGTGACGTTGAAATACACGCTAGAGGCTTTCCGCGACGTGATGCCTGCCCTATCGAAAGACTGCATCCTGAGCGATATCGCCTCGGTGAAAACGGGGCTGCAAAGCTTCTACCGCGAATGTGGATTCCGCTATGTATCGACCCATCCCATGTTTGGCCCTACTTTTGCTAGCCTCAACAACTTGAGTAGTGAGAGTGCCATCGTTATCAGCGAGAGCGATCATCTTGGCAAAGTATTCTTCAAAGACCTCTACCGTTCATTGAACCTCAACATCTTTGAATATACTTTCGACGAGCACGACGACACTGTGGCCTACTCGCTCTCCATCCCTTTTGTATCGACTCTGGTATTTGCAGGGGTGATGAAGCATCAGGAGGCACCGGGTACAACATTCAAGAAGCACATGGCCATTGCCAAAGGTCTATTGAGCGAAGATGATTATCTTCTCCAAGAGATTCTCTTCAACCCACGCACACCCGCACAAGTGGAGAATATCCGCCGAGAATTGAAAAATCTTCTTGAAATTATCACCAACAAAGATGGTGAGGAGATGAAGAAGTTTTTAAAGAAGATTCGCGAGAATATACAGTAAGACATTCGAATAGAACAATTAAGCAAAGGCTATCCCCAATTAATATAGGGATAGCCTTTGTTGTTATAAACAGATTCCTTTACAGCGGCCCTTTCAACCCATGCTGAGCCCCCTGAAAGGGCCTTTTGCTGGCAAGGGCTACTCTGCTTGGTAGCAAGCCTTTGCCAGCACGGTAGCAAGGGCTTGCCAACATGGTGAGTAGGGCTACCTACCAAACCATCCTCCTATAGGTATAAACACACCACAATATCTGAGGATTTATTGGACGTGCATTGGAACGGTCACAGCAGGCTGTGACCCTACACATAAATGATGTCCCCTATCACAAACAAAATCAAAAAATGTAGCGGCACAGCCTGCTGTGCCCATATATCCGCAGGGAAAAATCACGCATTGATTTATCACGCTGGGTTGGACGGCACAGCAGGCTGTGCCACTACTGTCATATATAACCACACGGATAATACATCGCAATATCAGAGGAATTATTGGACTGGACGCGACACGCTGCTTCTCTGCCGAATGCAATAAATAATAAAACAAAATGTATTATTAGGCGGTGTTATTGTCTATTGATTAAACCAGATTAATGACTTAACTTTGCGGTAACAACAAATAAAAGAATATGGCTCTCGACCAAAATATCGTTCAACGCATTATAGACACTGCAGATATACAAGATGTGGTGTCGGACTATGTCACACTGAAAAAACGTGGGGTGAACTACATCGGGCTCTGTCCGTTTCACGAAGATACCACACCCTCGTTCTATGTATCGCCATCTAAAGGGATATGTAAATGTTTTAGCTGTGGCGAAGGGGGTAATGCGGTGCACTTCTTGATGAAGCTGGAGAAATGCAACTTCCAAGAGGCTATTCGTATGCTGGGAAAGAAGTACAACATCGAGATTCCTGAGCGCGAAATGACCAAGGAACAACAGCAGGCACAGGACGATAGAGAGAGTATGCTAATTCTTAATGCCTTTGCGCGCGACTACTTCCAAAACACATTGCGTAACACCGAGGACGGACGAGCTATCGGTATGGCTTACTGCCGCAACCGTGGCTTCCGAGAAGATATCATCGATAAGTTTCAGATTGGCTACAGCACCGACCATCGCTATGCTTTGGCGCTAGAGGCTGAGAAGAAAGGCTACAAGAAAGAGTATCTGCTAAAAACGGGACTCTGCTATGAGAATGATGATCACAAGCTACGCGACCGTTTCTGGGGACGTATCATCTTCCCTATCCATAGCTTGGCTGGTAAGGTGGTAGGATTTGGTGGACGCGTGCTGAGCGCTCAAACTAAAGGTATCACTGCTAAATATGTCAACTCGCCCGAATCGGAGATCTATCATAAAAGTAATATTCTCTATGGTATCTTCTTTGCCAAGAAGGCGATACAAACGCTGAACTGCTGCTATATTGTAGAAGGTTACACCGACGTGATTTCTATGCACCAGGCAGGGATAGAGAACGTGGTGGCCCCATCGGGTACCGCTTTTACTGAGTCGCAGATTACCAATATCCACCGACTCACTAGCAATGTGACGCTACTGTTTGATGGCGACGAGGCGGGTATCAAAGCAGCGCTCAAAAGTATCAACCCACTGCTTGCAGCAGGGATGAATACAAAGATTTGTCTTCTGCCTGAAGATGAGGACCCGGACTCTTTTGCTCGCAAACATAGTGCTTCGGAGGTAAAGGAGTATATCGATACGAATGCGCTAGACTGTATTCGCTTCAAGCTAAAACTGTTGCAGAAAGAGGTGGGGAATGACCCTATCAAACGTGCTGAACTCATTAGCGACTTGGTGGGATCGATAGCGGTTATCCCTGAGGCTATCGTACGCGATGTTTACATTAAAGAGTGTGGACAGTTGTTGCAGATGGCAGATAGTCTGCTCGTAGCGGAAGTGGCTAAAAAGCGCACTGCTCTAGCCGAAGCGAAGCAGAAAGATCAGGAGGTTAAAGCTAGACAAATAGAGCGTAGAGGCGGTAGTGGCGAAGCTATGCCCACCCCACAACAACCTAACCCTATATCTCCCGTACCTACAACCAGCCCTATACCGCAACCCGTAGTGGCACAAGGTGCCAAAACATCGGGCTACAAGTTCTTTAAATACGAACAACTGATTATCCAGTCTATTATTAGATATGGAGAGAAAGTGATGTGTCAGGTAGAAGAAGAGGATGGTTCGCAGGTCGATATGCGAGTGATTGAGTATGTGGTGAGCGACCTAACCGAGGATGAATTGGCCTTTGAAGTGCCTATCCATAAGCAAATACTAGAGGAGGCAATGAGTCACCTTAATGATACGGGCTTTGTGGCGGAGCGTTATTTCATCAATCACCCCGACCCAGAGATTAGCCGAGTGGCTTTAGAACTGGCAGCCGATCGCTACCAGCTAAGCAAGGTCCATTCGAAGACACAGACAGTGATAACGGACGAGGAGCGTCTGCACGAGCTAGTGCCTATTTTAATGATTAACTATAAAAATGCTGTAGTGGCCGAGGAGCTGAAAGGTATTCTCAATCAGCTAAAAGACCCAGTAGTGGGGAACAATGAAGAGAAGTTTGCCGAGCTGATGGAGCGCTACAAGCAACTAAAAGATATAGAGCGCATCATGGTGAAACACCTAGGCGATCGTGTAGTACTGAGATAATCGGTACTACAGACGAATATTTACCTTATCTTTTACAATAATCACCTCTTTGAATACACCGGTGGCACGGAGCTGACGCATCATGGCATCGGCTTCTTCGATACTACGAAAATCGCCTACACGAGTTAACCAACGTGGAGTAGCAAATGATGTATAGACTGGTAATTCGGGGAAGTATACCTTTACTTTAGAGCCTACCTGTTCGGCCTCGGTACGCGCCACACGCGAGTTGGGACCAGCATATACTTGTACGCGGTAGCCATTGGTTTGAATCTCTTTTCGTTCGGTAGTCGATTCGCCGACGAACGTCTGTCTCCCAATGAGGTTAGCGATGGCTGGATCTTGTTGGATAGTAACCACCCCTTGACCCGGAACACGCTTTTCTAGGCTATACACAATGTCTTGCGCCGATAAAGATGCCGACACTCCCACAAACAATAAAAGTAAAAGATAAACCTTTCTCATAAAATAATATCAATAAAAGCTACAGACCTCCCCGACCTAGGCCGAGGGTGTCTGTAGAAAATTCTTAGTTGTTAAGCTTTGAAAGCATCGATAATAGCTTTGAAGTCGGCCACCTTCAATGAAGCGCCACCAATCAAACCACCATCCACATCTGGGTTAGAGAACAACTCCTTCGCATTTGTAGGGTTGCAGCTACCACCATAAAGGATAGAAGTATTGTCTGCTACTTCTTTGCCATACTTCTCTGCAATCAACGAGCGGATGAAAGCATGAATTTCTTGTGCTTGAGCAGATGTAGCCGTTTTGCCTGTACCGATAGCCCAAACGGGTTCGTAAGCCAATACTACTTTGCCAAACTCTTCGGCAGAAAGATGGAATACAGAAGCAAGCTGTGCAGCTACCACTTCGTTTTGTTGGTTAGCTTCGCGTTCAGCAAGCACTTCGCCGATACAGAAGATAGGAGTAAGCTCGTTAGCCAAAGCCAAGTTTACTTTCTCTGTTAGTATCTCCACAGTTTCGCCATAGTAAGCACGACGTTCAGAGTGACCAAGGATCACATATTGTGCACCTGTAGAAGCCACCATAGCAGCCGAAACTTCGCCTGTATAAGCACCCGAAACTTTGTCTGCACAGTTTTCAGCACCCACACCAATCACAGCCGAGTCAACGATAGGAGTTACCGATGCCAAGTGAATAAATGGAGTACAGATTACAACATCACAAACAGGTTTGTCAGCTACCAATGCAGCGTTTAATTCTTGTGCTAGTGCAACACCTTCTTGAAGTGTCTTGTTCATTTTCCAGTTTCCTGCAACAATGTTTTTTCTCATTTTGTCTTGAATTAAAGGGTTAAAATATTAGGGTTAAGTTATTTCTATATTATTGCAACGATTCGGACGGATTAGAAGAATCCTTATTAAGATCTTTCTCCGAAACTTTGCGTGTTTTTCTTTTTGTGTGGTAGACCCAAATTAGATCTCCACCCATCACTAAAAGTAGCGGTATAAAATACCACAGTATACAGAAGCCAACCACGTGCAAATCGGTGGTCAGAGCCATCTGCCCCACTTCGCTGTAGTCTAGTCCACGTGGGTCTAGCTCATCAACAAGTGGAATATCGTTGTCGTTCCATTTATTTAGGATGGTGCCGTCTTTAATCAGCATCAACCCTGGGTTGGAACGAATTATTGTCTTAAGAGTAATATCATCTACCTGCACAAAAGGATACTCTGCACCGGTGCGATCTTGCCAAGTTTCTAAATCATCGCCCGACGAAGAGGTGAGACAATAGAAACCATAGCCATGCTCAGCAGCATAATCGAATATTTCATTGATCAAATCGATGTTGCTATCATCGGCTTTATCCAGACGATTGGCTACCAAGAGAAAGTTATAGGTTGAGTCTTGCAACACACGCTCTGTTATGTCATCGCCCGTACGATAGTCGAGCAATGTGAAGTCGTGTATAGACGGCTCAAAACCCTTCTTTACCAGTTCTGTGCGAGCATCAACATAGTTCCACGTAGCATCAGGATAATCAGCTAGCGTAAACTCTTTGCGCTCCCCATCCTTTTCCATCGTAAAATAGGTTTCGTAAACGGGCAAATCTGCGCCATCGGGTATTGACATCTCGGTAAGAATGTTTTTACCAATCTTAAAGGGACGAAAATCGAGTACGGGCAGATGGATAAGGCAATACACGGCCAAACCTACACCATAAAGAAAAGTGTAAAGCGAAACGAGCCATTGCGATTTATACGAGATAAAGGGGATGATGAGATGTTTCCACTTGAATACAAGAATAGCCAGCAGAAGCAAAAAGATATTCTTATAGAAGGTTTCCCAATTGCTGAGCACTAGGACGTCGCCGAAACAGCCACAGTTGGACACACCATCGGTAACAGCTAGAAACAGGGTAAGCCCTGTCATAAAGATCATGAGCAGCAACGAGAGCCAAGTAGAGAGCTTACGACGTATGCCCAACAAGAGGCAAGTACCCAGCGTAAATTCGAGCACGGCAACACCCGTACCTAGTATAAGGAGGATGATGTTAGGGAAAATATCGGCTAAGCCAAAAGCGATGAAGTAATCTTGAATCTTGTACATACCACCAATGGGGTCGACAAGTTTCACAAAACCTGAGAATACAAAAAGTGCTGCCAATAAAAAACGAGCGATATTGGCAACCACCTTCTTTGCTATATGTAGGTTTTTACTCTCCAAACTCTAGTTTAATCATGCCAAACACGGCATAGTTGATCATATCCATATAGTTGGCTTCCACACCCTCGGATACCAGAGTGCCGCCTTCAAGATTCTCTATTTGCTTAGTGCGATTAATCTTCATCAGGATGAGATCGGTGTACGAAGTGACACGCATACCTCTCCAAGCTTCATCATAATCATGGTTTTTTGCCTTCATCAATTCGAGAGCCTCAGCGGCATACTTATCGTAAAGCTTTAAAGCTTTCTCGTTGTCAATATCCACACTGCCCGAGAAGCCTAGTTCGAGTTGAATAAGTGCGATGATACTATAATTGATGATGCCAATAAACTCGGAACGTATCCCTTCGTCAATAAGTGACACACCCTTTGTTTCGATGCTACGAATGCGGTTGGCCTTAAT
The DNA here is from genome assembly GCA_947074205.1 of uncultured Bacteroides sp. Lineage (GTDB taxonomy): Bacteria > Bacteroidota > Bacteroidia > Bacteroidales > Bacteroidaceae > Bacteroides. The sequence continues at coordinate 20,917 of CAMTOQ010000022.1, read as the reverse complement.
GAATATCTGATCGGTCACCGACATTGGACGCATGATGCGCCATGCAGCTCCATAGTCGTGAAGCTTCTTAGCAAAGAGTTCGCGACACAAAGCGATGATATGCGCAAATTGTTGATTGGTATCTTTCATAAGAATGATGTTTCTGAATAGAGCGCAAAGTTAATAATAACAATGTAGAATGAAAAAAAAAGCTGGACAAACAACTTGTCCAGCCTATAGAATAAAGATAAAAGTCTTATTTTTTTTTAAGAGTAACGCAACACTTGACCGATACGGAGTGTGGTTGTTGTTTTAACACCGTTAAGTCGGCAAAGCGTATTAATCGATACTCCTCTAAGTTTAGCAATACGCGACAGTGTGTCGCCGCTCTTCACCTTGTGGTATCTGATTTCGCCGTCAGCCATCTCTGTATCGTGACTACCTGCTCTATTTTGCTGACCCGGACGTTTCTTGAACGTATACGTATCGGCTACAATATCTTGATTGGGGAAGTCGAACATCAACGCAGGGTTAATGGCAATACCTAAGAAACGAGTTTCAAAATGCAGGTGAGAACCTGTAGAACGACCTGTGTTACCACCAAGTCCGATAATTTCACCCGCTTTCACCAACTGGTCCTCTTTAACCAACTGCTTAGACAAGTGACCATATACAGTTTCCAAGCCATTGTCGTGACGGATCACTACATATTTTCCGTATCCCTTGCGTTCGTATTTCACGATACGCACTTTACCATCGAAAGCAGCCACAATAGTGTCGCCCACTTGCACTTTAAGGTCGATACCGTTGTGCATACGGCGCCAGCGAGGGCCAAATTTAGAGGTGATACGTGTATTTGTTGTAGGCATACGGAAACCTGTTAGATCGATATCATAGGTTTCGGGCACAACAACATCTTTACCGTAACGGTGTACAAATTCGTTGCTCCACGATGCATAAAGGTCCAATGCAGGGAACTCAGATTGTTCCGCACGGATTTGCTTCAACAGCATCAAAGAATCTACAGATGTAAGTTTTTTGTCGATTGGTGCCTGACGTGCAATTAGATCTTGCGAGAAAGAGTTAAGACTAATTAAAGCTGCTGCAGCTACCAAACAAGTTTTCAAGCATTTAGAAATCATTCGTTCGCTTATAATAAATTCTTAGAATTCGTCATTTGCATACAAATAGTCGAAAAAGGCTAATTGATAATCAAACAACTCTTCTGGTTTAAAAAATCGGTTTACTTCGGCCACGGCATTTTCAGGTGTATCGGATGTGTGAACGATATTACTCTGCATGCTCATGCAATAGTCTCCTCTAACAGTACCTGGGGCGGCTTCACGGCCATTGGTAGCACCTGCCATCGCGTGAACGGTATGAACGGCATTAACACCTTGCATACAACAAACAACCACCGGAGTAGTCATCATTGAGTTCTTTAAACGCTGGAAGAAAGGCTTGTCTTTTAGATGCGCATAATGATCGCTCAATATCTCATCTGACAGTTGCATCATTTTCATTCCAATGATTTGCAATCCTTTAATCTCATATCGGCGAATAATCTCACCGACTAAAGCACGCTGTATGGTGCAAGGTTTTAGTATTACCAGTGTTCTTTCAAGCATAGTGATAGAGAATTATAGAGACTATCGTGGTCTATTTTTACATTACACCGTAAAGATAGCATTTTATCAAACAAACAAGAAATTAGCTTAACTAAATTTGCAGCAAAAAGCCCTATCTATAGCATTTTTATAGTTGAAACCGGCTTATGTTAAGGGATTGAAGGAGTATATATGTTATGCAACATATCAATTTATCAACTATCGTTTTTATGAGTAGAGCTAGCTGATAGAGGCCCAATTAACATTTGACTTCTTAAGTGCGTTAAGTTGCGCCCAAAGTGTATCGTTTTTAGGGAGCACACCTTGAGGATCTTCATCAACTATGGCCTGTGCAATCTCGCGTACATACTGCAACAGCTGTCCGTCTCTAGCAATATCTGCTATCTTGAGGTCAAACGCCACCCCACTCTGCTGAGTGCCTTCTAAGTCACCCGGTCCACGAAGCTTTAAATCGGCTTCGGCTATCTCAAAACCATCGTTGGTACGTACCATAATTTCGAGACGTTTACGGGTATCTTCGGCCAACTGATATTTTGTCACCAAAATACAATAAGACTGATCGGCACCACGACCTACTCGGCCACGCAGCTGATGAAGTTGTGAGAGTCCAAAACGTTCGGCATTCTCGATAATCATAACAGATGCATTGGGCACATTCACCCCCACTTCGATAACGGTAGTTGCCACCATAATTTGTGATTCGCCTGAGATAAATGTTTGCATCTCCGCATCTTTTTCGACAGGCTTCATCTTGCCATGCACTTTGCATACCTTAGCTTCGGGAAAAGCTTCGCAGATCTGATGATATCCCTCTTCTAAGTTCTTCAAATCGATCTTCTCGCTCTCTTTTATCAAGGGATAGACGATATAGACTTGACGACCTTCGGCTATTTGATTGCGTACACTTTGGTACATACTTTCACGGCGATTGTCAAACTGATGAATGGTTTGAATCGGCTTACGACCGGGAGGAAGTTCATCAATAATCGATACATCCAAGTCGCCATAAAGAGTCATAGCAAGTGTGCGAGGTATAGGTGTAGCCGTCATCACCAACACGTGAGGCGGATAGGTATTTTTATGCCAAAGCTGTGCACGCTGTGCCACACCAAAACGGTGCTGCTCATCGATTACGGCTAGTCCTAAAGAGGCAAACTGTACAGTATCCTCGATCACGGCATGGGTACCCACAAGGATATCAATATCGCCATTGAGCAGACCTTCGTGTATCTCCTTTCGCTTTTTACCTTTAATGGAACCGGTGAGCAGCTCCACGCGGATATCCATATCTTTCAAGAATGCACAAATGGTTTCGTAGTGCTGATTGGCCAAGATCTCGGTAGGCGCCATCATACAAGCCTGAAACTTATTGTCAATGGCCAACAACATACTCATCAAGGCTACTAAGGTCTTACCACTACCTACATCGCCCTGCACCAATCTATTCATCTGTCTACCCGTTCCCACGTCCTGTCGAATCTCTTTGAGCACACGTTTCTGTGCCCCTGTCAGTTCGAAGGGCAAATAGCGAGAGTAAAAGGTGTTGAAATGATCGCCAACTTTGCTAAACACATAACCGCGATAGCGCAATTGTCTGTCCTTGGCATAGCGAAGAATAGCTAGCTGAATATAGAAGAGTTCCTCGAATTTCAAGCGATACTCAGCTTTGCGCAAGGCATCGGGGCTAGTAGGGAAATGCACCGTGTTGATAGCCTCCGTGAGTGGCATCAGATGATACTGTGACAGCAACCACTGAGGTAGAGTCTCGCGCAAAGGTTCGGTGATGCCTTGCAAAGCAATTGCGATAATACGCGCCAAAGCCGGCGAAGCTAAAAAGCTACGCTTCATCCGCTCGGTGGTGTTATAGTAGGGCTGTAAACCTTTAGAGGTAAGTTTCAGATCCTCGGGTTTATCGATATCGGGATGAGCCACATTGACACGGCCATTGAAGACAGTGGGGCGGCCAAACACGATATACTCTTGATGCAGCTTATAGCGACTAGTGATATATTTGATGCTTTGGAACCAGACTAAATCTACTGTGCCGGTGCCATCGTTGAAATGGGCTACCAAGCGGCGTTGACGACCTTCTCCAAAGGTTTCGAAACCAATAATCTTACCTTTGAGCTGGATATAGGGCATAGAACCGTTGAGCTCGCTAACTTGGTATATGCGGCTTCGGTCTACATATTTATACGGGAAATAGTAGATGAGATCGTGTAGGGAAGATATTTGCAGTTCTTTTTGAAGTATTTCTGCTTTTTGTGGACCTACACCGGTAATATATTTTATATCGCGTGCGGTTAAATCGATCATCCTAGAAGTGCCGAGCTAATCTGTAAATCAAAAGGAGTGGTAATCTTAATGTTCTCACGATTGCCGGGAACTAATGCAATAGTGGCGCCATAGGCCTCAACCACCGAAGCATCATCCGTAAAAAGAGGATTGAAGGGTTGTTGATATGCGCTGCGCAACAAGTTGGCCTCGAATACTTGTGGTGTCTGCACCAATTTGAATTGGCTGCGGTCTACAGCCACACTGAGCTGAGAATCGCACACCTGGCGAAGAGATTCGTAGACATCTATTACCGGAATTACTGCTTTGGTGCGTTGCGCCTCTTCAAAGCAACGGTTGATAACCTCTGCCGACACAAAAGGACGCACCCCATCGTGCACTGCAACATAGTGGCCCGTGGCTTGTTGTAAGCCATTGAACACAGAGTGGAAGCGGGTTTCGCCACCATCGACTACCCGATGAGGAAGAGTGAATGCGTACTCACTGCATAGAGTAGACCAATATTGTTGTTGGCTTTGGGGTAATACTAGAATGATTTCCATCGTTCTATCGAAACGATGGAAAGCCTCTAGTGTATGCATCAATATGGGTTTATTGCCAATAGGAAGAAACTGTTTGGGCACCTCAGCCCCCATACGCATTCCCGAACCACCGGCAACTATAATGGCAGTAAATTTCATTCGGAGATCTTAGCTTTTTACAACCATACCGTCGTGAAGTTCGTCGGCCTTATCCTTGCCCAGCATCACTGAAACAATTTTCAAAGCGAAGTGTAGAGCAGCACCTGGACCACTACCAGTAATGATATTACGATCGTGCACCACTGGTTTATCTTCTAGGATAGCACCGGTGAGGTATTGCTCGAAGCCAGGATAACAAGTAGCCTTATAACCTTGGAGCAGACCCAAGTTGCCAAGAGCCATTGGTGCCGCACAAATGGCAGCAATCAGTTTACCTTCTTGGGCAAACTTAGTCAAAAGCTTGCTTAAACCTTTGTGCTTAGCTAGCGTGTCGGCACCAGGCATACCACCCGGAAGCAACAATAGGTCAGCATTATAGAAGTCGCAGTTGACAAAGTTTACATCACAAAAGACCGATACACCGTGTGCACCTTTTACAATCTCATCTTCTGTAACCGAAACGATATTCACATTCATACCTGCACGTCTTAAAACGTCTACAGCGGTAAGGGCTTCGATTTCTTCGAATCCATCAGCAAAAAATACATAAACTGTCTTCATCTTTGAACTATATTAAAGGTTTTATATCTTGATTAGTTATCTCAATTTGAAATAGTAGGTTACTGTACCTACTTGATTATTTACGGTAGTCACCTCGTTAAAGCGTGCCTTACGTGCAGCATCCATTGCAGCTTTGCGCAAACGAGGATCAACGGTATTGGTACGTCGGGGGTCGAAGCTAGCATCAATCACCCTACCCTGTGGATTCACAGTGATAGATATAACAACAGTTCCCTCTTCTTGAAAGTTGCCTTCAGGGCGAGGCAAACCACTTCCACCTATTGATCGGCCTTGAAGATCGTACTCACCATAGCCACCACTACCTGTCAATGCACCGTGGTCGGCATTTCCTGTTCCCGCACCACCTTTGCCTTGCGTAGAGCCGGCATCGGCACCACCGGTATTCATACCTGCGCCTTTACCAAATGCACCCGACACACGTTTAGCAGCACGTTCGGCAGCCTCCTTACGTTCGCGTTCGGCTTTCTCCTCGGCAATGCGTTTAGCTTCAGCCTCGATCTCTTCGCGGGTCTTTTCTGGTTTTGGTTGAGGAGTCTCTTTCTTGACAGGTTCCGGCTTGGGTTGCGGTTCTTTTTTCTTCTCTGTCTTCTTCTCTACCGATTCGATAGCCACTGTTTCCTCTATAGTTTGAGTAATCAGTTCCTCTGCATCTGTAGAGGGTGTGGGAGTGGGTGGAGGCAGTACAGTCTCGGTCAACACATCGACATCCACTAAGCCATCCTTGGCGGCTTGTGCAGTCCATGCATCATCACTTCCCATCAACACGGGAACTCCACCGTCTTCGTCAACGGAAGGAGTTGAGAAGGCCAGCAAAAGCAATACGGCCAACAGTGCTATATGAAGCGCTGCCGTACCTATAATACCATAATATTTCGCTCTCTTCTTATTGTCCATCAACGGTTTCTTTCGGGTGGTCGAGTAGCCAAAACCATCTTAAACTGGTTATCATTGGCTATATTGAGTACACGCACAATCTCTTTGTAAGGCACTGTTTCATCGGCATAGAGTGCCACAAACATTTCGGGTGCCTTCGCTGCACATTCTTGCAGGAAAGGGGTTAAATCATCGGGTGAGATGGATTGCTCCTTTTCGCTACCAAAAGCTACAAAGTAGTTCAGATTCTTATCGATAATGACACGGCTCAGGGGACGAGCATTGGTCTGCTGCTTGCCCTGGGGTAGCAACACATTGATGGCATTGGGCGTCACCAACGTAGATGTAATCATAAAGAAGATGAGCAGCAAGAAGATGACATCCGTCATGGAAGCCATACTAAACACCGGCGTTATTTTTGTTCTTCGCTTTAATGCCATCTTTCAACTACTTTTTAATGGGTTCGTTGAGCAAATCCATAAAATCCATAGTGCGTGATTCCATCTTATTGACTACGCGATCGACCAACATTACAAGATAATTGTAGGCAAACATAGCCAAGATACCTACCAGCAAACCAGCTACAGTGGTGATCATTGCCTCATAGATACCTCCTGATAACAATGATATATCAATATTGCCACTACCCGCGTTTGCCATAGCAAAGAAGGCACGAACCATACCGATAACTGTACCCAAGAAACCAATCATAGGTGCTCCGGCGGCAATAGTCGCCATGATAGGGAGTCCTTTTTCTAACTTAGCCACCTCAATATTGCCCACATTCTCAATAGCACCCTGCACATCTTGAATAGGTCTACCAAGTCGAGTGATACCCTTCTCAATCATACGAGCCGATGGTGTTTCCACACTTTTACTGTAATTGAGAGCAGTTTTAATATCTCCTTGATAGATATAATCCTTGATACGATCCATAAAAGAGGGATCCTCTTTATTGGCTTTGCTGATGGTGTATAAACGTTCGAAAAAGATGTAGAAGCAAATGACAGAAAGGATACCCAAAACAATCATAATCCAACCACCTTTGAAAGCGATATCAAGTAGATTCATTTCCACTTCGGTTGGTAGCACTTCTATTTCAGTCTCGATAGGCACAACAGTTTCTGTTGTATTGATTGCGCTTTGCAGAAAAAGTAAAAGACTCATCGGTTTAAACATTTCTTATATTCGTGAATAGTCTGTTCTAGCCCAAGGTAGAGGGCATCGCTTATCAGTGCATGACCTATAGAAACTTCGTCAAGGCCAGGAACGTTCGTAAAGAAGTAATTCAGATTTTGTAGACTTAAATCATGACCGGCATTAAGCCCTAAGCCAAGTTTACGAGCAGCATTGGCCGCTTCTACGAAAGGAGCCACCGCAGCCTCGGGATTCTTTGGGAAAGCAGAAGCGTAAGGTTCAGTGTAAAGTTCTACACGATCGGTGCCAGCTTTTGCAGCAAACTCAATCATTTCGACATCGGTAGACACAAAAAGAGAAGTACGTACGCCCGCACTGCTAAATGTGTCGAGCACCTCTTTCAAGAATGAAAGGTGAGTTTTTGTATCCCAACCGGCATTTGAAGTCAACTGTTCCGGAGTATCGGGAACCAAGGTCACTTGATGAGGTTTGGCCTTGAGCACAAGGTCAATAAATTCTGGAGATGGATAGCCTTCTATGTTGAACTCTGTGCGGAGTACAGCTTTGAGGTCGTAAACATCCTTCATGGTGATGTGTCGTTCGTCAGGTCGAGGGTGCACAGTAATACCATCTGCCCCAAAACGTTCGCAGTCTAGTGCAACTTGCACTACATCCGGAACATTGAAACCACGTGCGTTGCGCAGGGTCGCCACCTTATTAATATTAACACTTAGCTTAGTCATTGATTTAATCGTTGTTTGCTGCAAAAATAGGAATTTTATTAGATTATCACACTATTATCTAAAAGCTATTCATCCGAGGCTCAACATTTAGCTGATTCTATCGTATCAGTTTCTTGTTGTAAAAAAAGAACAGCTTAAAGGAACGACTAAGGCTCTTTAACGAAGCTGAGGTTTAGCACATATTTAGTGCACTGCCTGAGTGATTCGTTAAAGAGCCTTATCAAGAATTGAGCTTCTTGGCCGCTTAAAAGATATGTAGTAGCCTAGATAAACTTTTATGGCCTCTACACAAAATTTTAATTTAAATAGTGGGATTATTTGTATGCTTTTATACTGAAAGTAGCTTCACCATCTTGAGTAAATAATCCCCAACCGTTTCGGTTCATCTGATAAATACGATTAGTCAAAGCTTTTTCGCCGTTAATATAGGCGACACAAACTGCATTCTCGACGATTATATCTATATCAAACTCATTCCCTTGCGGCAGATTGACAGAGCTAACAACTGCTACAGTTTGTCCATTCAGAATCCGTTCCAGATTTAATGTACTTGCTTGCATATCAAATACCAAATCATGTACTTCGGAGCGATTTCCACTTGCTCCGAATTCGAATCCGCAGCGTTGAGAACTCCCTGTGTTCAATGTTCCATGTATGCGATATGCATCTCTTATTCCATCGAAAACTGCTACAGCCTTACTCTCTCCACTACTTTTTAGAACATATTGACTGTTACTATATGAGGCCCCATCCATTACTTTACCTAATAAATCTATTTCTGACGAAAGGGCAGAACAGATAGGTGTTGGTATAGCCACTTTAAGTGTACCATCACTATTTTGAAGCAACTTATGAACAACAAGAGAGCCACCCCACACCTTACTACCACTATCTTTATGGTTTTCGCGTGTATAGCACCATCCAAAAAGATAACGTTCACTACCTTCGCCCGCAGTTTTTCCTGCATAGAAAAAATGGTCATCGAGAGCGGGTTGTTCAGGAGTGATCCAAGTATTGCTACCCGCTTCCCGATAGACATAACGCGTACGTCTATCAGTTTCTGCCCAGTCCCAATTAGAATATATTAGATACTGATAGTTTCCCATAGTGAATACGTCAGGACATTCTAGCATGCGCTCACCATTGTAGTAAAAAGGATCTTCCAAACTCCAATTCAGCATATCAGTAGATGAATATTGCAATATCACAGCCTGCCAATCATTGACTGCGGATACATAAGCACGACTTGTGATAAGCATTTTATATACGTCATCCTCTTTCAAGATAAAAGGGTCACGAAACTCATTGCGATCCACATCATTAAGTGGTGCTTCAAGCACGAAATCTGTTTGTTTAGTCCAGGTGAGCAAATCCTTGGAAGTTGCTAAATATATTTTCTCTGCTGGCCAAAGATTATTATTATGACCAGTATAATAGGTGTAATAGGTATCTCCCACTTTTATAGTCGAGCCAGTACCTAAAGCATCTTCCTGGCTATTATCTGCACCGCAAGGCACAACAATACCGTGATCAGTGAACGATGTAAAATCTGTTGTTGATGCCATAGCAAATGGGTGGAAAGTATCTCCACCATCGCGTGCATCGTGAAGATACATTACATAATACTGCCCATTCTCATAGAATGGCATTGGATCACCTACCCATCCATCAGCAGGTTTCCAAAACAAATTATATGTTTGGTATAGGTCGTTCACATCGTGATAGGCTGGCGCATTAAGGTCAGCTTCGGGATCATTGCAAATATAATCATGATCACTACATGCCGCTAGAGTAAATCCAGCGGCTAGTAGAGTATACAGACAAGTTAAGTTCTTCATAATCTTTCTTTAAGGGTAAGTTACTAATCAATTAAATAATTAAGGATATTTTGAGTCAATAGCTCCAAGTTATCACGGAAAGTATTACTTGGGTAGTTGTCTTCATACCAATCGTATGATTCAGCACCACAAGTTATGACAGTTCCTCTTTCTGCATTCTTTTCATATTCGGTGATAACCGAGGTCTCATCCATATTGTCAGCCCAGTGCAAGTCTGCCAATTGCTTACCCCCATTTGTTTCCATCCAAGTGTCACGTCCTAGATATTGTGGTGTCCAATCGGCCTTTAGGTTCCAACGTACATTATGACCACGCGTTGTACAACCATTACTTAAAATGAATACGCGATTCGTTTCTCCAACTGGTTTGCGCAAGCCGTTAAAGATTATATGGTCGGTAACTCGTAGTCCCCATCCATAACCATTACCATCGCTCACGTTGAAGGGTTCATTATCAAATCCCCATGCATTATTGAACATGTTGCCATCTTTGGATATCTTAAGTAATTTACCTAATGCCATACCGGCAGAGCTAAGGAACATATTTCCCTTTTGCGCTAGATAGTCATTAAGAGCAGATATTACTAATGGATGATTTGCAACGTCTGGAGCTACCGGATCACCTCCAACACCATAAGAGTCATAATGATACCAGATAACCCTATACTTTGTTAGGTCTTTGCCAGCTTTAATATCATCAAATGATAGGTATTCAGCAGTTTCGTAGTTCTCCTTCATCCATTCCCATGCTTTTTTCTCATCATTATTACTTAATAGATTGGCAGAAGCTGCCTCGCCAAGGAATGCCATTGGTACAAATACAGTTGGAATAACAGACGCTGTGTAGGTGAAAGTTTCATCCATATAAGTCATTACAAAATCTACCGGTTCTGTAAAGTTAAATGGTGCACTAAGCGAAGTCATTAATTTAGCTCCATCGTTAACTGTAAGAGTAGGAATCAAAGCGTCCAGACTTTCTCCTATAGGATAATTAATTTTAATGGAGCGTGTTGAATGATCAATACTTCCTTTATATCGACCTATAGCAAACGACTCTATTTTAGCGATATCTGACACATGTTGAGCCAGCACCTTGTAATCATGATAAAGGTTGCCATTTACGATACGATAGCTGGTAATGTTTGATAAATCGATAGGCCCCTCTGGATTCTCTGGTGTGAGAACGCGTGCACCTTCAGAAAGTTGAAGGGAGGGTGAAAGAGTGGTCAAATTAGTACTTGATGGATAAATCAGTTCGATACTGCCATTAAGTTCATTTACGGTAATTAGTTTTGCAAGATTATCACTAAAAGAGATAATCTTAACTTCCCCACTATTATCTATACCGTTATAATTATCATCACTACAGGCTGTCATTGCTAGTAGACTCATGAACAAACTGATTATTATATAATTATCTTTCTTCATTTTGATATGCTTTTAGGATTGTTGGTACAGATTAGTTCCAACCTGGATTTTGTTGATAAATACCCTCTGTAAAATTGATCTGCTGCTGAGGAATTGGAATATACTCATCCTTATTTTTATCAAAGTTTCCCTCCTTTAGATAAAAACGACGTTCGCCTTCTGTCTTGAAATAGCTATTCAATACATCGTTGGCTATCCCCCAACGGACTAGGTCAAAGAAGCGATGTCCCTCCATGGCCAATTCAAGGCGTCTTTCCCAGCGCACTGCTTCTCGTGCAAATTCACGAGTCCACCCAGTAGCAGGGTATGAAGCAATGCTTAGATTGTTGGCATAAGGGATAAATACATTACTTTGTGCGCGTTCGCGTAATGAATTGATCAAAGGTCTAGCTTCGGTTTCGCGACCTAACTCTACTAATGCTTCAGCTCTAACCAGCATGATATCTGCATAGCGCAAAACAATACGGTTCTTAGAATTGGCATAGAAAGGAGAAACATTCTTAAAACAATCACAAGATGGATCCACGTTTTCTTTTAAGGATGCATAATATCCATAAACAGTAGGTGTACGATTCCAGCTCTCTTCGTAAATAAGTTCCTCATTATATTTATAAGGCACACCAGGAAGTGCTACTGTATGGTAAAGACGTGGATCAACCATATCGAATGTTGCATTATAATCCAGTTGATCGAAGTTGCTAAAATCAGGCAGCCCATTCACCGTTTTGAAAGCATTCACTAGATTCTGACTAGGTTTGTGGAAGTCGCAACATCCTAAGCCCATAGGCACTGACAGTACGTCACTCCAATTTAGGCGTCCAAACATTGTACCATCATCGGTAGAATATTGAATGGCAAAAATTGACTCCTTCCCGTTTTGAAAAGTACCGGGCAAGAAATTATTGGCAAAATCTGGTTCTAAACCGTAAGAAGAATTCATTACCACTGCACTGTATTCTAGAACTTTATTCAAATCATCAGCATTTGGCTGGGCAGCTACATTATTCATCTCATCTTGGCGAAATGCTTTAAAGAGATAGGCTTTTGATAAATAGGCAGCTGCTGCAATTTTGTTAGCACGCCCAATCTCATTCTGACTTACCGGCAACAAATCATAGGCTTGCTGAAAATCGCGACATATCCAAGCCCATTGCTCATCATTTGGCAAAGTATTAGAAACAAAATCATATTCGTCAAGTGGCAAATCTTCATCTACAAAAGGGATATGGCCAAATACTAATTTAAGCATATAATAAAAATGTCCACGTAGGAAATACATCTCGCCCATGCGGCTATTGCGATTCTTGAAATCACTTTCATCCATCGATTTTAATACACTCAGTGCTGAGTTTGTGCGCGAAATAGCCTCAAACATATAAAACCATAGTCCATCAGCTTCACCAAAGTCAGTTCGCACATTCTCTGAGATTTCATAAAAATGGAAAGCAGCAATATCTGCTTGGTCATTACCTCCTTTATAGGCATCATCTGAGCGCACATTTCCGTAGGGCCAAAGGCTAAAAGGCTTGTCATAATGATCATTGCCCAACGATGCATATGCTGCTGTACAAAGAGCTTCCACTTGGCTGGGATCCTTTACTTGATCTTCGTTTACTACACCTTGAGGGTCATAGTCTAGAAAAGTGCAACTACCTAATAAAGAAGTTGCTATAGCGAATAGTGTAATATATTTAATTGTTTTCATGATAGTAATAATAAATTAGAATGTTGCATTAAGTCCAAAAGTTATGGTAGTTGGAATAGGATAACCCCAGCCTGGATTTTCTGGATCTACACCTGTAAAGCTCTTGCTCTTGATAGTAAAAAGGTTCTGAGCACTAAGATAGAAACGGAATTTTTCCATGCGCATAGCCTTGACAACTACTGACGGCAAAGTATATCCTATCTGAACATTTCGCAGTTTAAAGTAGGAACCATTTTCTATGAAATAGGAAGACATACGTCCTTCATCATTCTTGTTATTCGTAGTTAAAGCAGGAATATCTGAATTAGGGTTGGAAATAGGATCCCAAGCGTCTAGCAAACGACTTGTTTTGTTGGATCTAGTATCGGATACACTCCAAAAGTCTGATGTAAGTTTTACAGTGTTATATACATCTATATTGTGTACACCTTGAAAATAAACGTTCAAATCAAAATTTTTATAGGCTAAGTTAATATTCAACCCATAAGTAAAGTCAGGAAAAGGATTACCTATCCATGTACGATCTTTGTCATCAATAACACCATCGTTGTTCAAGTCGCGATAACGAATGCGTCCAAGGTCCTTGCCATCTTGTATACAGTGATTATCCAAATCTTCCTGAGTCTTAAAAATGCCATCAGCAACATAGCCATAAAAAGAGCCTAAAGGTCGACCAAGAATATTGTCGTAGGTACCATTTCCACCATACGAGTTTTTCACAGATTCTGGCAGATAGGTCACTTTATTCTTATTAGTAGAAATATTTGCGGTGAAATCATATTGGAAATCATTTCGAGTATTTCCGCGATAACCCAATGTCAATTCAAATCCTTTATTCTCCATAGAAGCACCATTGTATGTTTTGCTTGCTCCTTCGCCCTTAATTGCTGAATAGCCTGGTGTATAGAGAATATCCTTTGTTTTTTTAATATAGTATTCCGCCGATCCATATAGTGATTGGTTAAGGAAACCAAAGTCAAGACCAATATTAGTTTGAGTAGTTGTTTCCCACTTCAAATCTGGATTGGCTAGTTGTACTCGTTTATACCCAGATGGTAATAATCCCGATCCATTTCCATAGATATCATAAGCTGTACCCCATATAGCATTCCATGTCGGATCACCTTTTCCATAATCAGTGGCATAAATGCTGTAGATAGCTGTGTTACCAATTTCTTGATTACCATTTTGTCCCCAACCGAAACGAATTTTTAGATCTGAAAGCCAATCTTGCGTATTCTCCATGAACTGTTCCTGGTTAATCTTCCAACCAAGATTGAAAGCAGGGAATGTACCCCAACGATTATTCTTTCCAAAACGTGAAGATCCATCACGACGTAGTGTTACAGAGGCCAAATATTTATCTGCATAAGCATAACTAACTTTACCAAAGAAAGACATCAGAGTATAGCCAGTAGCGCCACCCGATCCTTCGCTTGTGCCTGTACCTTGATCAGGATACATATAATTAGGATTTTCAAACGAAAATGATTCGCGAGATGCAGCAAAGTTTATATCCTCTTGTTTATACATCTCCATTCCTAGCATTGTCTCGAAACGGTTTTCACCAAAACTGAAATCATAGGTAGCAATGTTACTCCACGTCCATTTAGTCCAGTGGGCTTGTTCCATTACCGATTTAGTTTTACCACTATTTGTCACATAACCATTTTGGTAGGAATAGGTCAAAGAGCGTTTATAGAAATTGCCATAGTCCAAACCAAAGTTTGATCGAATATGCAAATCTTTTATTGGATTAATGTCGATGAAGGCATTACCAAATATACGCCAATAGGTATAGCGATTATCTTTATTCTCGTTTACTAAGTTTGCCGGATTACGTCTGTCTGGTAAACCAGTTATAGGTCCTCCCCATCCTGTACCATCTTCAGTGCGAACAGGGATAAAAGGAACTGCGATAAGGGCTGCTTCAACTATTTGATGGGGCTGTACAACCTCGCTTGTTCTATTCAATGTTAAGTTCTCACCAATGGTAATGATACCATCCCAAAGTTTGAAATCACTATTTACACGCGCTGATATACGATTGAAGTCAGTGTTTTTAACCAATCCGTCATTATTATAATAGCCTAAAGAGAAATAATAGTTTCCCTTTTCAGTACCATTACTGATAGATAAATTATAAGACTGTGCAATACCTGTACGTGTCACTTCATCAAACCAATCTGTGTTGGCTGGTTTCATGGTGCGTGCTGCATCTAGATATTCGGGGAAATATACTTGGTTTAAGGTAGAGTATCCTGTTTCATTAGTTGAATAATCATAAAACAAACCCAGGTTATTGCTATTAGGGTCTTCGTTATTATTGATCATCGATTTCCATAAAACCTGTGCATATTCATTAGATGAAAGAACATCTATTTTAGAAGTATACATACTAGCAGTAAGATAAGCATCGAAGTTGAGCTTTATGGATCCTTTTTTACCCTTCTTTGTTGTGATAATGATTACTCCATTTGCAGCTCGCGAACCATATATACTTGCGGCAGATGCATCACGGAGTACTTGAATACTTTCTATATCATTACCATTTAATTCATGCATCCCGCTAGTTGTGGGGACACCGTCAATAATATAGAGTGGGTCGTTGTTATTAAGAGTACCAATCCCACGGATACGAACAGTTGCGGAGCCACTTGGCGATCCATCCGAAGTAATAGACATACCAGCTACTCTTCCTTGTAATGCTTTGATTGGATTATTTTCGGCTGCCTTCATCGCATCATCAACTTTTACTACAGAGACAGCACCTGTCAAGTCGGCCTTACGTTCTGTTCGATAACCCACAGCAACAATTTCGTCAAGCAGCATTGATGATTCTTGGAGCTTTACTACAAGCTGAGTCTGACCATTTATTGGAACTTGTTTTGTATCGTATCCTATATAAGAGATAGTAAGGATTGCATCAGGGGCCGCAGTAAGCGTGAAATTTCCATCAATATCGGTAATAGTTCCTACCTGTTCTTTACTGACAGAAACATTAACACCTATAAGGGGCTCATTGTCGGTAGATGACAAGACAGTTCCCTTGATAGATAATTGTTGCGCGGACATTATGCCACAACAACATAAAAGAGTCAACAGAGAAATAATTGATCTCATGATTTGATAATCGATTTAAAATTAACATTGTTATTTCTTATTCACTGATAATTGTGCTTTTTATCCTTCATAAAGAAACATTGCAAAGAAATTAGAGAAATGCTTTTTAAGCTATAATTTTTAGTTCAAATACTAATAAACTTGTTACAATGCATTATTTTTTTTATCCATTGTATCATTATTTATTGATCTTGAAACAAGATTGATAGCCAATAACTCAATTATTACTTTTCTTTGCCACGTGCTTTTGTTCCTCATACATTGTTTGTTTAATTTAATACCATCTAATCCACAATGAGTTTATTCAATAACTTCACCACGCATATTCGCCGTTCATGTACTCTGCTTGCAGTAGGATCTATGTTTACTATTATCTCCTGCCAAGCTACAATCCCCCCATTCGTAGTTAGACATTTAGGAGATGGGCACAGTATAGTGCAACTTAAAAATAGCAATAAATTCCTATTATTACCTATAGAAGAGTCTGCCCCAGAAGTTCGCATCAATGTGATGCAGAATCAGAACAATGTTTCTACACACCACGTAAGATTGGCTATTAATACTATTGATTATTACGTGCCCTTAGACCTTACGGGTTTTGATATTCCTGCCTTGGCTATTAAAGTACAGAATGTTCCTGACTCTGCTTTGTGCTGGCGCTCATTCGATCTTGTAAATGAGTTCGACACACAAAATCGCGAGAGCCATCGCCCAATCTATCACTTTAGCCCCCCTTATGGATGGATGAACGATCCTAATGGGATGGTCTACAAAGATGGTGTTTATCATCTATTCTACCAATATAATCCTTACGGTTCAATGTGGGGCAATATGCATTGGGGACATGCTACGAGCCAAGATCTAGTAAATTGGGAACATCAGCCAGTAGCTATTTCACCCGACGATTTAGGTACGATATTTAGTGGTTCGTGTGTGGTGGATAAGGATAATACATCAGGGTTTGGAAAAGATGCTATTGTGGCACTATACACTTCGGCAGGTGAGCGTCAAACACAGAGTATTGCTTATAGTATAGATAGTGGAAAGAGTTTTATCAAATACGAAGGAAATCCTGTTCTGACGTCAGAAGCACCTGATTTTCGTGATCCTAAGGTGATTTGGCATGAAGCAACAAGTAAATGGATCATGATTTTGGCCGTGGGACAAGAGATGCAGTTCTTCACATCGTCCAACTTAAAGGATTGGACTTACGAAAGCAGTTTTGGCGAAGGTCATGGTGCTCATGGAGGAGTTTGGGAGTGCCCAGATCTAATTGAAGTGCCTATTGAAGGTTCCAATGAAAAAGAGTGGGTATTGCTTTGCAACATTAACCCGGGCGGCCCATTTGGTGGGAGTGCTACACAATATTTTATTGGTGATTTTGATGGCAAGGTGTTCAAAAATCAGTCTCCTGAACTCACTAAATGGATGGACTATGGTAAAGATCACTATGCCACTGTTACCTGGAGCAATGCACCCGACAGTCGTCATATAGGAATTGCATGGATGAGCAACTGGCAATATGCCAATCAGGTACCTACTCAGCAATTTCGCAGTGCCAATTCTGTTCCACGCGATTTGACTTTAGTAAATAAAGAAGGCAATCTTATATTGAAAAGCAGCCCTTCGCCTGAACTCGAAGTCTTAAGAGGTGAAGTCTCTGATCAACGCTCATTTACTGTAAACAAAGACTACAATATTGACAAACTTCTGGATAAGAATAATGGTTTGTATGAGATTGTGATGACTATCAAAAATAATGATGCTGAGTTTATAGGTTTCCGACTTTTCAATCCACAAGGAGAAGAAGTTGATTTCTGTTACAATCTCATCGAAGGAACTTTTGTTATGGATCGCGCAAGAAGTGGTAACGTATCGTTCAGCGAAGATTTTCCTATACCAACTATTGCACCCCTAGGAAAAGCTAATGAGATTAGCTTGCGTATTTTTGCAGATAAATCGAGCTTGGAGCTATTTATGAATGATGGTGAATATGTAATGACTAATTTAGTTTTCCCATCTTCTCCATACAATCGTGCTAGCTTCTACGCCAAAGGCGGTAGCTATGAAGTAACTTCATTTAAAGTGTATCCTCTCGAACTAAAATAAACCTAACATTTATGAAATCAAATACATATTCAACAGTTGAACCAAAAATGCAATATGCAAAACTAGTACCGGTTATGCTTTGCTTTTTTGCCATGGGTTTTGTTGACCTAGTAGGAATTGCATCCAACTACGTGCAAGCCGATTTAAACCTAAGCAATGCAGAAGCAAATATATTCCCGTCTTTAGTTTTCTTCTGGTTCCTTATCTTCTCAGTGCCTACGGGCATGTTGATGAACCGTATCGGAAGAAAGAAGACAGTACTCTTAAGCTTGTTGGTTACTTTCTTCTCGTTATTGTTGCCCATTTTTGGTGACGGCTATGCGTTGATGTTGGTATCATTCTCGTTGCTTGGCATCGGAAATGCATTAATGCAAACATCACTAAACCCTTTATTATCAAACATAGTCTCGTCTGATAAGCTGGCAAGCAATTTGACTTTTGGGCAGTTTGTCAAGGCTATAGCCTCCTTTTTGGCACCTTATATTGCTATGTGGGGAGCTACTCAAGCCATGCCATCAATGGGTCTAGGCTGGAGAGTGCTTTTCCCTATATATATGGTTATTGCATTGGTTGCTATATTATTGCTTAATGCCACCTCTATTGTAGAAGAGAAAGAGGAAGGTAAGCCCTCTACCTATACCCAATGTTTGGCACTGCTAGGTAAACCATTCGTGCTACTATCATTTATCGGGATAATGTGTCACGTGGGTATTGATGTAGGTACCAACACTACAGCTCCTAAAATATTGATTGAACGACTGGGAATGACGTTGGCAGAAGCAGGATTTGCAACAAGCCTTTATTTCATTTTTCGTACTGTTGGTTGTTTGGCCGGTACATTTATTTTGCAAAAAGCGGAGGCCAAAATATTTTTCGGAATTAGTGTGGCATGTATGCTTGCAGCTATGGTAGGATTATTTTGTTTCCAATCGCTTATCTCAATCTACATATGTATTGCGTTGATCGGTTTTGGAAATTCGAATATCTTCCCCATCATTTTCTCTCAAGCTTTACTAGCTATGCCAAACAAGAAGAACGAGGTATCTGGCTTAATGATAATGGGCTTATTTGGTGGAACTGTTTTCCCATTGGCAATGGGGGTAGCAAGTGATGCTGTAGGTCAAAATGGAGCAGTAGCCGTAATGACAATCGGTGTGGTTTATCTACTTCTATATATGTTCAAAATAAAGAAAACGTGTTAATGCAATTGATTAGGATAAGTTTAACTGAATTAAAATAAATACTATGAGTACAGTAATTGTAGGAATGGGTGAAGCACTTTGGGATGTGCTGCCCGAAGGAAAAAAAATAGGTGGTGCACCAGCCAACTTTGCTTACCATGTGTCACAATTTGGTTTTGATGGATGTGCCGTAAGTGCGATTAGCAAGGATGCACTAGGTGATGAAATTGTCGAAACTTTCGACAAAGTAAATCTGCGTTACTCACTTTCACGCGTTGACTATCCTACAGGGACCGTGCAAGTTACTTTGGATGCGCAAGGTGTACCTTGTTACGATATTAAGCGCGATGTGGCTTGGGACAATATTCCCTTTACAGATGAATTAAAGCATCTCGCTCTTCGCACGCGCGCTGTTTGTTTTGGATCATTGGCACAAAGAAATGCTGTGAGCCGCGCTACAATAGCTCGCTTTGTAGACACTGTGCCCGAAGCCGAAGGACAATTAAAGATTTTCGATATAAATCTTCGTCAAAACTTTTACTCTAAAGAGGTAATCGAAGAGTCACTGCAACGTTGTAATGTACTAAAAATTAATGATGAAGAACTAGTCATTATCAGTAGATTGTTTGGTTATCCCGGAATAGATTTACAAGATAAATGTTGGATTCTATTGGCTAAATACAATCTAAAAATGTTGATACTTACTTGTGGGACAAATGGCAGTTATGTATTTACCCCAGGTGTGGTATCTTTTCAGAACACCCCAAAAGTTCCCGTGGCAGATACTGTAGGAGCAGGTGACTCGTTTACAGCTACTTTTTGTGCTTCACTGCTTAAAGGTAAATCTATACCTGAGGCCCATAAATTGGCGGTAGAGGTTTCGGCCTTTGTGTGTACCCAAAAGGGTGCTATGCCTCAAATGCCAGAATCTCTATTGAAAAGATTAGAGTAGTACAATTAGCCCCCTTCGTTTCATAAATAAAGATCCACTTACAATGATATTTCCCAATTTCATAGTAAGTGGATTTTAGTTTAAGCTAATAATATGAATAAAAGCGCGTTATTTTTACAAATACTATCTATATTTGTAGACAAACCTAAATAATACATTTTAAGACAGTCACTTTCTGAAACCTGTTATTGACTTATACTATGAAATACTATCTATTCATATTTTTACTTCTTCTTGCTTTTACTTCATGCCAAAAAAAAGCAGCTAAGTTTGTTATCGGTGTATCGCAATGCAGCGATGACGAATGGCGCAATAAAATGAATGAGGAACTACTGCGTGAAGCGTTGTTTTACGATGGCGTGCAAGTAGAAATTAGCACTGCAAAAGACAACAGCCGCAAACAAATAGAAGATATCCGAAAGTTTATGCACAAGGGGGTTGATTTGATTATCATATCACCCAATGAAGGTGCTAAAATGACTCCTATCGTAGAGGAGGTCTATGATAGTGGCATCCCGGTAATTGTTGTCGATCGCAAAATTCTATCCGATAAATATACGGCTTTTATAGGCGCGGATAATTATGAAATTGGGAAATCAGTAGGGAACTATATCGCAACAATACTTAACGGCAAAGGAAGAATAGCAGAAATTTCGGGCTTAAGT
>CAMTOQ010000021.1 GCA_947074205.1 uncultured Bacteroides sp. | reverse complement strand
GAACGCTTCTTTAAAATCTTTCGCTCTGTTTTCAAAAGCGGATGCAAAGGTAAAAGCTTTTATCTTATCAACCAAATCACTTAACGTTTATTTTGGTTTTTATTTTCCGGCTTTAAGTTGAAGTGGTTTTGCTTAATATCGCTCTCTTATCGAAAGGAGAAAATCACCGAACAACTATCTCGTTACCTACATCATCATTTCAAAGTTTTCAACTTAGCTTCTCTTGCTAAGCGGATGCAAAAGTAGAGGGTTTTGCGTCTGCAGCCAAATATTTTTGGGTATTTCTTTTTGAATTTACTTGAAGGAGTTGGCCAATGGTTTGCTATTGTGCGAGTTAGCGTTCTACATTTATAGTTCAGTAACACTTGAGGCACATATAGGCTATACCTCTTATTATATGCGGGCGCGCGAAGAAAGGATTTGGAGAAAGGGAGAATTGAAACAACTTGCTTAATAATTAAAACTTTCTCACCCTATTGAGAAGAGTGAGACAAATAGAGAGCATGGCATTAAGTGCAGCAGGAGCGCTCGGTATAAAACCAAGAAGCGCTAGACACCGAGTAACACATTACGACTCGGAGACTAGCGCTTAAATAGGAAATATTTTCAAAGAGATTTTACAACACCCTTATTACCAACAACATAGATCTTATCACCTTTGATCAGCAATGCACGACCTCTGTCTTCTTCTTTGTTCTTCATATTATTCACATTGACATCAATCACCTTCCCATCAAAAAAAGAAGTAATATCGGGAAATATTGTATGCCCTACGATTACGCGTTTAGCCTTGAATCTTTTAAGAATGGCTTTTATATCGGCCTCATCAAGTGGATTATACTTTTCATCAGTACGCACCATACCTCTATACCACAGCGGACCTGAGCTTCCGTATAGAAATTCCATCAGTTCTGAATCTTCCTTGCGCTGCTTTTTGTTCATAAACAAACCGCGAGAAATGTCTTGGTTTGCCAGCTCTATAGATATCTCTTTTTCCAAGAACTCTCTACTCAAACCGGCATGCACATATAAGTTTTCCCCAATCTGCTGAATGGTATTGCGATGCGACAGCCACTGCCCTAGTACAGTATTCTCGGCAAAAAGTTCCGAGTAATTCAACGCTAACGAATCGGCTAAAGCTAAATATTTCGATGTGGCATAGCGCATATCATTATTCAAAACCATTGGTTCGTGGTTGCCTATATGGTAAGATACGCGCCCCCCTTGCATAGCAGCTTCATGTTCTAGCTTATAAAGAAGCCACAATATAGCAGTGACGTCATCTCCCCGATCGAACACATCGCCAATAATCACCAAATGATTCTTGCCATAACACCAAGACATCTGTCCATCGATCACCCCATTCTCTTGCAACAGGTTCGCAAAGCAGTCTAATCTTCCGTGTGGATCGGAAGTAACAAACACCTCTTTAGGCTTTTTGTATTTCCATTGAGGGCGTTGCGATGTGCGAAGAGTCACACCAAAAGAGTAGTCACCTGAATGACTCACAACTGGAAAAGTGAAATCAGATGGTAACTGAGAAAATATTGTATCACTAATCACATTGCCTGGCGCCACCGAAATGAAACGCATATCTCCATTTGGGAGATTGATTATATAAGGTCCATCCCACCCCTCTATACTATTAGTTCCGGCAACAGGGCCGGAACTAAAGAGTAATAATAAAAAGGTGAGTGCCTTAAAATAGATAAGACTCGACTTTTTCATAAGAGTTAATTGTTACCATATTCAGGATTCTGCACAATGTTTGGATTGGTGTTTATTTCACCCTTTGGAATAGGTAGCACCACGCGGAAATAGTTCCAATCGAAAGATTTACTTTCGGGCAACAATTCATAATGTTTTGTGCTCGATACGGCCGATGATGAACCATTAACGCGTTCGATGCGACGTTGATTGCGAATAGCATCGAACATACGGTGTCCTTCGCCATACAACTCCTTACGACGTTCCAACAACACACGGTCTAAGGTGATGATTTCCCCCTCTACACTTTTTGCAGGATTAGCACGTTGAACGATGGCATTTAAATACTTCACTGCATCATCGTTGTGATTGCCCAATTTGCTAGCTGCTTCCGCTGCAATAAGATAGATTTCAGAAAGACGCATCACGGGAATATTAGCATCTTGCATGTTTTCACTAGCCTGAGGTTGATATTTATTAATATAGGCCTTCTTGCTCTTTATCAAGAATAGCTTTGCACGCACATCATCCTCATCTTCTGTCAACAGATCGTAGAAAGAAGAGGTAAGAATCATATCACTATAGCCACTTGACGAGCATAGGTAACCCATACTCTCTTTGCCCGGAGATTCGGTAGTAAGATTGACCATCTCGAACAGCTGTTCGCCGGGTTTTGCAGCCTCTACGTCACTAGCCCAGATTGTAGGATATTCTGCGTTAGTCCAAAGTGCATACTTGTTGCTTTCGGCACCTTCAATGGTAGACTTTGCCATAGCCAAAGCTTCAGCATCGCGGCCCATATAAAGGTAAGCACGGCTAAGGTAACCCATAGCAGTCCATTTGTTTACTTTCCCCTTATTGAATTTCTCGCTTAGCAACTTTGCAGCCTCTTCGAAATCGGATACAAAAGCAGCATAGCACTCAGCCACTGTGTTGCGACTTGGTTTATAGTCTACACCTACAACCTCTGTTAGAATGGGCACCCCTAGCGAAGCACCATTGTCCTTTGTGTAAGGGTAACCAAAAAGGCGAGTCAACTCGAACAATGCCATACCACGCAATGTAAGTGTTTGCCCTTTAAGGTCATTGAATCTAGCTTGTTCAGCGCTACTGTGTTCCAAATTGTCTATCTGAGACAAAATGATGTTACAGTTACGGATGATTTGATAAGCATACGACCAGTGTGTAGATGGCGCTGTGTCGCGTGTCATATTCATCAGGTAGTAGTTTGACGTACGCTTTGTGAGGCCATTGGCTTGTACATCATCACCTGTCACATCTCCGTAATAGGTCATACGACCAGAGTAGTAATAGGCATCGCGCATCACATTGTAGATGCTATTTAGTGAATATTCGACATGCGAAAGATCTTGTATTGCCGAGTCCGTCTCAATTTGAGTAGATGGATCGAGGTCGAGCCACCCTTCGCCACAAGATGAAGTCAGAGAGATAGTGGCACCTAGAATTATATATTTTAATACTTTCATAAATCTGTTCAGTTAGTGTAATTAGAAATTCAAGTTCAAACCAAATGTTACGGTTTTCAAAGGAGGAGTTCCCCAGATGGCAGTACCATTCGACACAGCTTCTGGATCGTAGTAATCGTACTTAGCCCAAGTCCAAAGATTGTTGGCCGACATATAGAAGCGAAGATTGTTGATACCTGCTTTTTGTGTAATATTCTTAGGGATAGTCACACCAAATGTCAGATTCTTAAGACGAATAAAGTCCGAGCTATGCAAACGACGTGTAGTGTTGATTTTGTTCATCGCGTTAGCAGGGCTAGCCACGAAAAGCTCGTACTGTGTGATATCTCCCGGATTTTTCCAACTATCCTTGTAATAGGTTGGGATATTTGCTTCAAGGTCATTACCACCATGCTCCGTCTTTTGTGCCCAGTTATCGTACGAGTAACCACCAAATTGGTAAGTAAACGTGAAGTTCAAGTCGAACCATTTATAACGCAGATTGTTTGATAAACCACCTACAACTTTAGGTTCAGCTTTCTTATCCAATACGATAGCATTGGCTTCGCTACTCTTCTCAGTAATATCTTTTACAAGATTACCATTCTCATCGGTGTGGTTGGTATAGAATTGAGGTGCACCAGTTTCAGGGTTGATACCTGCAAACTCTATAAGATAGAACGTACGATAAGATTTACCTACTTGACGAACCTGAGAACCGCTGATAATACGTTCTTGATTTCCATCCAATACTAGGATTTTATTCTTGTTGTGCGAGATATTGAATGTAGTGTTCCAACGGAAATCGTTGGTTTCGATATTAGTAGATGAGATTTCTAGCTCGAAGCCGCTGTTGCGCACCTTACCAATGTTCATAAGATAAGAACCAAAACCTGTAGTCATTGAAATAGGACAATCCATCAAAAGGTTTTTAGTGGTACGCGTATAGTATTCGAGCGTGAAGTTCAATCGATTCCAAAAACCAAAGTCCAGACCCACATTGAAGTTATAGTTGGTTTCCCACTGAAGGTTCTTATTTGCGATTTGCGACTGAATGATACCCGGTTGTTCCATATAGCCACCAGTTACACTGCTTAGGCCCATATAGCCAAAGTAGTCCGAAGGCAATGTACCGTTTACACCATAAGAAGCACGAAGTTTAAGATCTGTCATTGTGTCGCGGAAATCGTCCATGAAGCCCTCTTCGATGGCACGCCATGCAGCCGAAGCCGACCAGAATTTACCCCAGCGGTTACCACGTGCTAGGCGCGAGCTACCATCGATACGGAAGCTAGCACCTAGGTAGTACTTGCTCATATAGTCATAGTTGGCACGAGTCAAGTAAGAGATCATACGATACTCTGTCTCATTTCCACCTACCGAGCCTACAGTTTGCCCATTGCTCACATCGTTCTTATCGGGTGTCACAAAGTTGGTAACAGAGCCCGATAGGTAATCGCGGTAAGTAGCATCGATTTCATAACCACCCAATACATCGATAGTATGCTTATCGGCAATCGTTGTTTGGTAGCTAGCAGCAGTAGCCCATACAAGTTTAGAGAACTCATAGAACTTCTTCGTCATCTCGCCGTTGGTGCTTTCGCCATTTGAGGTACGTGGATCGCTCCAATCCGAACCTTTTGTCACGGTATAGTCATAACTCAAAGTCGATTTCAACTTCAGGTTCTTGATAAATTCATATTCCGCAAAGATAGTATTGAGTGCACGGTGTACTTTCTCTTTTTGGTAGTCATAAGTGGCAGCAAGAAGAGGGTTACGTTTACCATTACGAATAAATTCGCGGTTCCAAGTACCATCTTCATTGTAGGCAGGGTCAGAAGGAACAACTGCATTTCTAGAACTATAGAAAGGAGAAGTGTAGCTAGTACCTTCGCTATAAACATCTTGATCGACAATAGCCAACATCACATTGGCCCCCACGCGCAATTTCGATGTAGCTTGATAGTCGACGTTCATACGTCCGCTGATACGCTCCAAACCAGAGTTCAAAGAGATACCATCTTGTTTAAGATAAGACAACGAAGAGTAATATTTGAACTTCTCTGTACCACCAGAAATAGAAGCCTCGTAGCTTTGGTGACTACCTTTTTTGAACATGATATCATCCCAATCAACATATCCACACCAAGGAGTGGGTGCATATTTGTCGATATTCTCATCAGCATAAGCATAAGCATCCGCCTCACTAACCCCGTTAAGAATCTGACGAGCTGCCAAACCGTTATAGATATACTCACGACGATCGGCACCGTTCATCACCGGACGATACTCCATAGCAAAGTCAGAGAAACCCCAGTCTGCCTTAACAGATACCGCAGCCTTACCCTCTTTACCTTTCTTAGTAGTAATCAAAATCACACCATTGGCAGCACGCGAGCCATAGAGCGAAGCAGCTGCAGCATCCTTAATAACTGTGATGCTCTCGATATCCGAGCTATTAAGCGTAGACATAATGTCAAGACCGGCATCCGAGCTCATCGTGTTGATATTGCCCGAACGTGCAGGCACCCCATCAATCACATAAAGAGGTGAGTTAGAAGCATTAAACGAGCCCATACCACGAATACTTATCGAGCTAGAAGCACCCGGTTGTCCAGAGGTAGATGAGATCTGCACACCCGATGCAGAACCTTGAAGAAGGTCGCGGAAGTCGGCAGCAGGTACATCTTGAAGTTCAGCCGTCTTTACTGTAGCTGCCGAACCGGCATAGGCCGATTTCTTGAATGTACCGTAACCTGTTACCACTACCTCATCCATCATATTAGCATCCGAAGCCAATACAATCTTAAGATCTTGCGGAGTAGTAACCTTAACTTCTTGTTTCACATATCCGATGTAAGAAACAACAAGTGTTATTGGCAATTGTGGAACATCCAATTCGAATCGTCCATCTACCATAGTAATAGTACCATTGGTCGTACCTTTTACAACAATATTGGCACCGATGGCAGGTTCATCCATATCGTCAAGGACAATACCCCTAATCTTTACGTTTTGCGACGCTCTAACCTCCTCGACAGCAGACTTGTGTAGTGCATTGGAAACTGTGACCTGTGTTAACACATCATCATTCGCCAAAATCATCCCAGGCGAAAGCAAGAAAAGAGATAAGCTAAGAGCCCAAGCTTGTTTTCTTGATCCACCATCGAAAGAAAAATAACTTTTAATGTTCATAATCAAATAGTGAGAAATAAATTATATAATAGAATTTTGTCATCTGATATCTATATCCGGACTTTCCGAATAGGCTAGGTAAATTTTGAAATGGTAGTATAACTATCATCCTAAGACTAACACAGCCAAAAAACCGAATAAGATAAAGGGGTTGTTTTTATCATTTAGAAATGTAGATAGGGGTAAAAAGATTGAAAATATTGCAAAACATAATATTTACAAAAAATATCTGGCAATACATCTTTACACAAGGTAGGTTATAAGTAGCAATACGTGTCAATTTTATATCTATGTCGTTTAATTGGCCGCAAAAGTACACAAATATATCTTATATCAAACAACAAAGTAGAAACTTCATATAAATGTAAAACTCAATAGGTGCTTAACAAAGGCTAATTATTGAAAACATCACAATACTAATTCATGTCTCAAGCCATTTCATAAATCAAAAAAAAGGTTGCTACTCCTTAAGAGCGGCAACCTTTATAGGTATAATATGTATGTTGTTTAAAAAGCGGTCTTATTACAGAGCACCTACTTCTTTCAAAGCGCCATTAGTAGCACGCACTGCATCAGCACTAGCTTCGAATTTAGCTTTTTCGTCTTCGTTCAATTCGATTTCTACGATTCTTTCGATACCGTTTCTACCAAGAATTACAGGAACACCGATGCAGATATCATCTTGTCCGTACTCACCTTCTAGTGACACAGAGCAAGGAACCATCTTCATTTGGTTGTGAAGGATAGCTTCAACAACGAATGCTGATGCAGCACCTGGAGCATACCATGCAGAAGTACCAAGAAGTTTAGTCAATGTAGCACCACCTACCATTGTAGCAGCTGCAACTTCTTCAAGCTTTTCAGCTGAAAGGAATTGAGAAACTGGCATACCTTTGTAAGTAGCATAACGAGTCAAAGGAATCATTGTAGTATCACCGTGACCGCCGATTACCATGCCTTCTACTTCGTTTGCGTTGCAACCCAAAGCTTGAGACAAGAAATATTTGAAGCGTGAGCTATCCAAAGCACCACCCATACCGATGATACGGTTCTTTGGCAAACCTAGAGTTTTAAGAGCCAAGTAAGTCAATGTATCCATTGGGTTAGAAACCACAACAAGGATAGCATTTGGAGAATATTTCAATAGGTTTTCTGCTACTGTCTTTACGATACCAGCATTTACACCGATCAACTCTTCACGAGTCATACCTGGTTTACGAGGAATACCAGAAGTGATTACTACAACATCCGAATTTGCAGTTTTCTCATAATCGTTTGTGCAGCCTACTACAGTTGTATCGAAGCCCAATAGTTGTGCACATTGCATCATATCCATTGCTTTACCTTCAGAAACACCCTCTTTTACATCTAGCATTACTACTTCATCTGCTACCTCATTGAAAGCTAATACATTTGCACAAGTAGCACCTACATTACCGGCACCTACTACAGTTACTTTTGACATAATCTTTTTTATTTTTAATTTGAAGTTGATATCTTTCTGATTTTCGGGCAAAAATAGTACGTTACCAGTTATTAAAGAAATTTTTCCGTAATAATTTTAGTTAAAGAGAACATTGGTTAGCGAATGTGAAATGTCCACATTACAAAAGAGGCCAAAAGTGAAGTAAAAAGATCAAAACCGAAATGGCGTGACTAAGAATCATTGAGCAATAACCTTACAATCAGCAGGTATTTTAGAATAAATGTTAATATAGAGACGACTAGCACCCCCATTAATCTGTGTACCAAAACATAATGACTATTTTTGCCGGCAACTTATAAACCGACCTATTTAATTAGTATGAGTAAGAAAACCATCATAAGTATTTTAGTTGGCCTATTGGCTGTGGCTCTAGCTGTTGTTGTCTATATGCTAATCAGCGAAAAGCAAACTAACAATGAATTAAGACAAGAATTTGCGTTAGAAAAAGAGGAGTTGGAAAACGAGTATACCCACTTTGCTCAGCAATATGACGAGATTAAGTTGACTGTATCAAACGATTCTCTTTCTGTACTACTAGAACAAGAGCAGGTAAAAACCCAGCGTTTGCTTGAAGAGTTGCGTACCGTGAAAAGTACCAACGCCACCGAGATCCGCCGCTTAAAGAAGGAGTTAGCCACACTAAGAAAGGTGATGGTAAGCTATATCAATCAAATAGACTCTCTAAACAGATTAACGACTCAACAAAAGCAGATAATAGATGATGTAACACGCAAGTACAATGCTGCTTCAAAGCAAGTCAACACTCTTTCGGAAGAGAAGAAGCAGCTAAATAAACGCGTGACCTTAGCAGCACAATTAGATGCGACAAACATACAGATTGAACCTAAAAACAAACGTGATCGTAGCGCTAAGAAGGTGAAAGATGTTACTAAGTTTGTGATCAACTTCACCATAACAAAGAATATCACAGCTACCACTGGCGAACGCACACTATATATTAATATATATAAGCCAAACAATGAGGTGCTAACCAAAAATGCTGCTAACTCGTTTCAGTTTGAAAACACTACACTACCCTACTCTATACGTAAATTTATTGAGTACAATGGGGAGGAACAGCAAGTAACTGTATACTGGAACGTTGACGAATTCCTCAATGCCGGCACTTATCGTGTTGATATCTTCTCGGAAGGTGCACTTATCGGTTCGCACAGCATTTCTCTAAACTAAGATTTAACCATCTACCCATAAAACAAAGCCCTGCCATTAGCTTTTCTGCAAGCTAGTGGCAGGGCTTATTTTATAAATTATACTTAATTTCTTTTGTTTTATCCTACAAAGCCTTTACATTTGTTCGGTTGTCTATGCAATTAATATTTTAAAGCCTCAGCTTATATCAATTAATAGACAGCCAACAGTGTATAAACGGATACCATACTATGTATCCCATTCATAATACGTAAGATACAATGAGGAAAATATTTATCATTTCTTCTTTATTGAGCCTAGCATTAACTAGTGAAGCACAAACTGCATTGAGCTTAGACAGTTGCCGTGCATTGGCTATAGAGAATAACAAGGAACTTCTTATCAGCAACGAGGAAATCAAGGCTGCCCAATATACTAGGAAAGCTGCTCATACTAACTACTTCCCTAAGATCTCCGGAACGGGAGGTTATATGCGAACCCAGAAAGAGATATCCCTTCTGAGCAACAGTCAGAAGTCAACCTTTTCCAATCTTGGTACCACAGTTGGCGGATTAGTAGACCAAGCAGGAGCTGCACTTGGACAGATGTCTCCCGAAATGGCTCAACAGTTTGGACCCATACTAGAGGTATTGGGCAATAAGCTAGGAGATACTTTCAATCATGTGGGTCAGTCGTTGGTAGATGCTTTGCGCACAGATACCCGTAACATGTTTGCGGGCGCTATCACGCTAACGCAGCCCTTGTACATGGGAGGTAAGATTAGAGCCTACAATAAGATTACGCAGTATGCAGAAGAGTTGTCGCGCGAGAAGCACAGCACCGGCATGCAAGAGGTGATTCTGACCACCGATCAAGTCTATTGGCAAGTGGTGTCACTGGCAAACAAGCAGAGATTAGCCCAAAGCTATGTGGCGCTTCTTGAGAAACTAAACCGAGATGTGACTCTAATGGTAAACGAAGGTGTGGCTACTAAGGCCGATCTGCTATCGGTGATGGTAAAACTAAACGAAGCAGAGATGACACTAACCAAAGTAGAAGATGGGCTTAGCCTTTCGAAGATGCTACTTTGCCAGCTATGCGGCATCGAACTTTCTTCACCAATCACACTAGAAGATGAGTCGATCGATGATATCCCATTAATGCAGGGCGATGTTTATGCAGATACAGAGTCTGCTTTAGCCAACCGTCCCGAGATTAGGAGTCTCGAACTAGCCCATCTTATGTATAAGCAAAAGGTTAATGTAGAGCGTGCCGAGTATTTACCCTCCTTAGCGTTTGTCGGCTCGTATATGGCTACTAGCCCATCGGTATTCAACAGCTTTGAGAACAAGTTTAAAGGAATGTGGACTGTTGGTGTAATGTTGCAAGTACCCATCTGGCATTGGAGAGAAGGACATTACAAAGTACAAGCAGCTAAATCGGAGGCTCGTATCGCCCAGTATAAACTAGAAGAGGCAAGAGAGAAGATTGAGTTACAAGTCAACCAAGCTAGTTTCAAAGTAAACGAGGCTGCCAAACAGTTGATCATGGCTATTAACAATCAAGAGAAAGCTGACGAAAATCTTCGTTATGCCACCCTCGGTTTCAACGAAGGCGTTATTCCTACTAGTAATGTACTAGAAGCACAAACAGCCTGGCTTTCGGCCCAATCACAAAAGATAGATGCACAAATTGATGTGAAGCTCACTGAGGTTTATCTGCAACGTTCAATGGGTACACTGCACTAGTAATTTACAACAATCATAGAAGTATAATCAGAATAATAAAAGAGGTTTGCAAAGAGCTGTTCCAAGCCGAAGCAAACACATTAAATAGTAATAGACTATGGAATCAAAAAAAACAAAGGGTAGCAATATGCTACTTGCTTTTCTCACTCTGTTGGGTGTCATTGTATTAGTTGCTTTAGTCGGTTTCTTCACCCTACGCAAAGGACCTGAGACTGTACAAGGGATGGCCGAAGTGGATGAGTACCGTGTATCGAGCAAAGTACCCGGTCGCATTCTGGAATTTCGCGTAAAAGAGGGGCAGCAGGTTAAAGCGGGTGACACACTGGCTATCCTAGAAGCACCAGACATTATGGCCAAGCTAGAGCAAGCAAGAGCGGCCCAATCGGCAGCAGAGGCTCAAAACGAAAAGGCCATCAAAGGCGCACGTCGCGAGCAGATTCAAGCTGCTTATGAGATGTGGCAGAAGTCTATTGCCGGTGTAGATATTGCACAGAAGTCATACACTCGTGTTAAGAATCTTTTCGAGCAAGGTGTGATGCCGGCACAAAAGTTTGACGAGGTAACAGCCCAACTCAATGCTGCCGTAGCAACAGAAAAGGCAGCTAAGTCGCAATATGATATGGCAGTAAATGGCGCCGAGAGAGAGGACAAGCTAGCCGCTGCAGCATTAGCTGAACGTGCAAAAGGCGCAGTGGCCGAAGTGGAGTCATACGTACACGAAACTTTTCTTATCGCCGCAGCCAATGGCGAAGTATCTGAGATATTCCCTAAAGTGGGAGAGCTAGTGGGCACAGGTGCACCTATTATGAACATCGCAATAATGAGCGACATGTGGGTTACCTTCAATGTGCGCGAAGACCTTTTACGCGACCTCACCGTAGGCACCGACTTCAAGGCTTTTGTTCCTGCGTTGGATGATAAAGAGATCGAGCTCCAAGTTTACTACTTGAAAGATCTTGGTACCTATGCCGCTTGGAAGGCGACAAAAACCACAGGTCAGTTCGACCTTAAAACATTTGAGGTCAGAGCTCGTCCGCTCTCTCCAGTAGCTGGTCTACGCCCAGGTATGACAGTAGTCCTAAACGATTAACAAAGAATGGAAGAGAGAAACAAGAAATCTGTTGCTCTGTGGCGCGTGATGAAACGCGAAGTAGGTAGATTGACCTCACGTCCCATCTATCTATTTTGCATGATCATTGCTCCACTATTCTGCTACATCTTCTTCACCACCCTTATGGCATCGGGGCTTCCCAAAGATTTGCCTGTCGGTGTAGTAGATTTGGACCAGACGGCAACTTCGCGCAACATCATCCGCAACCTCGACTCGTTTGGGGGGACAGAGGTGGCTGCTACTTACCCTAGCATCACTTCGGCTAGGATTGCCATGCAAGAGGGTAAGATATACGCATTTTTCTATCTACCAGCCGGATTGAGTTCTGAAGCAAGCTCACAAAAACAGCCTACCATATCCTTCTACACCAACAACTCCTACTTTGTTGCGGGTTCGTTGCTGATGAAAGACATGAAGATGATGAGCGAACTTGCCTCTGGGGCTGCCAGCCGCAAGGTGCTGTACGCTCGTGGGGCAACCGAACAGCAAGCCATGGCCTATCTTCAACCAATCGTTGTAGACGCCCATGCCCTCAACAACCCTTGGTTGAACTACTCTGTTTATCTCTGCAATACGCTGGTGCCTGCCATGCTGATGATTATGATCTTCATGGTTACCGTCTTCTCAATAGGTACGGAGATTAAGGCTGGCACTGCTGCCCAGTGGCTAGCCACTGGTAATGATTCGATGTACATAGCCCTTGCCGGCAAGTTGCTTCCTCAAACGGTTGTCTTCTTCATTATGAGCATCTTCTATAATGTATACCTATATGGTTTCTTACACTTCCCTTGCAATAGCGGGATATTCCCAATGATATTGGCTTCTCTATTCTTTGTGTTAGCCTCTCAAGGATGTGGTGTATTGATGATTGGTACACTTCCCTCACTACGTTTAGGGTTGAGTTTTGCTTCCCTATGGGGAGTTATATCAATCTCCATATCAGGATTTTCGTTCCCCGTAATGGCAATGAGCCCCGTGTTGCAAGGCCTCAGCGTCTTGTTTCCTCTGCGCCACTACTTCCTAATCTATGTCGATCAAGCCCTCAACGGCTATAGCATGATGTACTCATGGGTGAACTATGTAGCACTTCTGCTATTTATGCTTCTGCCTTTCTTAGTGATGCGCAGGTTGAAGTTTGCTATGCTCCACATTAAATATATGCCCTGATGAAAGAGAAGAGTTTTATGCAAAATATAAAAGAGGGAATCAACGATATGTTTTACATCTGGTTGCAGGAGATTCGTCTGACTTTCCGCGACCCTGGTGTATTGATTTTCTTTATCATTGTTCCATTGGCCTACCCACTACTCTACGGCTTCATCTACACCAATGAGGTGGTTAGAGAGGTGCCTGTAATAGTGGTAGATGACTCACGTACATCAACAAGCCGAGAATATATCCGCAAGGTGGATGGCACAGCAGAAGTCGAAGTAATGGGCTATTGCTCGGATATGGAAGAAGCCAAAGAGATGATGCGCCTTCGAAAAGTCTATGGAGTGATCTATATCCCGTCTAGTTTCAGCAGTGATATCGTGCGAGGTATTCAGACACAAGTCACTATCTATTGCGATATGAGTGGGCTACTCTATTATAAGAATATACTATTGGCCAATTCGGCTGTGTCGCTTGATATGAATCGCGATATAAAGATTGCCCGTGCTGGCAACTCCACTGAACGCCAAGATGAGATTACAGCCTATCCTATTAAGTATGCAGATGTGGCCCTCTACAACCCAACTAATGGTTTCGCTGCTTTCCTTATACCTGCTGTGCTGATATTGTTAATTCAGCAGACACTTCTCTTGGGAGTTGGCCTATCGGCAGGCACACAACGTGAGCAGAACCGTTTCAAGGACTTGGTACCCATCAATCGTCACTATAATGGAACATTGCGAATTGTGTTTGGCAAGGGATTGTGCTACGGCATGATCTATGCAGTGATGTCGGTATGGATATTGTGCGCCGTTCCACGTATCTTCCATCTCAATCAACTTGGGATGCCATGGGATATTGTGTTCTTTGCTATGCCCTATTTAGCAGCTTGCATCTTCTTTGCGATGACACTTTCTGTATTTGTTCATAGTCGCGAAACAAGTATGTTGATATTTGTATTCACCTCCGTACCTCTGCTATTTATTTCCGGGATATCTTGGCCAGGTGCTGCAATACCTCCTTTCTGGAAGTATATCTCATATATTCTACCTTCTACATTTGGTATTAATGGCTTTGTCCGCATCAACAATATGGGAGCTACTCTTCAAGAGGTGCGGGCCGAATATATAGGGTTATGGGTGCAAACTGCGGGTTACTTCCTCACTGCTTGCATCTCCTACAGATGGCAGATTATTCGTAGTCGCAAACATGCCATCGAGCGCTACAACGAGCTGAGAAAAGAGCGAGAATCGAGCGCCATCTAAATTTGAATCTGTTTTGTTTCAATAGAAAATGCACCTCAAAAGTTAGTAACCTAACTAGAGAGGTGCATTTTTAATTTCATCAAAGTCTACTTAGACGACTTGTGTGTATTAACTATTTGAGTGGGGTCTTGTTCAGCATTGCGTTTATCAACTTGCTTCACTACCTCCTCGGCCAAGTGAATGAAAGCCTGACCGGTAATAGAGTTTTCATCGAGTGCAACCGGTGCGCCTTTATCGCCCTGTTCACAGATGCTTTGCACCAAAGGAATCTCACCCAATAGAGGCACATTCATATCTTCGGCTAAGCGACGTGCGCCCTCTTTACCAAAGATGTAATACTTATTTCCGGGCAGTTCGGCAGGAGTAAACCAAGCCATATTCTCTACCAAACCTAGGATAGGCACATTTACCTTATCGTTGGTAAACATGTTGATACCCTTACGAGCATCGGCTAGTGCCACTTGTTGAGGTGTACTCACCACAATAGCACCTGTGATTGCCAGCGTTTGCACCAAAGTAAGGTGAATATCGCTTGTACCTGGAGGAAGGTCCAACAAGAAGTAGTCCAATTCGCCCCAAGCTGCATCACCGATAAGCTGCTTCAATGCATTGCTAGCCATACTGCCGCGCCACAATGTAGCCTGATCGGGATCCACAAAGAAACCAATAGAAAGTAGCTTCACGCCATACTTTTCAATAGGCACAATCATATCTCTACCGTCGATATGTTCACCCACAGGGCGAGCATCTTCTACATCGAACATTTTAGGCATTGATGGGCCGAAGATATCAGCGTCGAGCAAACCTACTTTATAGCCAAGTTTAGCCAATGCTACGGCAAGGTTGGCCGACACAGTCGATTTACCTACACCACCTTTACCCGAAGAGATAGCAATTACATTCTTCACTTGTGGAAGAAGCTTACCCACTTCAGGGCGAGCAGCTTGTTTGCTTTCGGTAGCAATAGTTACCTCTACATCTTTTGACACATACGTATGAATAGCAGTTTCAGCAGCTTTCACCACCGACTTCAAAAAAGGATCGGTAGGTTTCTCGAAAATAATCGAGAAGCTCACCTTCATACCATCAATACGAATATTATCGGCAATCATTTCAGCCTCAACCAGGTTCTTGCCTGTACCCGGATAGCGCACTGTAGCTAGTGCATCTTCTATCAGTTTTGGATATAACGTCATGATATTGTTATTTACTTGTTTTCAAACCGCTGCGTTTGCTGCGATTGTAACTGCGATAAGGGTCGAGCTCAATCTCCACGTCAGGTTCGCGTAGTTCACCTTCGAGTGGCAAGCGGAATTTGATGTATTTAATATTTAGGCCACGGTCTAGCCATTGTTGTTCGTAGTAAGTTTTGATAGCAAGAATATCATCTTCGAGTCCCGAGTGATACAGATCTTCTGTGATAAACTCAGGAACGATGCCATTCTCCTCCAACATATATTTAGTATAGGTAAAGAGGAATTGACTATCTGTCTTTACATGAATCAATCCACCGGGCTTTAAGAAGCGGCGATAGCGTTCCATAAAGTAGGTCGAGGTAAGACGTTTCGTTGCTTTCTTCATCTGCGGATCAGAAAAAGTCAACCATATCTCACTCACCTCTTCAGGGCCAAAGAAACGATCAATTATCTCGATATTGGTACGTAGGAAGGCTACATTTTTCAAGTCCTCTTTCAAGGCATCAGTAGCACCTGTCCACATACGTGCACCTTTGATATCGATACCAATGAAGTTTTTATCATTGAATCGACGACCCAAGCCCACAGTATATTCACCACGGCCACAACCTAGTTCTAGAACTATAGGATTATCGTTTTTGAAAAACTCTTTGTTCCACTCCCCTTTCATCTCGAAAGGCACATTATCCGCCACCGAGTAGGGATACTCGAACACATGCGGATAGGCTGCCATATCGGCAAATTTCTCTAATTTTCCTTTTCCCATATCATTAATGTGGTTATGGTGCAAAATTACTTACTTTCAACCTAACCTACAATTGAGAGCTACAAAATCAGCACCAATTTTAGCCTTGCAACATCGGCAACAAGAGCGATTATGATTATTTAGTAGTTAACAAGCTTTAGACTCGCCATTTCTAGCTAGTTTGAGGGTAGATGTGCTAAGACAGTCCTGACAATAAGGGAGGTTAAACCAGAAGGTAGAGCCTTCGCCTAGTGTTGACTTCACACCAATGGTACCTCCAAGCATTTCCACAATACTTTTGCTGATAGCCAATCCTAGTCCCGTGCCCTTGCTTTTTTGTTGTAGCGACACGAAGCGTTCGAAAACCACACCCAGCTTCTCTTCGGGAATACCTGCACCGGTGTCACTTACATAGAAGTACAACCCCTCGTCGGACTTTGAGTAACCTATCTCGATAGTACCATTATCGGTAAACTTCATTGCGTTCGTGATAAAGTTGTTCATCACCTGCATCAAGCGATGTTGATCGATGCGAAGCCTATAACCTTCTTGAGGAGATTTGTTGAACAACTTTATGCTTTTATTTGTCTGCATAAGTTTGAAAAGGTGTATCTGTTCCAACTCACTCATCAGTTGATTGAGTTCCACCTCATCTTCTACAAATTCCAGTGTTCCGGCTTCTATTTTAGAGAGGTCAAGGATATCTGCCACAAGTTGTTCAAGTAGTCCGGCATTCAGACGAATGATATCCATATATTGCTCTTTATCCTCGGACGATTCATTGTGTATCAACAACTCAGAAAAGCCCAGTATAGCATTGAGTGGGGTATTGATTTCATGTCCCATATTGGAGAGAAATACCGATTTAGAACGATTGGATTCTTCGGCTTTTTGTCTAGCCTCTTCCAGTTCCTTTTGCGTGTTACGCAGAAGAGTAATGTCGTGGATAGTCAAAACCAATCGTGGGTCTTCTGACTTTTCTAGGAACTTTGCGCTGACATTAACATGACAGCACTCTACCGAGCCATCTTCCATTACCAGTTCCAAATCATCTTCCAGGCTTGAGAAATCTTCGCAATGTTCAAAAGAGTTTTCTATAGATTTACGAACTGAACAGCGAGCACATAAAGCATGCTCACCACATCCTCCCACTGCCCTCTCGGCATTGAAGCAGTGCAACAGGTCGCCTACTTTGAGGGGTACATCTGTCTCTTGAGCTTTGGTACCTTTTAAATCGTAGTAGTTGGTATAAAGCACCTCCACATTTGAGTTTATCAATAAGACGTAAGCATTCACATTCTTCAACACTGCACTAAGTAAAGCATCAGAGTCAATGTTTTGTAATTTATTAATGGGTGACATTATGTTCTATTATGTTTGTCATTGCTAGTTTAAAAAGCCAGCGCATTTAAGCAATAAAGAAAAGGTTTCTGCTCAACATCTCTGCAAGCAAGAAACCTTTTTTAAAACTATTTATTGATAGTCGACAATGATTACTCAACTCATCAATAAAAAAGATGTTTATTCTACAACTGTTACCCAGCCATAAGTGTCTGGTTCATCACCATACTGAATGCCACGAAGCTTATTATATAGCTTTGTGCTAACCGGTCCAGGCTTACCATCTTTAGACAAGATATACGTGTGATCTCTTTCCGGATCATCAATCTTTGCAATGGGGCTGATAACAGCAGCTGTACCACATGCGCCTGCCTCTTCGAAAGAAGATAGTTCCTCTTCCAAGATTGGGCGGCGTTCCACTTCCATTCCCATATCGGCAGCTAGTTGCATCAAACTCTTATTAGTAATAGAAGGAAGAATAGATGTAGAAAGTGGTGTAATATAAGTATTATCTTTAATAGCAAAGAAGTTGGCCGCACCACATTCATCGATATATTTATGTTCGCGAGCATCTAGATAGAACTCGGCAGCATAACCGGCCTCATGTGCTTCTTTACTAGCGCGAAGACTA
The DNA here is from genome assembly GCA_947074205.1 of uncultured Bacteroides sp. Lineage (GTDB taxonomy): Bacteria > Bacteroidota > Bacteroidia > Bacteroidales > Bacteroidaceae > Bacteroides. The sequence continues at coordinate 31,858 of CAMTOQ010000021.1, read as the reverse complement.
GCAGCATAGTTTCCACCTACCTTGAAGGTACCGGTGCCATGAGGTGCAGCACGGTCGTACTTGCGAGTAATCACATATGGATTGGCTGCAAAACCACCTTTGAAATATGGGCCTACAGGTGTTACAAATATGATAAACAAATACTCGTCAGCAGGTTTCACACCCACTTGAGGACCCGTACCAATGAGTAGAGGACGAATATAGAGCGAAGCGCCTGTCTCATAAGGAGGAATAAAACGCTCGTTCAGCTTTACAGCTTGCAAAACTGCCTCTCTAAAGCGATCTGTTGGAAGTTGTGGCATCAAGATACCATCGCAAGTTCTTTGCATACGTTCAGCATTCTCTTCTAAACGGAAGATACGAACCTTACCATCTTTTCCACGGAAAGCCTTCAATCCCTCAAAAGCCTCTTGACCGTAATGCAGGCAGGTGGCTGCCATATGTATGTTAATAATCTCGCTACTATTAGTCTCGAGTATGCCCCATTTACCATTACGATAATATATTCTCACATTGTAGTCGGTTGGCATATAGCCAAAGCCGATATTTGACCAATCTATTTCCTTCATATCGGGATTCTATTAAGTATTTTTTTGAAAAGCAAATATAGTTTTTATTCTTCAGTATTCGCTTTTCCCACCAACATTTTTTCGACTTCCGCATCTACCTTGTTTAGTTTATCGGTGCAGAACTCAATAATGTCGTTTGCTTCTTTTAGCTTTGCAGACAGTTGGTCAATATCTAACTGATTACTATCAATTTGACGCACAATAGTTTCTAGACGTGCCATTGCTTCGGCATAGCTTTCCTTTTTTGTTGCCATATCTTTTACAGTTTACTTTTTACTTGTTACTTTCGATTTCACCTCGCCTTTCCATACACGAGTAGTTAGTTCATCGCCTTCGGATAATAGAGAAACATCTTTCACCGCCTTACCATTGTGCAAGGTGATGCTATAGCCCCTTTCCAGCAGGCGTTCGGGCGAAGCATCTATCACGCGCTGTTTCAGTAGCTCAAGCTGATGCTTTTGACGCATAAGCAGCGCTTTCGATGAGCGTTCTAGTTCGCTAGTTGCCATCACCACCCTAGTCTTTTCGGTAGAGAGTCGTCGCACCACCACCGAAGGTAGACGATGACGAAGTTGGTCTAGCCGGCTAAACTCTTGAGCAATACGGTTGCCCACTCCACTTCTAATCTGCGAGGCAAGTATTTCCAGTCGGCTAGCACAGTCGCACAAGCGCCCAATTAGATATTCCGCAGCGGCGGTAGGTGTTTTCACGCGCGTGTGCGCCACAGCATCGAGCACAGTCTCGTCACGTTCGTGACCAATGCCCACTATTATGGGGAGCTCGCATTGTGTACATGCGGCAGCCAGCATATAAGAGTCGAAACACGATAGGTCGGAAGTTGCCCCACCCCCACGAATGATAACCACTACATCAAACTCATCTATTCTGCTATAAATCTGATGCAGTGCATTGAGGATAGACTGCTCTACTTGCGCGCCCTGCATAGCAGCGGCAAAGAGTTCAGTACGAAAGGCAAGTCCATAGACATTATTCTCTAGCTGATTGCAAAAATCTTCGTAACCCGCTGCGGTAGCCGATGATATGACAGCAATGCGTTGTGGCAACATAGGCATCTCCAACTCTTTGTTGAGTGTCAACACCCCCTCCTCTTCTAGTTGGCGGATGATTTCCATGCGTCGACGTGCCATATCGCCCACGGTATAAGTGGGATCAATGTTGTGCACCGTCAAGCTATATCCATACAGTTCGTGAAACTGCACCGACACTTCGACCAACACCTTTATGCCATTGCCAAAACGTTGGCCGGTAGAGTCCTCAAAGTAGGGTTTCAATAGGCCAAAAGTTTGGCTCCATATCATACCACGAGCCTTGGCAATTATCTGTCCGCTGCGTTCATCCTTCTGTACAAACTCCAGATAGCAGTGCCCGTTGGCGTTTTGTCGCACATCACTCAGCTCGGCCCTAATCCAGCACGATTCGGCCAAGGCCTCATCGAGCGTCTGCCTAACGAGTGCGTTCAGTTCATATAGCGAAAGTATATCTTGGGTCATTGTTTCAGTTCATAAGCTTTCCAAAAGTCGGGAATACCATATCCATATATATTGTCGGGATATTGGGCACGATCGCCGGCTTTACGCACCAAATCCATCACTTCCAACGCATTGAGATGAGGAAGTGCTTGCCACAAGCAAGCCACCAATCCACAAATGATAGGTGATGCAAACGAAGTACCGTTGGCTTTGCGTATGTTGCCATCGGTGCCCATTACCTGTGTCAGCGCGCCCATAGCCACTACATCGGGCTTGATACGTCCATCAGCGGTGTTGCCCACCGAGGAGAAAGGAGCCAGCAGACGACTCTGCTCCACCGCACCGATGGTAAGCACATTGTGAGCATCGCCCGGAGGTGTAATCTTTTTCCACGAACCTGCACCCGAGTTACCGGCGCTACATACCATCACCATACCTTTGTCGGCCACCATAGAGGCTTGGCGAGAAATCAATGTATAACTACCATCCAAATCACGGTAATGGTAGTTGTCTAGTGGATTATCGAAAGCATAGTAGCCTAGTGAAGTATTAACCAAGTCGGCGCCAATGCTATCTGCATACTCTACAGCTGCCGCCCAGTAGTCTTGTTCCACCAGTTGTTCCGAATAAGCATCTTCGCTTCTTAGCAACAGGTATTCCGATTCGGGAGCCGTACCCACCATGATGCCCGGCGCATTCATCGCCATGCATGACAATACTCCTAGACCATGGTTATTCTCCATATAAATGTCGGAGTCGGCTTTCACTAAATCCTTAACACCCGCTACTTTAATATTCTTCATCGCATTGATAAGGTCCATATTGTGATAGCCGGCATCAATTACGGCAATCATCATACCTTCGCCTTTGAAGCCCGCCTCATGCAGCTTTTTGCCGTTGCACATCGTTATTTGCTCATCACCTAGACCATAGTAATCTTTGCTCTTGGTAGGACGATTGATCAAGGTATCGCGCTTCACCGTTTCGCTTGGCTTATTAGCGGGCGGTTGCACCCACACCAATTCCACTTTCTTCACAAAAGGAAGCTCGCCGATCTCTCCTGCTACAATTGAGTCGATCACGGACACCGTCACAAAGTTGTTCCATTTGCCTTTTGTCACCGGATTGCCACCCGTCTGATAGATCTCATTGATATAGGCCTGCGACACTGGTAGGTCGGAATAGTCTACTGCTATATTCTGGCGCTTACGACGCTCCAGCGAACGAGCCGAGAGGAACTCTTCGGGTTTATCTAATGAATATTGATTATAATTTTTGTCTTTCAAGTAGACACGATATTTAAGCGGTGTGGGTTGAGCCATCATCCCTACACACATCAAAAGACCTATAAAGGTAAAGAGTATTCGCATGATTGATTTCATGGGTTCAGTTTAAAAATTATCTTGTTGTTGACTTATCACAAGTCCGATGCCGCGTTGCGATGCGATGTAGGCACCACCTAGCACTCTACTACCTTCATAAAATACGGCAGATTGCCCCGGCGTGATAGAGGTAGCATCTTCTAAAAACTTCACAAGCAGCTGCTCTGGCGAAACGCGTAGCACACGGCAAGCTATAGGCTTACTACGATAACGGATTCGAACAGTCAAGTGTTCACAGTTCAGTAGTTCCTCCTCACACACCAGCTGGTCTTGTTCGGTTAGCATATAATTGGATTTGAGTTGCTCCGCATCGCCTAGCATCACAGTATTCTTCTCTGCATTGATGCGCAGCACATAGGCAGGCTTGCCCAAAGCAATTTCTAGTCCCTTGCGCTGCCCCACCGTGTAGTAGGCACAACCCTTATGTTGTCCCAATTTCACACCATTGGAGTTGACAAACCATCCGGGTCCTATTTCGCTATCTATTGCTGGGTAATGCTGACGAAGAAAATCGCGGTAGTCGCCCTTCACAAAGCAGACCTCCATACTCTCCCCTTCCTTCGATTTGGCCTCATAGCCCATAGTGGCAAGATACTCACGCACGGTCACCTTTGTATAGTCGCCTAGCGGGAATAGACATCTCGACAACACCTCTTGACTGAGTCGCCAAAGAAAATAAGATTGATCTTTCTTATCGTCGTCGCCCATGATAATATAATATCGACCATCAATCTGCTCAATACGCGAGTAGTGGCCCGTTGCTATATAGTCGCATCCCAAGCGGTCGGCCCACTCAGTAAGAATGCGAAATTTGAAAAGGGGATTACACATCACACACGGATTGGGTGTGCGACCGTTGCGATATTCGTCTATAAAGTCTTGTACAACTATCTCTTTGAAAGCCTCGCGTTCGTCCGCAATATGGTGTTCTATCTCCATTCGGGCAGCCAGTTCTACAGCCTCAACAGGCTTTTCGCCCCATACCCACATGGTGAGGCCCACTATATCGTATCCTTGTTGCTTCAGCATCAAGCAAGTAGCAGTGCTATCAATGCCCCCACTCATCCCTACCAAAACTTTCTTCTTATCCATAAAACTGTGATAACATTTATTTGGCAAAGGTAGGAATAATTTGTAGAACTATATTGTTCGCCCTTATGCATATTGCGATACTACCTCAAGGCATCAGATTGAACTCACTCTAAGCACAAAGAAGTTTCATACACCTTAGCTATAGTCTATTCTGAAAGATTTGCTTGTTGATATATAGCAGGTTAATATAAAAATGGTTGGCAACAACCGAAACAAAAGTTACATTTGCACGGTAGTATAAGAGATCAGACAGATTAAAGAATTACTATGCAACCTATTAATGATAATACTAAAATGAAAAGCGTCAAAAAAAGATTTATCACGACTATCCTCTCTCTTTGTCTCTTACTTATGAGTGCCCACAATATGGTGGCACAAGAGAAGGGCACTTTCACTGCAGGCAATAAAACCTTTCTGCTCAATGGAGAACCCTTCATTGTAAAGGCTGCCGAGTTGCACTACCCACGCATACCTAGTGCCTATTGGGAACATCGCCTAAAAATGTGCAAGGCATTGGGTATGAACACCGTCTGCCTATATGTATTTTGGAACATCCACGAGCAAAAGGAGGATGAGTTCGACTTTACGGGCAACAACGATTTGGCTGCCTTCATTGAGCTGGCACAGAAAAACGGACTCTATGTGATTGTGCGTCCTGGTCCTTATGTATGTGCAGAGTGGGAAATGGGCGGTTTGCCTTGGTGGTTACTGAAAAAGAAGGATATACGCTTGCGCGAAAACGATCCTTATTTCTTGGAACGTGTGCGCCTATTCGAACAGGAGGTGGGCAAACAAATCGGACATCTCACCATCGATAAGGGTGGACCTATCATTATGGTACAAGTGGAGAATGAGTACGGCTCTTATGGCGAAGACAAAGAGTATATATCTGCCGTGCGAGATATTGTGCGCGAGAGCGGTTTCGATAAAGTGACGCTGTTTCAATGCGACTGGAGTTCTAACTTTACGCTAAATGCTCTCGACGACTTGGTGTGGACGATGAACTTCGGAACGGGTGCCAATATTGATAACCAATTTAAGCTGCTTGGCGAACTGCGTCCCAACTCTCCACAGATGTGTTCGGAGTTTTGGAGCGGATGGTTCGACAAATGGGGCGGAAATCACGAGACACGTGGCAGTAAAGAGATGGTAGATGGCTTGCGCGAAATGCTGGATAGAGGCATCTCTTTCTCACTATATATGACTCACGGCGGCACCAGTTGGGGACGTTGGGCTGGCGCGAACAGTCCGGGTTTTGCACCTGATGTAACTTCATACGACTATGATGCGCCTATCAACGAAGCGGGACAAGCCACAGAGAAATTCTGGGAACTACGGAAGATGATGGCCAACTATATGGATGGTAAAAAGATGCCGAAAGTGCCTAGCGAACTACCTATAATAGAGATTCCTGCAATAAGATTTACAGAGGTGGCACCACTTTTCGAGAATCTTCCCACCGCTAAACAGAGCGTTGATATCAAATCGATGGAAGAGTTTGATCAAGGCTGGGGTTCTATCTTGTATCGCACTCTAACTCCTGAAGTGACTACCAAAAGTGTGCTTAATGTGCTTAATGCACACGACTATGCTCAGGTATTCGTAAATGGTACCCTTATTGGCACTATTGATCGCCGTAACAATGAAAAGAGTCTTCTGCTCCCTCCACTAAAAAAGGGCGATCAGCTAGATATATTGGTAGAGGCTATGGGGCGTATCAACTTCGGACGTGCTATCAAAGACTTTAAAGGTATTACCGATAAGGTAGAAATCTTATACCACACAGAAAACGGTAGCGAGCTCACTGTCAATCTTAAAGATTGGAAGGTCTTCAATATCGACGACGAGTATAGCACGATGAAAAATAGGCACTACGAAACACTTACCGATCAAAAAGTACCCGGTTGCTACCGTGCCACATTCAACTTAAAGAAGGTTGGCGACACATTCTTAAATCTTGAAACGTGGGGAAAAGGTCAGGTTTATGTCAATGGTTACCCCATCGGCCGTTTTTGGCAGATCGGGCCTCAACAAACGCTCTATATGCCGGGCTGTTGGCTAAAGAAAGGAGAGAACGAAATCATTGTTTTTGACATCGTTGGCCCACAAGAGACGGTGGTCGAAGGTTTGAAGAAGCCTATAATAGACAAACTAGCTTTGGCCACTCCTAAAACACATCGCAAAGAGGGAGAAAGCCTTAATCTACAGGGAGAATCACCGGTAAAAGTGGGACAATTTGCACAGGGCAACAGCTGGCAGCAAGTGGACTTTGACTCTCCTACAACAGGACGTTATCTTTGTCTCGAAGCCGGCAGCTCGCACAGCAATCGTGAATATGCTTGCATCGCCGAGCTTTACCTGCTCGACGCTAAGGGTGTGCGCCTCAGCCGCGAACCGTGGACAGTAGCTTATTGTGATAGCGAAGAGGTGGTGGCCGGCAATAGAGCCGCTGACAAGATTTTCGACTTACAAGAATCGACCTACTGGAGTAGTGCTAAAAAGGCACCTTTCCCTCACCAAATCGTACTAGACCTAGGTAGCGAGCAGACCATCACGGCATTGCAATATCTTCCTCGCATGGAAGATGGTGCTCCCCACAGCATCAAGGACTTTAAGATTTATATCAAGTCTACTCCATTCAACTTCTAAGATAGAACCTACCATAGTTATTAGTAAGAATAGAAGAGCAAACATTTCATTTAAGTGATTTGGTTGCTCTTTCTTTGTATGCGGTAAGAGTAATGTTTATCCAACTCTTTCTCCACCTCTGAGAGTTGATAAGTGTAAAGTAAATCCAGTCATGTTCACCCAAAAACATAGCCTCCCCTACTCACCGTGCTGGCAAGGGCTACTCTGCTCGGTGGCAAGGGTTACTCACCGAGCAGAGTACAGCTATCCACCAAACCGATCTTCACCTCCCAACAAACGATTAATTATCAACACATTACAAATAGATAACAGTGTCGTTCTCCAAAAGCCGAATATCGACTTTTGGAGAACGACACTGTTTTTAAAAAGATTAAGGCTAGAGACATCTACTCTTTCTCCCCTACCAGCCCCGCTGCATCCTCTTGATGGTCGAGATGCTGAATGTTGCGACCTTGGATGAGGTAGATAGCCGACTCAGCAATATTGGTAGCATTGTCTGCTATGCGCTCTATATTGTAGGCGATGGCATTGATAGCTAAGATGTCCAGAAGGTCTTGCTCAGTGAGTGTCTTCCCCGCTTGAGTGGCGGGAAGATCGCGACCAATAGAGTGATAAATCTCATCTACCTCATTATCTAGTTCGATGACTTGCTTAGCCAGGTCGCTCTCCTCTTTAGTAAATGCATTGATAGAATTTTGTATCATCGACTTGGCCAACTGAAACATATCTTCTAGCTGCAAACGATGTTCGATGAATAGTGGACCTTGCATATCGATATTGTGCAGCGAGTGCGCCATGTTCATGATCAAGTCGCCTACGCGCTCTAGGTAAGCCGTCATGTCGTAATAAGAGATGATGATACGAAGATTGGTGGCACGTGGGGTGTAGAGCACGATGGCATTGATTACCTCCGAACGAATCTTCACTTCGAGACTGTCGATGATGTGCTCGTTGGCACGAATATCTTGATAAACCTGCTCGTCTTTATTCTTGTCCAACATCTTTTCGATGAGGTCTATCTGACGAAATACTTCACGCGTCAAAACCATAAAGTCGCCCGTGATGCGGTTGAAAACTTTCTCTTTAAGCGTTGTCATTTTCTTATTGATTTGAGTGTATATAGCCTTATCTTTATTAACCGAATTGCCCTGTGAGGTACTCTTCTGTGCGCTTGTCCGATGGCTTGGTAAACATGATCTGGGTCTTGTCGTACTCTACCAAATCACCTAAGTACATAAACATTGAGTAGTCTGATATGCGAGCTGCTTGCCCCATATTGTGCGTCACAATGACGATGCTAAACTCTTCCTTGAGCTTCAGCAAAAGTTCTTCTATACGGTTGGTAGCGATGGGGTCGAGAGCCGATGTGGGTTCGTCCATCAATAGCACTTCGGGTTTCAAGGCAATGGCACGCGCAATACAGAGACGCTGTTGCTGGCCACCCGAAAGGAAGGTGCCTCTCTTGTGTAGTGCATCTTTCACCTCATCCCAAAGTCCCACATTGACAAGATTGCTCTCCACTATCTCATCTTTCTCTTTCTTGGAAAGACGGATGCCATTGAGCTTGTAACCGGCAATCACGTTGTCGTAGATACTCATGGTGGGGAAAGGGTTAGGACGCTGAAACACCATGCCCGCTAGTCGTCGCACATCCATAGGGTTCATCGCCAAGATGTTTTTATCGTCTAGCAGAATCTCACCCGTTGTTTTGATGTCGGGATAGAGTTCGTGCATGCGGTTGATGGCTCGGAGCAAGGTGCTTTTGCCACATCCCGAGGGGCCCATGATGGCGGTAATCTTGTTGCGCTCTATATCGGCATTGATATGACTCACAGCATTCTTGCCGGGAGTGTAGGAGATGCAAACGTCTTTGAGTTGTATGATGGGGTTTTTAATTTCTAACATATCGGTATATTCGATTTTAGTATGTGCTATGGGTTATTGGATTTTCCATTTGCTCGCTACATTTTTGGCAATGATGTTGAGCACCAATATCAATGCTAACAGGAAGAGTGACGAGCTCCAAATCATATTGACGAGGTTGGGGTCGTTGTAGAACTGCCAGATAAGTAGCGATACGGAACTGGTAGGTTTCATCACATCCCAATTGACGAGTGTTGAACCAAGCGCAGTGAGCATCAATGGCGCCGTTTCGCCCATCACACGTGAGATGGCTAGCAATGTACCGGTGAAAAGTCCGCTGAAAGCTGATGGAATAAGTACACGAATCACAAGATTGGTGTAAGAGGAGCCTAGCGCTAATGCTGCTTCTTTCAGTGTACCGGGAAGCATCTTCACGGTCTCTTCGGTAGAGCGGATGATTAGAGGAAGCATCATAATGGCCAATGCCACACTACCCGCCAAAGCCGAGTAGCCTCTGAAAGGCAGTACAATCCAAGCATAGGCGATGATACCTAGCACGATAGATGGTGTGCCTTGAAGCAAATCGGCAAGAAAGCGAATGATAGCCGAGAACTTCTGCTTGGGTTTTTCTGCTAGGTACACGCCAGCAAATACACCAACAGGGATGGCTATGACAGAGGCTAAAACCACCATCAACAGCGTACCGGTGATGCCGTTGGCTATACCTCCGGGAATAATTTCTCCGCTACTATTGGCTCGCATAGCCTCCAGCGTACTCGGCGCTACCTCCGTAAAGAAGGAGAAGTTGATTTGACGATATCCTTTTACCACCAGTTCGCCAAGTATAGCGATAAGTGGAATAGCCGTCAATGAGGACAGAAAGCAAACCATCCAGAAGAAGAGTTTGTCTTTGGCCCGACGTGTTGTCGTACCTGCTTGTTTGGCTTGGGTGTGGCTCATGCTTTACTGAATTTTGTCATTATCATTTTGCCTACAAAATTGATTAAGGCAGTTATTAGGAAAAGTAGAAGGCCAATAGCAATCAAGGAACTAAGCTTTAATCCATCGGCCTCGCCAAACTGGTTGGCGATGACACTGGCCATGGTGTTGGCTGTGGCTGTAATAGATGTGGGCAGTTCGTTGGTATTACCTATCAACATAGTCACGGCAATGGTTTCTCCTAAAGCGCGACCAAGAGCAAGAATGTAACTGGCAAATACCCCTGAGCTTGCTGCCGGAAATACGACGTATCGTATTACCTCTAAGCGGGTAGCACCCAAACTGTAGGCTCCCTCTTTCAAATCTTTTGAAGTCATGGAGAAGAACTCCGAACTAAGCGATGAAGCGTAAGGGATAATCATTATTGATAATACCAAAGAGGCTGTCAGGATGCCAAAGCCTTGAGGCGATAGATCGAGACTCACCATAATGGGGCGTAAAGTATAGAAACCCCACAAGCCATAGACTATAGACGGTATACCGGCCAACAGTTCTATTATGGTGCTAACTACTGTAGCTGCTTTTGTTCCTCGGAAGTACTCTCCGGTAAAGAGGGCAACAGGCAACGAGAAAGGAAGGCAGAACAGAAGTGCCAAGAAGGAGGTCATCACTGTACCTACAATAAAGGAGAGTGCACCATAGGTCTCTTGCCCCGATCGTGGATTCCAATCGGCTGTACCAATGAAGTTGAGAATGCCAAAGTGGCTCAAAGCCGGAATAGCTCCCGTGACTAGCGAATAGACCATGCCAGCACATATCAATAAGACTAAGGTGGCACAGATTAATAATACTATTCTAAATATTTTATCTCGCATAAATGCGTGCTTGCGTATTAGTTAGAACTAGGAAGAAGCAATTATCAAAGAATAGCTTGCCCATCGTAAGTTACCGACTTCAGAATATTTTTAGCATTCTGAACAGCGGCTTGCGGAAGTGGAGAGTAATGAATCTCGGTGGTGATGTTTTGCGCCTGGGGACTAGTCAACCAATCGAGTAACTGAACAGTGGCTTTACCTTGTTCGATGCTACGATTGGCATAGGCTTGCTCCTTATAAAGGATGATCCAAGTGAAACAAGCAATAGGATAAGCCTCTGGATTCGATGAGTCGGTAATCATGGTGCGAGTATCGCCCGGCAAATCACCATCCGCAGCAGCCGAGATACTTGCTGTACCGGGAGTAACATATTTGCCAGCTTTATTTTGCAGAAGGGCTACAGGAAGGTTTTGAGCAAAGGCATACTCTGAACCCACATAACCAATAGAACCACTAGTTTGTCTGATAGTGCCTGCTACACCGGGGTTACCTTTGGCTGCGATACCGGCAGGCCACTTCAAAGCTTTATCGCGACCTACTTTACCATTGAACTCAGGACTCACTTTTGTTAGATAGTCACTAAATACGAAAGTGGTGCCGCTACCATCCGAACGATATACCGGATTGATCGTCTGATCGGGCAAAGTAAGATCGGGGTTGATAGCTACCAATCGAGCATCGTTCCATTTCGTAATCTTACCGAGATACATATCGGCTACAATTTCACCGGTAAGCTTCAAGCCTTCTACCCCCGGAAGGTTGTAGGCCATTACTACAGCACCCAAACAGGTAGGGATATGAACAATTGGGGCCGGCATAGCTTCCATCTCTTTTTCAGAAAGGAAAGCATCGGTAGCTCCGAAGTCTACAATACGATCTTTCAAACTGCGGATACCGCCACCACTACCAATACCACCGTAGGCTACTTGAATACGGGTTGAATCTTGGTAATCTTTGAAGGCTACATCATAAAATGGTTGTGGGAATGTAGCTCCTGCGCCAGATAAACTGATGTTTTCACCATCTGTTGCTTTTTTGCCACCACAAGATGCAAGGATGACAGTAAGTGCTAGGAAGAAAATCTTTTTCATTACTATACTATTTAGTTGTTGTTCTTGAAATGTAATCTATGTGTCTTAATTGTAACACAAAGGTAGTGGCGAGTTGTTACGCGATTGAAACAGCTGTGTTACAATCGCGTAACAAGTGAATTGTATGTATTTAAAATTTAAGCTCTGCACTAAGGAAAGCATAAGATGCGGCCTTCTGACCCGACGATGTGGGGTTAACATTCTGGAAATTAGGAGAGATCTTGAGGAACTTGATGGGTTGATATTGCACGCCTATTATAAAACGATTTTGATCGCCCGAGAAGTAGTGGTCGCGTGAGGTCAACTTATCAAAGCGAGTGAAAGCAGAGAATTTGCTATCGAACTTGGCATGTCCATATATTGAATATCCTGTCTTATCCTGCTTGTCGATAAAATCGGAATTCCAAAGCTTATTGTACTCTGCGCCTATACTGAACCATTTATGCTTGTAACCCACAAACAATGCTAAAGTTTCTTGCGGTTTGCCTCCTTCAATAGTGCTTTGATAATTGGCATAAGAGGTGCGGATAGTTATCTCTTTAATAGGATTGAAGGTGAGGCCGATGTCAAACCTATATTTGTTGTCTTTGTTGAGCCTCTTATGCCCCTCGCCATTTGATACGGTAAAATCAGCTCTCACCCAATCGGTGAATTTATAGCGAAGGATGATACCCATATCGGCACTAGAACCGTATTTATATTCATCCATGAATGACTTCCAAATGTAACGGTAGCCCCAGAAGCTTTCTTGCAAAGCAAAGAGCTCGGTTTTCACCAGACCAGCATCCATCGAAAATTTGCCGGGTGTCCAAGATAGAAAGGCATTCTTCAAAAAGGCGATACGTTCCAAGTCGGAGCCACTTACCTTTGATGAAGCGATATCGAAAATCACTCGCCCTCCAATGTTGGGATGCACTCTAAAAGCATAGCCCAGATAGGCACGATCTAAATTGAAACCTGAAACTTTATTGGCACTACCTAGCCCTGCAGAGTAGTTTGCAAAAAGTGTTACAATAGGTTTTCCAGTAAGTTTAAATTCGCTCTTCTTTGTTTCTTCTTGTGCAAATACGGCCAAAGAAAGCATAGCAGCAAGCGCCAAAAGTAGTTTTCGTTTCATAAACACCTAATCCTCAAATTATTTTTGGCAAAAGTAGAGGTATAGGATAACACACATATTGCAGAAGTATTACAAACGTGTTAATAGAGAGTTTTTAGCTTGAAGAGGGTAAAAAAGAGTGCAACAAGTGTTACAAAAGGGATAATTAGAAAAGGGAAGTGTGGCATTTAAAGATAAGAATGGAAAGATGAGGATATTAGAAGGGGTTGCACCAAAAAAAATGATTAGCCGCAAGTGAAGCTGGCTAATCATTCATTTTTATTTTTCAATCAACACCGTGGCGTAGGCAGATATACCTTCTTGCCGTCCGGTGAATCCTAGTTTCTCGGTAGTAGTGGCTTTGATGGAAACATCATCTACATCAATACCCATCACATCGGCCAGCGTTTGTTGCATCAGTGGGATATGTGCTTTTAGCTTGGGCTGCTCGGCACAGATGGTAGCATCTATGTTGCCTATACGGTAGCCCTTGGTAGCAATGAGTGCAACGGTATCTTTCAGCAATATCTTGCTATCGATGTTTTTGAACTCACCCGCAGTATCGGGGAAGTGATAACCAATATCTCGCATGTTTGCAGCTCCCAACAATGCATCGCAAAGGGCGTGAATCAATACATCTGCGTCAGAATGGCCCAACAAGCCTTTGGTATGTTCTAAACGAATACCTCCCAGCCAAAGGTCGCGCCCCTCTACTAACTGATGGACATCAAATCCAAATCCCACTCGTATCTTCATATCTTTACTCTTAATCTATAGAAGGATTAACGACGACGACCACCAAAAAGATCGCGCACACCATCAAGATCGAAACCTAATGTGAAGCGCAATGTCTGGTCGAGAGGATTGCTCTGTGCTGTCGAAAGCAGGTAAGCTGCTTCGAGAGAGAATACACTCATGCGGAAACCGGCACCAAAAGCGAAGTACTTACGGTTACCTTTGTTGGCATTTTCGTAGTGGTAACCACCACGCACTGAGAATTGGTTGTTGTACATATACTCTAAACCAAATGACCACTGAATCTCTTGCAGCTCTTCTTTGAAGCCACCGGGCGCATCGCTAAACGATTTAAAGATACCCTTGATAGGAGAAATATCGTTGTAACCTTCGGTTTGAATCCATTCGATATAGTCGGCTTGTGTCATATCTTCGCCATACTTCTTTCTGTATTGTTCAAAAGTAGGACGAGTGGGTACAAGTAACTTGTTAATATCTAGGTTGAACGAAATGGTATTGTAATCATCGATTGGTGCCAACAGAGAGAAACCTAATCTCAAGTTAGTAGGAAGGAACTGGCTAAAGTTACCACCATCATAAGAGATCTTAGTACCAATATTAGAGATATTCAAACCCCACGAGAACATACACTCACGTTGAGCAATCAACACGTAGTCCGAATAGTAGAAAGCAAGGTCGGCAGCAAAGGCTGATGCAGGCGTTACCTCTTCATCGTACTTATAAGCCAAATCGGAATAGATATAGCGCAGCGCTACAGCTGCCGAGAAGCGACGCGACAACATACGAGAGTAGGCCACATCGACTGCCATCTCGTAGGGCTTAATAGAATAACCGCCTAGTCCATCGGAACCAGAGCCTACAGGCACATCACCCAAAGAGAAATAACGCATTGATGCACTTACTGCTTGGTACTCGCCTATGCGATAGTAACCGGCTAGGTAAGCTAAATCGATATCGCTAACAAGCTTGCGCAACCATGGGGTATAAGAAACGGATACACCTGCACGACTAATGGCAAATGGGTATTTAGCAGGGTTCCAATATTGTGAGTTGTTGTCGGGTTCGGTGGCTGCACCGATATCACCCATACCTCCACCACGTGCATCGGGTGCAATGTTGAGCGAGTTAACACCGGTATGAATCGGGTTGAACTCATCTTTCTGAGCCCACATCATTGCGGGAAACGATAACAACGTGAGAAGTAATACTAAGAATTTATTCATATCTGAAAAAGCAATAGATTTAAATAGTGAGCTCCCTAAAAAGGGAGACACAGCGGAAAAGTCCACGCATTAATAACCTAATATTCTACTATTTATTGTGACAAGATGACTATTTTCTCGGCTTTGGTGCTCTCTTTACTATCGCCCGAAACAATGGAAGCACGGTAGAGATAAACTCCCGGCCACAGACGTTGGCCTGCATTGCTAGTCAAATCCCAATCTATATAGTAGTAGTTGCCCGATGATACACCGCGTTCGGTATGTACCCATAGTTCGCGACCGGTGAAGTCGCACACACTGATACGAACATCGAGTTCTGAGTCTGGACGGTCGTGAGCTAGAATAAAGGTAGTGTTCTCGCGTGCTGGACTGTTAGAGCAGGTTATAGAGAACAGCTCAGGTCGCAACCCTCTCACCACTTCGAACTCTAGTGTCTTTGTGGTCGATTTGTTGAGCATATCCCATGCACGGAACGACAATTGATGCTTTCCTTCGGGCAACTCGGGAAGCGAGTAAGTTACTCGGCCTCGTGTATAATCGCCTGCTTGAGGTATGTAATAATCGTTTAGATTATAAGAAGTCTTACCATTGATGGATAGGGTCAAGTCATGCCCAATGCCATTGCCCACAGTGTTGATACCATTCTCTGCAAAGAGCTCTGCCACAAAGTAGGGCGTCTCGTTTACTTTGCCACCCCAAGGGAAGTCGGGCGTGTTGAGGTAGAGAGTCATGGAAGGGCCATCACCGGTAGTGTCGAGATCATCGGCAGTACCGCCCACGGCAAATTGACTATACTGTCCGCCGGCTTCGCGTTTATCAGAAGATACGGCATAGAACTTCATCAAGCCTTGCCCGTCGGAGTAGTTGATATCGAGAGGCACAGGGAAGGTGAACTCAAAGTTACCTGCTTTAATAGAATCCATACCCGAGAAAAGAGTACGAACATGGTCGTCGTAATAGACAGCTCCTTCGCCTACATTGTCGAGGGTGTAAACACGCTCACGACTATCTAGTGTAAGGGGATGAATAGTGCCGTCGAAGTCATTGACCACAGCTCCATTAGCATCCACTACTCTACCTTTGACTGTAACTTTAGAACCGGCCTGCATGGTAGGTAGTTCTGCTTCATCGGCTAATCCAGCAACCTCGTCTACTTGAATTTGGTAGTTGGGAATCGTGAGAAGCAAAGCTGGGTTACCGGTTAGGTTGAAGTTGAGTTTATTGGCATCGGATTGCAGGTAGCGTGTACCTTGCTTAGCGGTGCGGTAGATGTCGCCCAGACGCAACGATTTGCCTGGACTATCTTTGAACATTGCATTAATCACCGCACGGTTGAAGTGATAGTTTTGAGTATCATACACCACACGAGCCGACGAGAAAAGAGCGATTGCCCCACCCTTGGGGTGAAGTAGCGCCATCTCACCTCCTGATGTAGCAGCATCATCAAAACGAGTATATTCGCACGAGGCAGTAAACCATACAGGCAGATGATTGGAGTTCATCTTGCTGATATTGGCCGTGGTAAGCAGCTGCTCTTCCGACCAAGCCACAGTGCTACTATGACCGGTGTAGTTGACGAACAGCATCCCTTGGTCAAATAGTTGCATCAATCGGTTGGTGGCACCGGGGTAGGTGAAACCGGTAGAAGAGGCTTCGCGTTTGTAGGCATCAGCCAATATTCTTTCGGCACGCACATAAGGTGCATAGAGTTGCACACTGTCCGCTAGGTCAATGGCGTGTTGCATAAAAGCGTTATCACTATTGTTTCCGGCTGCATCGTCGGCTACGAAACAAACAGAGCGCTTCCAAGTGCCTGCATACTTATTCTCCATGTAGGCAATATTCTTGTCTACTATAATCTTAGCCTCTTCGGCTGTGCGTACGGGGAATCGACCTACACCGATATCGAGACGATCGGTAGCTATTGCTATACCTTCGTGGTCGTCGAGGAAACCAAAGTAGTCATCGGCTAGATAAGAGGTTTTCTCGTCAACAGAAGAAGCCACCTGATAGGAAAGCAAAAAGTCGGAAGGATCGTAGCCTTGCCAAGTAGTAGATAACATACGATTATCATACGAGCAGTCGCCAAACAGCAGCAGATAGCGTGGCAGATCTTCGGGCGTAGCGGCTCTATCGTAGAGCATCTTCATCAGTCGACGATAGGCTGTAGCATCGGGAGTACCCGATGAGAATTCGTTGTAGACTTGTGGGGCAGTAACTACCGTAACGCGAAGGGAATCGATGGTGCGGTGGGCCTGCGCCAAACGTTCTGCCTCTTTGATAAGGACCTGACGATCGGGAACGATAATCACAAAGTCCGTGGGCTCCATGGCGCGTAGATTCTGGTTGGGAATTGCACCTACACTCTCTACCGTGGGGAACGTAGCCGAAGGGTTCAGCGCCACAAATTCGCGTAGCTGGCTAGAGGCCGGTATAGTAAATGAGAGGGTATTGCCAGAGAGCGTTCCTTCTATCTTTTTATAGTTGGCTGCATCGGTAACATCCCAAAGCAACGTATTGGCATCGGCACCTGAAATATTGAAAGTAGTGCTTTGCCCTTTGGCTGCTTGAGAGCGGAACTCTAGGAAGCCATCGCGCAGACGCAGCTGCTGTTGGTAGTTAATAGCAATATAGTTGAGTCGGCCCGATATACCTGTAGCACGATTGTGAATGATTCGAACCACGCTACTCTCCTTCTTAGCACCATTCCACGCAAATGTGCCTAGCGCCTCAGTCGCTTTTACGTAGTAATCGTTGTTGGTCGAAGGGATAGTGCGAGTACCCAGTTGATCGTCATTGATTGAAGCAACAAAATTGGTCGAACCGGAAGTAGATCTAGCTGAGAAGGCTACAGTAACACGTGCTGTAGTATCGGCTATATCTGTTAGCGTAAAGCGGTAGTCTTGCGTAGTACCTGTAGCGAAGTCATAACTGTCATACATCTCTCGCCCACTCTTCAACCAGTGATAAAGGTCGCGCTCGTATAGCGAGTAAGCATCGAAGGTAGTTAGCGATATGTCAGATGGTTGACTAGCAAGAGTCTCGGTTGGAAATGAGAGAGGTTCTTCTCCATTCTCCACAAGAAAATAATAGCCATGGGTAGAATAGCAGTTTTGCACTCTAGTGTAGGCCAAAGTAGAGGCACTCCACTCCCAAGAGAGCGGACCACGTGCGTAGAACAAAACACCATTATCGGTATGCTGTAAGGGTACTTGTGGCAGATCGAAAGCCGGCTGTGCAGCAAAACTATTGGATAACAAGCGGCCACCATATCCATAAAGCGAAACGTTATTAGGGTTGGGGAAACCTAGTCGGCGAAGCTCGCTAGTAGTAATTCGATAGACGCCAGATTGAGGGATGCGTATCTTTACTATTCGGCCTTGCGACAGGATGGAGTTAGCAGATGGTTCAGACTCAGCCTCGCCGGTACGCAGTGCGTAATTGGGGGTAGCGACTAGAGAGAGTTTAAAAGAGTTGATGCGATAGTAGCTATTGCCACGCTGCACTATGGGTGTAAAGCTGACCTGCAGAGAGGGGTTACCGGCAACTACCAATAGATGAGTGGTAAGTGTTACCTCTTCCGAAAGAACAATTTGTTCGGCTTTTAATTTATCTTGATCGACTAGTGAAAGCACCTCGTATTCGGGGAACTCTAGTTTTACGTCGTAACGATAAGATTTGTAGTTGCTAGGTAACGGGATATCCTCGACAACCTGTGGTAAGGTTTCGATGGCTGGAAGCTCGTTCCAGTCGAGGTTGATAAATTGTTGCTGTGCGCTTGCCGTGAAGATGGCAAACAGTAATAAGACTAGTAGCGTATGTAACTTGTGCGTCATATTCAATTCAATCCATGTGTTACGCTTCTATGATGCGTCGGTCCACAGAGAAAGAGATGACGCAGCAAGTTAGCGAATATAAAAATCGAGCAGTTTCTCTCCCTCAAGATAGCCTTGCAAGTGTTGATCGATAGCAACGGGGCCTACTCCTACGGGGGTACCTGTATAGATGAGGTCTCCAATCTTAAGCGTCATAAAGCGGCTTACGTGAGCAATGATCTGATCAACGGTAAAAAGCATGTCGGCAGTGTTGCCATGTTGCACCTCATTGCCATCAATCTCTAGGCTAAACTGTAGTTGCTGAATATCAGCAAAGCGCTCCATCGGCACAAACGTACCAATTGCCGCAGAGTTATCGAAACCTTTGCACAGTTCCCAAGGCAAACCTTTCTCACGATACTCTGTTTGAAGATCGCGAGCTGTAAAGTCGATACCAACAGTCACTGCATCGTAGTAGCGATGAGCAAAACGTGGAGCGATGTTCTTACCTAAGCGGCAAATGCGAACCACTAGCTCTGTTTCGTAATCAACTTGCTTTGAAAACTCGGGAATAAAGAAGGGCTTACCATCTTTCAACAATGCCGAATCGGGCTTCAAAAAGATAACTGGCTCTTTATTCACTAACGTATGTCCCAACTCTTTATTGTGCTGGTCATAGTTCATTCCTACAGCAATGATTTTCATTATTTTATCTTATTGAAGTTTAGTCTATTGAACATTACGGCTAAATGCGCGTAAAGGGAGGTATTTTGCACCACAATATGCTCGGGTACACGTATACGGAAGGGGGTAAAGTTCCACACGGCACTCAACCCACCGGCTACCATCACATCGGTAACAGATTGCGCTATCTGGATGGGCACGGTAAGCACACCAATCTGCACATCATACTCTGACATCTTCTCTACAAACTGATCGGTATGGAAGATAGGGATACCATTGAGCGTGGTGCCTACAAGTTTTGGATCGACATCAAAAGCCGCCACAATTTCAAGACCGAAATGTGTCAAACCTGAGTCTTGCAACAATGCACCCCCGAGACTACCCACCCCGAAAAGGAAAGCTTTATGAATATCAGTAAAACCAAGAAAGCTCTCGAGTACATCGATCAATGTATCCACCTCGTAACCCACACGAGTACGTCCGGTAATATTAACATACGACAAATCCTTGGCTATCTGCGAAGCATCAATATTGATCTCTTTAGAAATCTGTGTCGATGATACGAAATGCTCACCGCGTTGCTTCAATAGCTTAATATTGGATAGGTACCAAGGTAGGCGCCTAAGAGTAGGTTCCGGTACTTTTTGGAAGTCTTTATGTGGTTGGGATTGCTCCATAAATACACTCTTTGTTAGTATGCTAGCTTATTTCTCACAAAAGTAAAGTATTTTATCTAATACACAATATTTAGCAAGGGGAGAAATAGGTTTTTTGCACTAGTGCTTGATGTGTTCAACAACATTCACAATAGGTAGACTAACCGACACACCTACCCTATCGTAGTTGAAAGACTTGAAGCCAACAAACACCCCAACGCGTAGCATTCTCGGAAGACCTACAGAGTATCCCACCTCGGAATAAGGCTTAAACTGATGCACCGCTACCGTGCGGAAATGTAGCGCTTCATCGAAAAGCTGCTTCTTTAAAAAAGGAATGTATTTGAGAAACATATAGGGAGTGTACCAAGAGAAATGTGCTTGTACCCATTTACTATCAGTAGAATAGGCATAATTGCCCATCAAAGAGAAGTTGCTGTCAAACGAGTGTTGTGTAACGGGTAGTTTTGTCATCTCGAAATGTTTAAAGTCGGGAAACTGCACATTCTTCTTGTCCCAAAACATACCGGCATTGGCACTCCAACAGATTTGGTTGAAGAGTCCAAACTCTACATTTTGCCATGCCGATACCGAAGCCATCTGGAAGGATGGAGACACCGTGGCTCTATGCAGAGGAAAAGCCTTCTGATACTGAATCGCTAAAGAAGGATAAGAAGAAGGTTCGTATACTTTCTCGCCATCTTTCATCTTATAATAGTGGGCAGGAGTCCATTCTAGCCCTAGTGTCATGCGCAGCAACTCGTTGCTAGGCATAGGAGAGAAAGTGCTAACATCAGGATAGTTAGGAGTAGCCTCATGCCCAAACAGCCCCTTATGCTGTAGATTTTCTAGCATTTTACGTTTCTGCCAAGTTAGTTCGGCTGAGAAAAGTAGACTATTGGCCAACTCCACCTGGTTTCGCACAAGCAGGTAGCGCTTATCGTAGAGCTTCAAATCGTTTCGTCCAAATAGTGAGGAGGCAATTGAGTTGATTAGTCGCCCTTCACCGCAAGTGCCATTGTAGTCGGCCGATGTGGTTCCTACAGCCACCTTTAACTGCCCCATACGACGAGGAGCATAATTAAGTTGCACGGCCTCTTCGCCGGTTATCACTTTGCGCTTAGTAGTGTAGTACAGCGAGGGCATCAGTAGCAATGACATCTCATCCGTCAGTTTGAAACCTACATCTACCTTGGCACCCAGCCATGTGCCATCCACGAAATTAGAACTGGGCATATAAGAGAGTAAATTGTAGAATTGCAGCCACATCCTATCTTTATTGAAGTTGAAACGGTTGCCCAAGATGGCTGTACTAAGTAAAGTGCCATAGATTGACTTCTTAGCACCAACTCTGGAAGAAAGCGAATCTACTATATTGTCCATCTCCTTACGAAAAGCATAGCTCTCGATTTCTTCGGGTTTCAACTGCACGGTTCGTACATCTTTCCAATAAGTAGAATCGCGATGCACAGCCAGTGAGTCGGTAGTTAAATGGGTAGATTGATCTATAGACAGGCGTTCAAAGCGATGTGAAGTGCGCAATGTATCATTGGCCAGAGCCACCTCTTCGCGCAGTTTATATAGTCGATAGGCATCATTCATGGTCAGCTCTTCTTTAGCCAACAGTTGTTCTATCTTATCCAAACGTTTTTGCTGCTTACGATCGAGGGGTGTTGCCGTAAGGCTATCAGAGGGGGTGACATCATATAAGGTAATGTTTTGCTGTGCTACGTCCACATCAAGATATTGTACAGAGGCCAGATAGGCAGCCTCTGCTTTAAAGCCCATAATATTAAACTTATTTTCGGCACTTATAGAGGTGGGGAGATATACATCGGGCACTACCTCGGTACAAATCACCTGTACACGCATGTCTACACCACTCAAAGACATCTTTAAGTTAGCGGCCGAAACATTCCATGTATTTTCCACAATATAAAGATGGCCGGAAAAGAGTTGAGGGCTATCGTTTTTAGGAATTACCCGAATCTTATTAATAAGCTTATCGCCTTCAACATAGCATCCATCGAGTTTAAAGCGATAATACGAAAAAGCCGAGGGGTTGATAGGAGATATACGACCAAACAGCTGGGGTTTGTAGAAGTTGAGCATCGACAGACCGATCTCTACTCTGACTTCATCGGGAAAGGTGTTGCTATAGGCCACCACGTTGGTTTGCCAATGATCGGGAGCTTGAAATACAACCTCACGTTGCTCTTCTAACAAGAAGAGGCGATTCATATATTTCTGAGCACTGCTACGCACCTTTTTGGAGAGTTTAAGTACAGCAGGAATTTTATCCATTTTACCACTACCCTTGAGGTACATCTCGGAAGTGTATCCGGTTATTCGGTTAAGGTTGAACGGGGCGGCTGCTATGGTTTGGCGCATCACTGCATAAGCGGGATCTTCTGCTTTCTTATTGATTCGTACCTCCTTGAGTGCGTAGACCTGCTCTTCGAGAATAATGGTAAGAGATGGAGCGGCAGCGTTTGTAATAGTGACCTGCAATGACTGAGGCCGATATCCCATGGAGGAAACCTCGTAGGTATAATTCCCGGGGGCCAGCGTTGTGTGGAAGGTACCACTCTCATCGGCAGTAAAACCACGCATCAACTCTTTTAAGTAGATAGAAGCATAGGGTACAGGCTCCGAACTAGAGTCGAGTACACGGCCCGAGAAATTTTGTGAACTTACAGAAATAGAAAGAAACAGGAATATAAAAGTAAGATAGAAGAAAGATAAAGAGTTAGTCGTTTTTCTCATAGTTTTATAGATATTGAACTATATATCATGATTTGTGTTGCAAATATATCAGTATATTTATAACTTTGACTAATAAAGTAAACAATAGTATGAGCAAAAATGATTGGAAAGAACGGCTTAACGTGGTGTATTCCACCAATCCGGACTTCAGATATGACACCGAAGATGAAGAGGCACAAGAAACTCTTCCGAAGGAACAACAAAACTTGCGCGTGCAGCTAGACCGCAAGAACCGAGGTGGCAAAGTGGTGACACTTATCACCGGTTTCATAGGCAGCGAAGATGACCTGAAAACGCTAGGTAAGCTCTTGAAGAGCAAATGTGGTGTAGGCGGCGCTGCTAAGGATGGTGAAATTATGGTTCAAGGCGATTTTAAAGTAAAGATTGTAGAGTTGCTCAAAAAAGAGGGCTACTCAAGAACCAAAGCATCCGGCGGATAAAAGGGACGCAAAAAAAATAGAGGTGTATTAGGCCACTTAATGGAGCCTGATACACCTTTTTTATTATTGTAAAGTCAGAGGTTATTTACCATCCAATTTCATTTTCCATTTGCCATCGCGAAGTATCATATCTTGATCGCCATCTTCAGTAGTACCATTACCATAAACCATTTGGAGATACACAATAGCAGTAGTATCGCCTGGTTGAATCTCCTCTCTCAATATCTTCACTTCTTTCAGTCCACCTTTCTTTTCATGGTCTGTTGTACCTTTATCTTGAAGCATAGCTACCAACTGTTCCTTAGATTCAGGAGTCATTGGTTTCTTAGTGGCAATTCCATCAACAAAAGCAGCATAGTCACCTTTCACCAGGTCTTTACCATACTTATCCATTGCAGTTTTAGGACTAGAAGAACAAGCTACAATAAACAGTATTATAGCCAACATCAATAAACCTCCAAATACTTTTTTCATCATTCCTAGATTTTAGTTAATAATATGATATCCGCTCTAACAGAGCACTATTCTCAATATCGGAAGGAAAAATATAAACGCCATTGAACCCTAGTATATGTGTGGGATGATTGCGTTCTTCTACCAAGTCTATGCCATGGTTGGCATATACCGCGGCAATAAGCTGGGTGCAATAGAGAGTGGTAGTGTCTTCCCAGTTATATTCATGATCGAACAGCGTGTGCTGTTTCCATTTATGCAAGGCAGACAGAGCCGTAAGTTCGGCTACTGAGTCGGAGCAAGCCACACGTACCACTTTGCCTTTCGAAGCCTTATTGGTGGCGTAGAATGATTGCAGAGCCTCACACTTCACACGATCTTCGTCACCTTCAAAATCGGGTTCTCCGGGCACGGCATGACAAACAAACCAACCCGCTGTATCTTCTCGAGCTACGACGATGCCAATATGAGAGTAAACCTCATCACTTCCACCTGCAAGCGTCACCATTCGTCCGGCTAACCCTACACCTTTACGAAACACCAAATCGCCGGGTCGTAAATGTAGAGATACATTCTCCAGCCAAGTGTCAAGCTCGTGTTGCTCTCTCAAGGTAGAGGCATCTTGACAAGCCGAGAAAGCCAGGGGCAGACATAGGATAAGTAGTATATACTTCATGCACTAATCTAAGAAGTAAATATATACAAATATAAATATTTATTTGCAGATAAAAGCATAAAGTAATTAAAAACAAGATGTTAGATAATACTGAAACAAAAAAAAAGAGGATACACTCCAATGGAGCATATCCTCTTCTATATTTTTTTTCGCCGTGTGGAGTATTAATTACTCAGCACGCAAAGTAAAGCGACGGAAACCTGTAACAGTCAACTCAGGGCTGATTGATTTCAAGTATTCAGCAACAGTCTTAGAACCATCTTGGATGTATTCTTGGTTCAACAAACAAGACTCTTTGAAGAACTTGTTAAGACGGCCTTGAGCGATCTTTTCAATCATAGCTTCTGGCAAGTTAGCAGCTTTTTCAGCAGCAACAGTTGCTTTCAATTGACGGATCTCTTCAGCTTGAGCTTCAGTGATAGAACCCTTCATGATACCTTCGTTAAGGTGTTCTTCGTTTTCAGCGATATAAAGGTTGAAACCAGCTTTCTTCAAAGCTACTTCAACAGCTTTTTCTACTTGTTCCAATTTAGTTTTGTCGATAGCAACTTGCAATTCAGCTTGTTTTACTGCTTCAGGAACACCTGCTTCGTTAACAGCAACTGGATTCATAGCAGCAACTTGCATAGCGATGTCGCGACCTACGTGAGCGTCAGCTACTTCGTTCAATGCAACCAAAGTACAAAGGAAGTTTTTGTTTTGGTGGTTGTAAGAAGCTACAGAAGCACCTTCGATAGTAGTGTAACCATCAAGCTCCATTTTCTCGCCAGTGATACCACTTCTGTCAGTGATAGCTTGAGCAACAGTAACGTCACCTAGAGGAAGAGCGTTGATCTCTTCGATAGTTTGACATTTGTTAGCTACAGCAGCGTCCAAAATATCTTGAGTCAACTTCACGAAGTCTTCGTTTTTAGCTACGAAGTCAGTTTCGCATTTCAAAGCTAGGATAGCACCGAAGCCACCTTCAACTTTTACCAAAACGCAACCTTCAGAAGCTTCACGGTCAGAACGTTTAGCAGCAACTGCTTGTCCTTTTTCGCGGATAATCTTCACTGCAGCGTCGAAATCACCGTTTGCATCGTTCAATGCATTCTTGCAATCCATCATACCTGCTCCGGTCAATTTGCGGAGTTTGGTAATGTCAGCCATTGTAACAGCCATAGTATTCTATTTTTTAAATTCGTTTATATATAAAAAAATAAGTAGCCAATATAATAGTTAAGTAGTCAAGCAGAATAATTGGCTACAACAGGCTGCACGCACAGTTGCGACAACTTAACTATTACTTGACTACTTAAATATATGCTTGATTAAGCTTCTTCGTCTTCTTTAACGAAAGCAGCAGCTTTAGCAGCGTTGATTGCTTCTTCGTCAGACTTATCCATGCGAGCTTTAGCAGATCTCTTCTTGCCTTTAGTAGCAGAAGCTTCGCCTGCAGCCTCTAGATCGATTTTTTCAGCTTTGCGTTCTTCTAGACCTTCGATCATAGCAGCGCAACAAGCGTCCAATACAACTTCGATTGATTTTGTAGCATCATCATTAGCTGGGATTACGAAATCGATGTTTGAAGGATCAGAGTTTGTATCAACGATAGCGAATACAGGTATACCAAGACGGTTAGCTTCACGAACAGCGATGTGTTCTTTCATCACGTCAACGATGAAAAGAGCTGAAGGAAGACGAGTAAGGTCAGCGATTGAACCCAAAGTCTTGTCCAACTTAGCACGTTGGCGAGAGATTTGAAGAACTTCGCGTTTTGACAAGTTTGAGTAAGTACCGTCATTAGTCAGTTTGTCGATAGTTGCCATCTTCTTCACCGCTTTACGGATTGTAGGGAAGTTAGTCAACATACCACCTGGCCAGCGTTCGATAACATAAGGCATGTTTACCGATTGCGCTTTTTCGGCTACCACTTGTTTCGCTTGTTTTTTAGTAGCAACAAAAAGGATTTTTTTACCCGATTTAGCGATTTGCTTCAAAGCTTCAGCAGCTTCGTCAATTTTAGCAACGGTCTTATGGAGGTCGATGATATGAATACCATTACGTTCCATGAAGATATAAGGAGCCATTGCAGGATTCCACTTTCTTTTAAGGTGTCCGAAGTGACATCCGGCTTCCAATAATGTATCAAAATTTGTTCTTGACATTCTTTTCTTCTTTTAATTTGTTTACTTTCTTTTTTGTTTTCATTCTAAACCAACCGCTGGGTAGCCTTATATAATAATGTATAGAAGAGTCCCAGTAGTTTAGATACTAAACAGCAGATTCGTAGAACAGCATATTAACGTTTGCTGAACTGGAATCTTCTACGAGCTTTAGGTTGACCCGGTTTCTTACGTTCTACAGAACGTGGATCACGTGTCATGAAGCCTTCAGCACGAAGAGCAGCTTTGTCTTCAGCGTTCATCTTAACCAATGCACGAGCAATAGCCAAGCGAAGAGCTTGAGACTGGCCAGTGAAACCACCACCACAAAGATTTACTTTGATATCATATTTTTCAGCAACACCAAGTTTAGTCAATGGTTGTTTTACAACATACTGAAGAATAGATGATGGGAAATAGGTTTCAAGGTCGCGTTTGTTAATCGTAATCTTACCTGTACCTTCTGTTACGAAGATACGTGCAATTGCACGTTTACGTCTGCCTAATGCGTTAATTACTTCCATCTATATATTATTTAAGTAAGTTTATATCAATTGTTTTAGGGCTTTGAGCCTCGTGCTTATGTTCGTTACCAGCGTAAACGTACAAGTTTGTAAGCAATTTAGCGCCAAGTCTGTTCTTAGGAAGCATACCCTTTACCACTTTTCTCAATAATTTATCTTCGCCATTAGGTTTAGCGATCAAACGAGCAGGAGTAATTTCTCTCTGTCCACCTGGATAACCTGTATATGAAAGATATACACGATCGTTCCATTTGTTTCCTGTTAATACAACTTTATCTGCGTTGATAATAATCACATTATCACCACAATCAACGTGAGGAGTAAAATTAGGTTTGTATTTACCTCTCAAAAGTTTCGCAACTTTAGCACCTAAACGACCCAAAGTTTGGCCGGCAGCATCAACAACTACCCACTCTTTGGTTACGGTTGCTTGGTTTGCAGAAATGGTCTTGTAACTTAAAGTATCCACTCTTAATTTTGTTTTTATTGTTACTACTAAATTTTTATCCATCATGATTTAGCTCCCCCGGACAAAGGAAGACTAATTCACTCTGAATGAATCTCTTATCTTATTCAGATAATAATCGGCTTGCAAAATTACTCATTTCCTATGAAACAGCAAACTATTTCAGTTTTTTTTTGCTTTATACCTCTGTAATACTAAGGAGGTTACAAACAACAAAGACAATTATTTTTCTTCCTTAACAAAGAATCCAACTATCCCACACAAAACTCCAAAGTGATAGCCTTTCACACCCTTATCCATAGAATTGTAAGCGAAAGAGGAGCAAAAGCCACCAACTATTAATATTCGTAAAAATCATCCAAGCAAAAACCTCCAAAAACTGTACTTTTTGGGCATTTTGCCAAATAGAGATGACAAATTAGTAACACTTTTGTAATATGAATAAAGAATCGTTTCACTAACTTTGCAGCAATTAACTATTAATGTTGAACTATTCAATTTAAATTATGTTACGCAGATTAAAATTGTTTTTCACTTTAACAATGGTATTGGCTGCTACTACGGCCAAAGCGCAAGTCACTACATCTTCAATGACAGGTGTAGTGACAGACACTCACAAGGAGCCAATTATTGGCGCTACGATTCTAGCCATCCACGAACCTTCGGGAACACGTTATGGTAGCATTACAAACATCGACGGACGATTTACTATCCAAGGTATGCGCACCGGCGGCCCCTACGCTGTAGAAGTCTCGTATGTAGGCTACAAAACCTCCATTTTCACCGACATCACTCTTCAACTTGGTGAAATCTATACTCTCAACGTAACTATGCAAGAAGCCACAGAAACCCTTGGCGAAGTAGTGGTTACAGCAGCAAAATCTAAGTTCAGCAACGAGAAGACCGGTGCAACCACCAACATTTCTTCTTCACAAATCACTCAACTTCCTACCGTAAGCCGCAGCATCTCAGACATCGCCCGCCTTTCTCCTTATGCTTCGGGTATGGGCTTTGCCGGTGGCGATGGTCGATCTACCAACTTCACTATCGACGGTGCGAACCTCAACAACAATTTCGGCCTTTCTTCTAACCTTCCTGGCGGTGGTACACCTATCTCCATGGATGCTATCGAAGAAGTTCAGGTGGTTATCGCTCCATTCGATGTGCGTCAAACCAACTTTATCGGTGGTGGGATTAATGCTGTGACTAAATCGGGTACAAATACCTTCAAAGCAACAGCCTATACATACCAATTCAACGAAAAGATGCGTGGCAACAGAATAGATGGTTCCAGCCTTGGCGAGCGCGTTGAAGATGCAAAACACATTTATGGTGCTACCTTCGGAGGCCCTATCATTAAGAATAAATTGTTTTTCTTTGCCAATGTAGAGTATCAATTGATTCCTACCACTATAGTAAACTGGAAGGCTGCCACCCCTGAGAACCCAGCAAATGCTGACAACTACATTTCGATGGCTACTGCAGCAGACATGAAACGTGTTTCGGACTTCGTACAAACTAAATACGGATACAACACAGGTTCTTACACCAACTTCCCCGCCGACGAAACCAACTGGAAATTCTTAGGTCGTATCGACTGGAACATTAACGACTCTCACAAGCTGGCTATTCGCTACAACTACACTAAGAACAAAGCTTGGAATCAAGCCAACGGCAACTCTTCGGATACAGGCTATCGCCTTAATGGCATGAACCGCTACTCACAATATTCTATGGCTTTTGCTAACGCCAACTACTCTATGGACAATAAGGTTAGTTCGATATCGGCAGACTTCAACAGCCGTTTCGGCAACAAGATGTTCAACCAATTGCTTTTCACATTCTCTGATATCCAAGATGTACGTGGCACTGATTCGTCAATGTTCCCATTCATCGATATCATGGCTGGATACAGCGTTGTTGACGATCAAATTAATCAAACTCTAGAGCCATATATGTCATTGGGATACGAATTGTTTACTTACAACAATGCCGTAAACAATAAGATCTATAACATCATCGACAACTTCACTTACTATGTAGGCGACCACAAGATTACCGCAGGCGCAAGCTACGAACGCCAAATGGCAAACAATGCCTATATGCGTAATGGTACAGGTTACTACCGCTATAGAAGCGTTGACGACTTTATCAACGGCGCAGAACCAGAAGCTTTTGCTTTGACTTATGGATACAATGGCAACACTAAACCTGCTGCCGAGGTTAAATTCAACCAACTTGGACTCTATGTTCAAGACGAATGGAACATCAAGAGCAACTTCAAGTTGAGCTACGGTATCCGTTTCGACTATCTATTCTTCGACGATGCTGATTTGCTTCGCAACAATGCCATCTATGATTACTGTTTCGGCGGGAAACACATCGATACGGGAGCTTGGCCAGATGCCAAAGTACAAGTTTCTCCACGTGTTGGCTTCAACTGGGACGTATTTGGCGACAATAGCCTAAGAGTACGTGGTGGTACAGGTCTATTTACCGGCCGTCTTCCTTTGGTATTCTTCACCAATATGCCAACCAATTCGGGAATGGTTCAAAACTCGGTGACTTACAACACTACATATAAGAATGGCGTTGCAACTAGTATCAACACCAACTTGGGTAAATTTACAGGCAACTTCTTGACCAACGTAGACGACATGATCAAGTTGTTCAACCTCCCAACTACTATCAGCCCAGAACAAGGTGTTGCACCAAGCAGCTTCGTAGGTATCGACAAAGATTTCAAGATGCCTCAAGTTTGGAAATCATCATTCGCTGTAGACTATGTACTTCCTGTTAGCTTCCCATTCACTGTAACCGGAGAATTTATGTACACTAAGAACGTAAATGCAGTGATGCTCGACAACTACAACATCAAGTCTTCCGAAGGTTGGGAACGTTTCGAAGGTCCAGACAACCGTTTAATCTACCCAAGCGACTACAAATACTTCGACAAAGTCAGTTCTGCTTGTGTGTTGACCAATACATCTAGAGGTTACGGATGGACTGCGAACATCACATTGAATGCTGAACCAGTACAAGGTCTCCCATTAATGCTTGCCTATACTCACACAGAGTCTAAAGAAGTAACAGGTATGCCAGGATCTAACGCCAACTCTGCATGGCAAGGTCTTTACACCATCAACGGTCCTAACTTTGCAGACGTGCAACGTTCGCAATATGTAACTCCAGACCGCATCATCGCATCTGCTGCTTACAAATTACCATACAAGAGTAACTACATGAGTACTATGGTGAGCTTGTTCTACACAGGCTACTCGCCTAACGGCACTTCATTCTGCTACTCTAACGACATGAACGGCGACGGTATCCAAAACGACTTGATGTACATTCCTAAAGACAATAGCGAAATTCAATTTAAAGACGCTGCCGACGCTAAGGATTTCTGGGCATTTGTAGATCAAGACAGATACCTAAAGAATAACAAGGGTAAATATGCTGAAGCTTATGGCGGCCGTGCACCATGGGTACACCGTTTCGACTTCCGCATCGCTCAAAACTTCTCAGTAAGAGCCGGCAAAACCGTCAACACACTTCAAGTTAGTCTTGACTTTATGAACATCGGCAATATGTTGAAGAATTCATGGGGTGTGACTAAGAATAGCGTAGGTGCAAACAATGGTCGTATTTTGAAATACGAAGGGGTAAGCGCAGAAAACAATCGCCCTGTTTACTCTTTGTGGCGCGACAAACAAGGCAATGCGCCAACAGAAACGTATTCATACAATCGCAACTACGACGAATGTTGGAAATTCCAAGTGGGCGTAAGATACATCTTTAATTAAGAGCTGAACATAATATCGATTGATCTTCTGTGGTCAACGAGAGCTAAACTAGGAGATAGTGGTATTTTAACCATTAACTCCTAGTTTTTTTTTGCGGACATCCCTTAAAAATCAGCAAGCCAAATACCACCCTATAAATCAAGCATTTACAATACCATTACAGGATAGCCCTTGCTACCACGGTGAGTAGCCTAGGTCAGCAAGCAGAGCAGCCCTTGTCACCGCGCTGAGTAGCCCTTGCCAGCAATCAGAATGAATCCCCCCAAAAAAGCAGCATCACAAAAGAGACAATTCTTACAGACTGAAACAATCAAGAACACTCAACTGAATGAATATTTATTTTTTATAGAATAGCATACCCAAAGCATCGAAAAAACTATAGACTTTAAATATTTGTAAAGAT
>CAMTOQ010000020.1 GCA_947074205.1 uncultured Bacteroides sp. | reverse complement strand
GATAATGCTCTTCAACATCGCATCATCATATTCAATAGTTAGCATTTTAAGATTGGGGTATACAATCTCAACCAATCTTGTCATCCCCTCGTTCAAACGAAGCTTAAGCTCCGAAGGACGAATATCAGTCAGTTCCTGCCCACTCATATAGAGACGAGCACTCTTTGTAAGATCAGTTAGTCGCTGAACAATAGCAGCACGACGTTGTGAGTTCACCCTACGCTTATCCGATACAATCTGCTGGCGATAGTTATCGTTTTGCCCCGAAAGCAAGCGAGTCAGACACTTATCCGCCTTTTTAAACATCGCCAAATCTTCCGACATATATTTATCTTCACCCAGCACTACACAGAGTTGATTAGGATGTGAGATAGAATACATCAACATCGATTGAGGATCTGTGCTGACATTTATATTTTGGGGAGTAATGAAGTGGATATACATCTCAGCATCTCTCCCATCTTGTTGTTCATCCACCATGCGACCGTAAGAGAATATCTTATTTGCAGAAAGCTTGATTCTTGAATCAGAGAAAATCTCATCGCGGAAGATCTTCTTCAACTCATTATTGATGGCATCAGGAAGAATATCCTCGTTCTTTATTTCTCGCTCAATGTCTTTTTCTTCGTTGGTTTGATAATGATACTCATCGCCAGCCCCTTTCTCAATATAAGATATACGAACCAACTTGTTCAATGCTTCTTGTATGCGGCTCTTGTATTCAGGGAAATCGGTATCTAGCGTAGGAAGCATGATCTTTGCGATATTGTCGATGGTAGAAGGAAAGCCTTTTACATATTTAGTAAGAAACAAAGCTTTGAGCACGCTGACAGCCAACTCATCATCAAGTGTTTTCTCAGCCTGCTGTATATCTGTTTGGGTCTTGGTTTGGAGTATACCTCTGATGCCCTCGTACATATCGCTAAACTGCACGATCTGGTTCAAATCTTTATCTTTATAAGCCTTAGCCACCTCTTGCGTGATAGTAAGAAGCGAGCGCTCGCCCACCGACTGTTGCGTACCACTAAATGCATTGTTTTTGCTCAGCTCAATGATGGCGCGTTGTAGCAAATCGAATTGATAGTCGATAAATGGAAAGTCGATAGCAAACTGATCGGCACTCTTATAGTTAGTCTTAAACTGACTGTTGTCACCAAAGTTGAAGAGACTCTTTATAATATTCTTCTGTAGCTCATAAACCTGGCAAAGCTGTTTCTGTGGTTCATCATTCTTTTCCAGCAAACGGCGCTGAATCACCTCGTCGGCATTGGCACTGGTCAAGCTAATACGCGTAGTGAAACGACCTTGGATGCGTGAGAAGTCATGGTTCTGCTGTTTATCCAAATCGCCAAGCGTAGCATTAATATCCATCTGCGAAGTAACAATAATAGATGCACGTCCATTGGTCTTATCAATAAGCCCCTCAGCAATGGTTTGCAAGCTCAACATGCGATGCACATCCTTACCAATGAACTGTCCCACCTCATCGACAAAGAAGATAAAACGAGTACCGGGAGTTTTATCTAAGTGAGTTTTCACCAAAGCAACAAAGCCATCAATGTCCAACTTGTAATTTTTGATTTGAGCTTGGATGTTCTGATAGGCAGTATCTTTAGACACCCCTTCCATATCGGCCATAATCTCGGCCAACTTTTGCAATTTCAGTAATATAGACTTGCGGGCATCTATCCACTCCTCGCCAAAGCGAGATTTGAACTCTTGCTTCAAAAAGTCGAACTTACCCTTACTATCGAAGTAGCGCTCAATTTCTGCAATCTCAGGCTTCTTATCATCAAAGCCCATTTTGCGATTAAACTCCTTCAAGAATATATTCAATACAGGATCGACACCCCCTTTGGCCACACCATCAAGTTTCTCTTGTATATTGAAAAGCACGCTTTCGGTAGGCACTGTACAGGCACGACGAATATCACCCTCCAGCTCAAAGTCCGCATCGGCTTTCTCGGCAAAGATCTCGGCACACTTACGTCCTTCTACTAACAGTTCGTTCTCCAAGACATAAGATAGAATCTTCAGCAAGTGAGATTTACCACTACCAAAGTCGCCCGAAATCCAAACACAAGTTGGAGTACCTTTGGGCACTAATGTTTTGAACAGAGCAGGCAATAACTTAGGCTGTTGCTGCTCCGCAGTTATTACATACTCTGTAATCTCGTTCGCTAGTTCCGCCTTACTATCTGCCTTGATCACTCCATTGATGGGGCGAGTGATGTCTTTCTTGTAAATATGTTCCTGTATCATGATTTAAATAGATTTTATATCGTTCAAGTTGTGCCCTCTATAATAGTTCTCATCTGAGATTTTACCAAAAAGCTTCAACTGTAAATTATTATATTCTCCGGGAAAGAACAGCACCAATTTGCAATTATTGGTGAGTTCGTCTATGTTGTTGAGTATCCCATGCGAGCGAAGGAATGGATAGCTACGCCCTACACCACTGATAAACACAAAGGATGGATTGGTGCTAACAATCGCCTCTTTGATTCGAGGTATGATGATGGACTTAATGTCGAGCATACTGTCTAGTGTAGCAATAATATCCTCATCAGGAAGATTCTGTTCATCTTCAAGAATAGTATCCAGCACGCCCTCTTCCTCCAAAATCTCCATACTAAGATCGTATAGATTGATGGCCAAAGATTCGAATCCTTTCTTACTCAAACGATTGGTGAGACGTTTCACTTGCCCGCCCACTTCAGATTGTTTATCCGAAGGCACAGGTTGAATGTACAAAGGAAGTTCTCCCCCAAGATTCTTTCCAAACTGAGGAGATATTAGTTTATTGAACACGCCCTCGAAGAGCGTATCCATATCTTCAACTGATTTATTAGGCATACAGATCGTTTAAATTAGAGATTTCATTATTAGAATAGAGGTAGATGGCCAGCCACTTAGGATTGTCTTTTACAATAGTGCGTTCCACCTCATCTGTGAGGTATGGACGTTTGAGGATGCCACTCTCTGCCGTTTCTACCAACTCCGTTTGTTCGAGTATACGAAATATCACTTGTCGCACTTTGCTCAATGTAAGCTCCGTGACCTGTTCCAATTCTGGATGTACGTACTTCTTCTCGTTATAAAACTCATTGAAATTGGCGTGCGACACCTTCTCTTGGAAGTTGTAAAAACAGTCGCGCACATTCTCTGCTATAAAATCATAGATCAAAGAGTGAGCCTTGCAGATAGCAAGAAGAACTATAATTCTGCGCACAGCCACCGTACTATTTACCAAGAGCTGTATCTCTTCTTGGTTGAGTGCCTCTATACGCTGCTTCATCAGCATAAAGTAGCGCTGATTGGATGACAGCTTATCCTTCTGCATCAGGTTTTCTCGGAAAGTCTTCTCCTTTGTCAACTCCCAATCACCATCGCATTCCAAATAAGCGCAAGCAACCGCATGCATCTCATTCATCATGGCAGCACCTGCCACGAAAGACATGTTATATGTGTTATTTTCTTTAGCCATCAACCCACTCAATTTACCCTGATATACTTTACTTCTTCTTTTGAAGAGTTCAAAAGATCCTTCACATCTACCTCCAATGCGTTAGCTATTTGTAGTAGAGTTTCCAGTCCAGGTTGAGCAGCATTGGTACACCATTTAGAAACCGTAGCAGGATCCTTTCCTAGCGTATCAGCCAACCACTTGTTGGTTCTTTTTTTCTCGGCCAAGACAACCTTTATACGATTAATATCTTTAGTCGTTTCCATTCTAATCATTAAATTGATGTTTACTAATTTCAAAGGTATCGATTAATAATGGAACCTAGTACTAAAGAAGCTACTTTTCTGCAAATGAATTTGCGAATTAGTTCAATTTTGTTGCGTTTGTAGGTATTATTGGAAGATCTGGTGGGGAATTTTGCTCCTTAGCTTTCCAGTTTTCAGGATATTAATGCCCAATGTGGTGGAAATAGGTGGGTAGTAAAAAAGATAAATCAAACACAAACAACCATCCAAAATGGTTTATTAGAAGGTTGCTTGCAACATTGCAAGCGACAACAACGCGTTAAATGCATTAACAATTACAACCTTGCATTTATTAAATCAACTTAAAACACAACCTTAAATTTGCAACATAATTAAACGATAATAATTAAACAATATGAATCAAGCGGTGGTAAACGGTATAACTCAAAATACCCTTAAAAGGTATAACAGAGGTGAGCTATCTGAAGCTCAAGTTATGAGGTATTATTATGCAAATATCAAGCAAGCCAAAACATTTTCTCTTTTTGGTTTTACTATTAAAGAGCTAATTAAGATAAGGGAAGAGACCCATAACCCCATTCTCAAAAGCAAGATATCGAGTCATATTGAAGATAATATTAATATGTACAAGCATTCCTCAAATGCGAACGAACTGAATCTACAGAAATTAGATTACTTTAAGGAGCATGCCTTAAACATTGGTCTAAGAAAACTGATCAAGGTTCTTGATAAGATCGCTTATAATGAAGGTGACTTAAACATATATTTTATCAATCTACTCCTAAAAACTGAGTTTGCTAACCTTTCTGCAAAACGTGTAAATAAGGATATCAAAAGCAAGATATATAAACGTAAGGTTATTCTAATCGAGGAACTTGCTTATTACGCTCCTGAACTAAATATCAAATATGGATTAAATGGGAATAGTGGCAAGAATGCAAGCTTCCTTACCTATTTTTATTTACCAAACGGCGTTCAATTAACATGGCATTGTAATGAATATTCCATACTAAATTCACTTCCTCAAATCACT
Source organism: uncultured Bacteroides sp. (assembly GCA_947074205.1). Classification (GTDB taxonomy): domain Bacteria; phylum Bacteroidota; class Bacteroidia; order Bacteroidales; family Bacteroidaceae; genus Bacteroides. The sequence goes on along the minus strand of CAMTOQ010000020.1, from coordinate 46,325 downwards.
GACGAGTGGGATGGACAGGTTGCAATGACAATGGAAAAAATCATCAATTATATTGAGGAGACCTACAAGAGTTTGATTGACGATTATTTGAGATTTAGGATTCACCCCAATAATAACAAATCCTTTTTACAATATGCATAATAAATTTGCTTTTAAAAATATATACGACACTATATGTCTTCATCTGAACAATTCTATAGACTCTATTCAGATAGCCGTTGCTTGGTTTACTAATGAGGATTTAATGGAATGCCTGTGTAAACGATTAGAAGCAAATATTAAAGTTGAATTAATTCTTATCAGAGACTTGATTAATTGTAATGAAAACTCTATCAACTTTCAAAGATTTATCGACTTAGGTGGTAGGCTATATTGGGCTGAAGCAAACACATTAATGCACCACAAATTCTGTATAATAGATAAAAAAACGCTTATTAATGGCTCCTACAACTGGACTTATTATGCTGAATATAAGAATATGGAGAATATCGTAATTCTTAACGACATAGAAACAACCTATGCATTCAACTCGGAGTTTAATAACATAGTACAGAGACTTTCGCTTTGCGAAACATATAAGACAATAAGACCTGAAGAAATAACAGAATACGCTAATTATGACTATTACAGCGAGGATACAGTACTCAAATCGATATCATTTGAAAAGAGTGGAAACTACGATTTATCAAGAAAAGTAGTTGAAGTAGCAAAAACCTATGTGCCTGCGGAAAAAGATAAACTATTGAATAAGTATCTAAAACACATTGACTCTAAAATTCAGAACTACAGCTTCGAAAGTATCTCAACATTTACAAAAATAACAACTAGCAATGATCTCTTCAACGACTATAATATCCGTATCAACAATGCTATAGCGTTCTATAAGCAGAAAAAATACATGGAGGCTATCGAGCAACTTAGAATCGTAGAAAAGAACAACAATAATAATATAGAGCTACACTATTGGATTTCGTTATGCCATTACAGAAAGGCAGATATATCGAATATGCAAAAACAGATTGACAAGGCTTTAGAAATCAATCGACAATACTGCCCTATTTTAAACCTACAAGCACTCTGCCTTTACTCTAACAATAAAAAGGAGAAAGCTATATTGATATTTGACGAAATCGAATCCTTAGACAATGGCTTCTACAAAGCTCCTTTCAATAAAGCACTTATATATAAAGAGCTAAACAATAAGGATTCTTCGCTAATAGAATTAGAGAAAACTCTTCGGACTATTAATCAACATTTGAAGCATAACGGGGGTGATATTGAAGCATGGAGTATTTTGGGTGATTGTTATTCTATAAGCAACAATCAAGACAAAAAGCAATGCTATCATAAGGCGAAGGAGCTATTCGATAATATAGAGGAAAGTAAAAGAGACTTCAATCTAGTAGAAAGATTTACAAATGGGCTGAGACAAATCAGCTAGAACAGCACAACAACCTTATCCATAAATAGGAAGAATCAACATGTCTTATCCTAGAAAAGGTTGACACATTTAAGAAGCATAAAATTTGTAGTGTACTGAATAAGTTTACTTTTCACAAATTCAAAGAATATGAGAGGAAAAAGAAAAGAGTACATTCAATGTAATGAGTCGGAACAAAAATTCTATATTTGGGAATATCTATCGAGTTCAGATACTCCTCGCGGGTTTGAATATCGAAATAGGTTCTCGCCTGGATGATTGTATCGATGGATGGAAAGGTTTCAAATAGAAGATACATAAGTAAAAAAGCCAATCATTGACCAATCCTTGGTGGATCTTGATGTTGCATCTATCACCGCTGCCCTACGTGAAGAGAACCGAACTAAACTCAGTGCAATGTAGCGTAAAGCGTCCCGTTTATGTCAAATAAGATTACCGCATCAACTATTCCTCATTTTCCTTCCAAAGATAAACCGTGATTCTTCCAGAAAAAAAGCACGTTTTGTCCTCAAACAAATGCCTATTCTTCCATGGACAAATAGGGATTAATATATCGCGTTGATTATCTGCAACTTACAAGCAGAAAGATATCAACATCATTTGTCCTAATATTTCAACCCTCAGAAACGCTTTTATCAAGAGTAGATTTACATTCATTTAACACAAAAGAATAATGATATAGACGTTTTTAGTGGCGAGATAAAAGGTACGGGGCTTTTACATAAAAGGTACGGACGAAATTTGAAAAAGATCAGACGTTTTTAGGTAAAGGAGCTGACGAAATTGTGGCGTTCTGAGGCTTCTGAGAGGGATAAGAAAAGGAACTCTTGCCTTTCTTCTTTGGTGGGGTTTAGCTTGAAGCTAATTCATGTTGAATAGCGCAAAGATAGATAATCGAGTTGATGCAGACAACAGAGCAAGTAGAGCTAAGTTGATATATCTATATGCAGTAGCATAACACTGACTGTCATTTAATCACTGTTTAATCATTGTTTAAACAGCATTAAAAGCAAAATATATACATGCAGAAAGCCCCTAGCAAGTCTAAGTTTGCTAGGGGCTTTCAATATATGTGGACTTATGAGTGATTACTTCACTTCTTCAAAGTCGGCATCTTGAATATGTTCGTCACCACCTTGTTGGCCACCACCTGCTTGTCCGGCATTAGGATCGGCACCTGCACCTTGAGCACCACCAGTTTGTTGATACATTTCAGCGCTTGCAGCGTGGAACGCAGTGTTTAATTCTTCAGTAGCAGCATCGATTGCAGCCAAGTCTTCAGCTTTGTGAGCATCTTTCAGTTTCTGCAATGCAGCTTCGATAGGAGCTTTCTTGTCAGCAGGAAGCTTGTCGCCCAACTCTTTCAGTTGATTTTCCGTAGTGAAAATCATACTGTCAGCTTTGTTCATCTTGTCTACTTTCTCACGTTGCTTAGTATCAGCGTCAGCATTAGCTTCTGCTTCTGCCTTCATGCGATCGATTTCTTCTTTGCTCAAACCGCTTGAAGCTTCGATACGGATAGCTTGCTCTTTACCGGTTGCTTTATCCTTAGCAGATACTTTCAAGATACCATTAGCATCAATATCGAAAGTTACTTCGATTTGAGGTACACCACGTGGAGCTGGAGCGATACCAGAAAGGTTGAACTGACCGATAGACTTATTTTGTGAAGCCATTGGGCGTTCGCCTTGTAATACATGGATAGTTACTTCTGATTGGTTATCGGCAGCAGTAGAGAATGTTTCGCTCTTACGTACTGGGATAGTTGTGTTAGCATCGATAAGCTTAGTCATCACACCACCCATAGTTTCGATACCCATAGATAGAGGAGTAACGTCTAGCAATACCACACCTTTGATTTCGTCAGTCAATACAGCACCTTGTACAGCTGCACCTACTGCTACTACTTCGTCTGGATTAACACCCTTAGAAGGAGCTTTACCGAAGAAATCTTCAACTAGCTTTTGTACAGCTGGGATACGAGTAGATCCACCAACCAACAATACTTCGTCGATATCAGCATTTGAAAGACCTGCATCGCTCATAGCTTTCTTACATGGTTCAAGACAAGCTTGAATCAATTCGTGAGCCAAAGCTTCGAATTTAGCACGAGTTAAAGTTTTAACCAAGTGCTTAGGCACACCGTCAACTGGCATAATATATGGCAAGTTGATCTCTGTAGATGAAGAAGAAGACAATTCAATCTTAGCCTTTTCTGCAGCTTCTTTCAAGCGTTGCATAGCCATTGGATCTTTGCTCAAATCGGCACCTTCGTCATTTTTAAACTCTTGTACCAACCAGTTGATGATTACTTGGTCGAAGTCATCACCACCAAGGTGAGTATCACCGTTAGTAGAAAGTACTTCGAACACACCACCACCAAACTCAAGGATAGAGATATCGAATGTACCACCACCAAGGTCGAATACTGCAATCTTCATATCTTTGTGAGCCTTATCAAGACCATAAGCCAAAGCTGCAGCAGTTGGTTCGTTAACAATACGTTTCACATCTAAACCTGCGATTTGACCCGCTTCTTTAGTAGCTTGACGCTGGGAATCCGAGAAGTATGCAGGAACTGTGATAACAGCTTCAGTTACTTCTTGACCCAAATAGTCTTCGGCAGTCTTCTTCATCTTTTGAAGAATCATTGCAGAAATTTCTTGTGGAGTATATAGACGGCCGTCGATGTCAACACGTGGAGTGTTGTTATCGCCTTTTACTACTTTATAAGGAACGCGACCTACTTCTTTTTGAACTTGATCCCAAGTTTCACCCATGAAACGTTTAATAGAGAAGATAGTACGTGTTGGGTTAGTGATAGCCTGACGTTTTGCAGGATCACCTACTTTACGTTCGCCATCATTAAGAAACGCCACTACAGATGGAGTTGTACGTTTACCTTCGCTGTTGGCAATTACTACAGGTTCGTTTCCTTCGAATACTGAAACGCATGAGTTTGTAGTACCTAAGTCAATACCAATAATTTTTCCCATAATCTTTTTCTTTTATTATAATATTTGTTACAAACAGGTTTATTATATCTCACTGTCGTTATTGTTATCCAATTAACCGTAACTTCATTAAGACATTTATGTTAAAGCAAACCGTATGCCAAATGAAGTAGTAGCTAGATTCTGACATTTTGACTGACAAAACGTCAGAGCAATTAAACTCGGAAACCACGCATTAACATGGGTAAGCACCGATTTTGTTTGATAAACAAATAAAAACGTGTCTGGTTCGTTAAGCAAATATTTCCCTATCTTTGCATTTCAATAAAAAACTATAATATCAGATGATGCATCGCTTTATTCCTATCATACTCTTATATTTAGCCACAATCACCTCTTGCACAACGCAACCTGCTACCCCTATTAATATTTCAGGAGAGGCTGTCAACCTTTCGTACGCAAAAGGTTTTTCCATAGTCAATACTGACAGTTTTACCGTTGTTTCTGTCAATCACCCATGGAAAGAGGGTCAAATCTATGCTCGATACTACTTAGTAAAGGATGAATCGATATCTACACCTGCCGATGGGACTAAAGTTAAGATACCGATAAAAAGCATGATGGTCAATTCGGCTACACATTTGAGTTTTCTAGAGGAGTTGGGAGAGCTAAACAAGGTAGTAGGGGTCTGCAATGCCAACTATATTTATAACCCTGTTATACTCGAGAATGTAAAGAAGGGAGAGGTTCACGACCTAGGCGACTCATTCAACTTAGATATTGAACGTCTGCTCTTGTTAAACCCGGAGACAGTTATGACTACCGCCTACAATGCGGTTGATGAGAATACCAAAAGACTATCACAATCGGGCCTCAACATTATATATAATATTGAATGGCAAGAACCATCTATATTGGGGCGAACTGAATGGATTAAATTTATCGGGGCTTTTTTCGATAAGGAAGAACTTGCCGATCGTATCTTTACAGAGATAGCTCAAAACTATAACTCATTAAAAGCCGAAGTTACTAGTTCGCAAGATGTCTCAAAACCGACCATCTTTTCGGGACAGGATTACAGAGGCACATGGTCACTCCCGGGAGGAGAAAGTTTCAGTGCACAGTTGTTTAATGATGCATCTGCCAGTTATGCTTATGCGAAAAACACAGGTACGTCGAGTATAGCGTCTAACATCGAAGAGGTATTGATAAATTTCTCTCAAACTGATATTTGGGTGGGAGTGCAAGTAAATTCTCTAAAGGAGCTCGCGCAGGTAGACAAGCGGTATGAGCTTTTTAAAGCTTATCAAAATGGCAAGGTATTCAACACCAATAAGAGGGTCAATTCTACAGGAGGTAACGATTATTGGGAAGGGGCCATTGTGCGCCCCGATCTTTTACTCAAAGACATGATTAAAATATGTCATCCGGAGAAACTACCTAATTACGAACTGACTTACATGAACCAACTTCAATAGCCGGAATAATTTATGAAGCAATCTATTCTATTTATTACACTAGCTATTCTTCTGATCTTAGCTTTTATGCTTGATCTTACCATCGGAAGCGCAACTCTTTCTATAGGTGATATCTGGGGGACTCTGACAGGTAGCGACACTAACCCTATTTATAGTGAGGTCATCTTTAATTATCGCTTACCCAAAGCTCTTACTGCTATATTAGCAGGGACGGCTTTATCATTGGCGGGGGGGCTGATGCAGACACTTTTCCATAATCCATTGGCGGGCCCGGATGTGCTTGGCGTTACATCGGGAGCCGGTTTAGGGGTAGCTATCCTTACTATGTGTACTTCTACCCTTCCCCTTTGGTTTGTATCGGGATGGGGTCAGGTTATTGCCGCTAGTCTTGGTGCGGCTTTAGTATTATTATTGGTTATCGTGGTATCGATTAAGATTCCTCAAACCACCTCATTACTTATTATCGGTATGATGTTCGGTTATTTTGCTGGGGCGATTATCAGCATTATGCAGAGTGCTAGCAATCCTGATACTTTGAAGTTATTCATCACTTGGACCTTTGGAAGCTTAGCTGCAGTAGGTTGGTCGCAACTTGCAATAATGACTCCAATTGTACTTTGCGGTGTGTTCATTACAATGTTGCTGCAAAAGCAGCTAAACATTTTGCTTTTGGGGCACAATTATGCTTCCGGATTAGGAGTCTCTGTATTTCGGCTACGTCTTTGGATCATACTTGCCACTGCACTTCTAGCAGGGGTGTCTACAGCCTTCACTGGCCCAATTGCTTTTATAGGCATCACCATGCCACACATTGCACGTGGCTTGTTTAAGACTTCCAATCACCGCATCGTGCTACCGGCCTCAATTCTGTGCGGTTCTATTGTCTTGCTTATATGCGATTGTCTTTCTCAACTGCCAGGATTTCAAGGCACCCTACCAATTAATGCCGTTACATCCCTGATAGGTGCGCCCATCATTATTTGGATCATATTAAAGAATAGAGGAAACTAATCAAACTTAATCGACCAACTCATACATCTTAACCCATTCAACGTCTATCCATGATGGATTGGGAACAATCCCATTATTCAGCCTAGCATAGAGTTTGAGTATACCATTGTCTACATTGTAGAGCGACAGATTGTTGGACATATGCCTATCCCAATCGGAGTGACCACGAGGTATTTTGCTCCATACTGTAGTGTCTAGAGAGGTACCCTCGAAGTCATCTTGAAAGACCAGTCGGTAGTTCACACTTTGCGCTTCAACATTTAAAATCAGCGCAATTACTAGAAAAGGAAAAAGCAATAAACGTTTCATAAGCGATAGATTTTAAAGTCCAAACGGTATACGGCATAAATACCACACAACAAACAGCAACGTCCAACCGACAAATATAGCCAAAGCGAAAGGCCAAGTCAGACGTAGAAGTTGAGAATAACTTATCTGCTTGTCATAATGAAGCATATAGGCTAGAGTCAATGGCATGTAGAACAAGAAGGGTGTAATTGCATTGGAGGAGCTGTCGCCAATACGGAAGGCGCACTGCACAATCTCGGGAGAAACACCCAAATTGGCAAAAATAGGCAGAAATATGAAAGACATTAGCCCCCATTTAGATGTGGCTGAAACCATGACAAGGTTTATAAAACCACTTAAGAGTATAAAGAGTAAAAGTGTAGGCAATGCACTAAGGTCTATATCCACAAGCAAATCGGTTGCCCAAAGCACTAAGCATTTATCCAATCCGGAGTAGGACAAGCAGGCAAACATCTGAGCAGCAAAGAAGGCAATAATAAAGTAAACTCCAAGTATCCTCACCGTGTGTGACAATCCATCGATCACACTAACGTCGGATCGGTAGCGACCTGAAGCAAAACCATAGACCATTCCCATAATCCCTGCGCCTAGCGATAATAAAAAGAGTATACCCATGATGAAGGGCGAACGCATTAAGTTTCCCCCTACTCCTCTTAAAATACCGAACGAGGAGAATGTAGAGATTAAGATGATTGCAAAGAAGATTACCCCTGCTAGCAGTGAAATGGTAAGCGCTCGACGTTCTTTGTGTGATAACGGCTTTCTATAATCTATCTCATCACTTGAAACATAACTAGCGAATTGCTTAATCAGAAACTTATTGACCACAAAATATATAATGATGCCGATTAATAGGGTCGAAACAAACATAAAGTAGTAATTGGAGAGTGGCCCAACACTGTTGTAACTGACTCCTCCCGCAATAGCTGCTTCTTCGCTGATACGCGCTATTAAAGGATCCATGGTACTGATAATTATATTAGCACTATAACCACAGGCCACCGATACATATGCGGTAATTATCCCCGATATAGGATGTAAGCCCGCAGCCTGAAATAAGATAGCAGCTAAGGGTACCAATAGAATATAACCTGCATCACCTATAACATTGGACAACAACCCTAACGCAACAATCCAGCAGATCACGTTTCTTTGTAAATTAGCACTATTAGTAAAACCTCCTCTTATGCAGGCCTGAAGAAAGCCTGAATGCTCGGCTACACCAATACCAAACATGGCAATTATCACCATGCCCAAAGGGGCAAAGTTAGTAAAGTTAGTCACCACGTTGCGCAGCAGCCATCGAATGCCTTCGTGACTCAGAATGCTCTGCACACATATACTCTCTCCTGTTTGTGGATGCACCATGCAAATACCATAGATTTCAAATATCCATGATGCAAACACCACCAACACTGCCAATAGAAAGAACAGTGTAGCCGGATGAAATATATGTAGTCGTTTACTCTTCATCAGGTTCTAAGTTTTCCAAATCAAGGATTCGCAATTCTAAAGCCCGAACGGCTAATCTAGTGGCATTGATTCCTACCCTTTCGCCCTGCCCAAACAAGCGATTCACAAGATCGTTCTGACGTTTCTCTAACGACTTTACTCCAAAAGGCATACCTTTAAGATTGGCTATCATATCCTTTGTATATCCTAGAGCAAGATGCCTCAAGAAGCGCTCATCGTATTCATCTATATCATAGTTGATAATAGCCTCTTGTCGCTTGGAATCATTTATTACTGCACTTTTGAAACGCGCCACAATTTTCTCAAGAATTGGATAGTTGAACACTAACTTCTTACCGCTCATCACAGCCTCAACATCGGTTTTAGTAAGAAGTTCGCCCGTTTTAAGAATGATACCATCGGCTCCAGCATTGAGAGCATCTACCCATAACTTCTCATTCAGAATCTCACCTGTAAAGATAAGCACATGTACATTGGAGTATTTTTGATGAAGGTTGCGACAGATATCTACTCCTATAGTTGTAGAACCTCCTAGACCTAAATCGAGCAATACCAAATCGGGGATATCTTTTTCCATCAATGGCCAAAATTCGGCCTCGGTCATAGCTGTACCAATCACCTCAGCAGTAGGTATCTCGTGGCGAAATATTTCCTCTGTACCTTTTAGTTCAAGTTTTACATCTTCAACAATTATGACTTTGAACTTTTTATTATCATCCATATCTTCGTTATATTATTTTCAGTCTGTTATTTATAGATCAATTGTATTAATTTACCATACGCTTAGGCAGTGTAAAATAGATGGTAAAGCCACCACCCAAATGCTGTTCTGCATTGATGCGACAACCACGCCTACCGGCATACTCATCATGCTCACGAATAATCTGCTTGCAGATGAGAAACTCTGTTCCTACGGAAAGATTAGTATCATTACTCATCAAGCCCAAACTAGGATAAAACAAGTGGTTTAACTCTTCCTGCGTTTTACTTCTTCTGTGGTCAGTAAATAGAAAACGGATATACTCTCCATCTTCTATTGCAGAAAGTTCCAGTTTACCTGATTGCTGGTAAGAAATCGCCTCGTTGATTAAGCTTTCAATTAAAAAGTTTATAAGAGTAGTGTCACCTAGGACCTTCTCTGAAAATGGAGTAACACTAAACTCAATAGTATGACCGAGCGATTTATTCATTTTCGAGAAGTAACGACTAGCATATTCTAGCAAAGAAGTCACTTCAATAGTGGTTCTCCGAAATGTCACCTCTTCTAGCTGCCTAGAGGCACATGAACTCAAAATAGTAAACACACCCTTATAATAGGTAATTAGTTCACTAATGCTAACCATCGCATCTAGTTCTGCTTCGCCCTTTAAGTTGCCTTCATTTAGTTTCGCAATAAGCTGTTTTATCTTATTGGGATAATAAATAGTTTCGTGTTTGATGGTCGACAGACAGTTGTCCAACACCATATTCTGTATATGCAATACACTTTCTTCCCAAGAAGCACGGCGTGCTGATTCGTGAGCAGATTCGATATCTCTAAATTTTGTTGCCGGCTTAACTACTGCATTAAAAACAACGATAGCTATATATGTAGAGATAAGCTCAGCCATTAAGCGTTCGGTTTCTGCGCTTAGCCCTGCTGTTTTATGCAGCAAGAGAACACCCACACAGGAACTTTCAGTATCAATTTCGATTTGAAGTGGAAGTGCTAGCCAGTTCTCTTCAAAAATAGTTTGGCGCGTATCAAAGCAGCGCTGCATCAACGAAGGAATCTGATCAACCGTTGAGCTTGAGGCCATGATTAAAGCGTGCGAAGCTTCGCTATAGACGGCTAGCCCCATAAAGTCTATATCCAGCAAATCACAAACGGATTCATAAGACTCATTCACAATTCTTTGAGGAATAGCTTTGAGAGTATCCTCTTCACGCTGTAAAGCTTCTGCAGAGTCTGGCGTTTGCATTAATGATGAGGCATAAATTTTCTTATTAATATCCAGAATTTGCTTTAGATTATCCCGAATTACTATTCGCTTTCGGATAGAGAAGAAATAAAAGCCAACGACCAAAGCTAAAATTAGAAGAATGCAGATTACAATACCAATAGTTTTGTTCAAAGCAGAGCGTTCCAGTTCCTTGCAATAATATTCTAAGGAATGATCCTCCCCCTGCAGTTTATAAAGTGCGGTATAGGCTGCATTATTATAGGTGTATTCATCAAACTGCTTTAGAGCTAGAAATGCCACAGCAGCTTCGTTTCGTAAATCTAGTATAACATGATAGTCTGTATCAAAACCAATGCCCCACCACTCTAGCTCAACGGGGGTAGACTTGCTCGAAAGCAGAAGTTGCTTAATACTATCATTATTAAATTTAATATAGTGCGCATTCAGTCGAATTATCGCTGTATCGATATAATTGAGAGCAGCTTCATAATCACGTTCCACATTGGCAAAGTAAGCTGCATTAGCATAGTCTGATGCCTGATTTAGTAGTTCCTCGTAGATAGAATCAGAAACTTCTGCCTTGACTGTGAAACCGGTTGTAAAAGGCCTATCGTAGCTCATCTTTTGAGCACATGAGCAAAACAAAGATGAGACAAAGAATATAAACGGCAATAGAGCATAAAGGCGGCGTTGCCCTTTGGGAAGTCGGAAAAAGAAACGACTTCCTTTAGCAGGTTCACTCTCAATACCAAAAAGACAATCTTTAAAAAACTCATTCGTTTTGCGATACTTATCTATAATGCCTTTACAGTTCATCAACCCAAAACCACTTCCTTTGCGTAGTAGAAGAGTTTGTGCATCGGGAGCATTATCAAGACCTATTGAGCTAGAATCATAAACCTTCTCTTCTAGTATTCGTTTTACATCTTCTCCGCTTAGTCCAATTCCTGTATCTTTTACAGATATTTCCACATAACCATCTTGCAGTTCTTTGGCATATAGCACTATCTCGCCCCCTTCGGGAGTAAACTTCCGCGCATTTTCTACTAGTGTGTTAATCATGAATAGCGTTAAGGCACGATCTGCTTTTATCCAAAAATCATTTGACTCAATTTGCAGTTTAAGTCCCTTCATTTCGAAGGTTCGTTTACCTTTTGCTATCAGATCAAATAACTCTTTTAGGGAGAATACTTCGATATTTAGGCTCAATTTACCCTGCTTCATCTTAATCCACAGTGCAAGAATCTCGTTATATTCATTGATCTTTGTTACTAACTCATCAATGTATTGATACTTCTCCTTCTTAATTTGAGAATCATTAAAATAACCTTTGCCCATCAACTTGTCTACTTCATTGAGGATGCGGTCTATATACGGAGTAATCCCACTCACAATAAACAAACAAGCCTTTTTCACGATATTCTCGCGTTTATTGGAAGCAATATGTCGTTCCAAGAGATAACGTTGTTTTTCGAGTTGATTACGCTCATCGCTCAACAAAGAAATGCTTTGTTCATTGTCGGCTACCCATTGCACATAGGGAGAAAGGATATCAAATAGAGATTGTTCATTGCGTTTTAAACGCTGTATACTCTTCAAGTGAGGACGTTCCTCATCATCTATATCAATAGTAACACCATCTTTTCCAAATAGAAAATCTAACTGATTTTGCACCAATTCCCTATCCATTGGAATAGAGATTGTGATGTCCTTACAGAGCTTTAGTGTTCGTTGAAGCCTATCTAAGTATAAGGCATCGCGAACTGTGGAGCGTTTATTAAAGACCCAGAAAAAGACTATAACCACAATAAAACCGGCTATTACTAACCATAGCAATAAGGTAAGTTGAGAAGATTCATTCTCTAGATAACGGAAGCGACTCTCCAATTCCTTATCTTGTCGAGTATCATTAAGTATATCAAGATAGATATTGCGATTGTAATCCGATTCTGCCTTCATCTCCATACCCGAGTAAGATACGCTTAACTGTTCGCGAATACGTGCTATCCATTCGGGCAGAGTTTTTACTTTTTCTTGTGATATCCATTGCATCTCCGTGTAAAGAGTATCAGCAGCATTATAAGGACGAAGATGATCTGAGGTATCTTGTGACGAATGATAGTGAGAACTATGATGTTGATTTACATAGTAAAGAGCCTGTGATAGTGAATCAAGAGCTTCAGCATATCGATTGTGGTAATTAAGATATTTACCTATAGAAGTATAGGTACTTGCGATCTGATAGATATCACCATATTGTTTAAATGCACTAAGAGCCTCTTGTCCCAACCGCAGTGGTAGCAGGGAATCAATTCCCATATCAAGGTGAAGTAAAGCATCTCGACGTCTAGACATGAAAAAAGCAAAATCATCGGGGGATGACATTAAGTCTGCCAGCCCTTGTAGACTATTGCCTATAAAGTACTCATAACGGCCTTGATAGGCGGTGAGATAAACATTAAAAAGCGCATCAAAAGAGGCTAGATTTTTCTCTGTATAACTCTTTATTCTGAAGAGCTCTGTGGCACCTCTTATATAATTATAATAAAGATATTGATTTGTGTCTTCTTTAAAATACCTGTTCTGATTAACGTCATCGAGAGAGATTAAAGCTTCGGTAGGCTGTTGTTGATAGTAATTGTAGATGGCCGAAACAATATGAAACTCAGAGAAAGCGTAGGTTAAGCGTTTGATTTCATGCTTATCCGTAAATACCGAGCTATCTTCTTCTATACGATTCATTCTGCTCAACGCACTATTGCGATAATCATAATAGAATTTATTATGAGCCACACGCTGATAAATCATCATCAATCCTACATCTGCTATAAGACATTCGAGTTCATTCTTAGTCAAAGAGTAGACCTCCTTGTACAACTGCTCGGCACGCTCAAAATCCATAGCAATAAAGGCACAAAACGCCAGATGATTATAGGCCTCTGCCTTACCTTGTTTATACAAAGAAGCACGATGAAGAGCCGCATCTGCATAATAAAATGATGAATCAAGATCTTTATATTTATAAGAATAGGCTAATGTGTTGAGCGAATCGACTGCACGCACTTCCTTGGTGGGAGCCATACCCGAACATGCCGATAATAGTAGTGTTATTACCAGATAACAACTTAATAATGGGGCATATCGGCAACTGCTAATCATATAAAAACAGACAATAACTAGTGGGGTATGTGTAAATTCTATGTTATGCAAATCTACAAAATAAATCTATCTAAAAGCTAAATTGACTTCATTTTCTAGTAAACACATTCATATTATAGATAGAATTATTTAACTTTGCAGTCAAATTAAAACAATAGGTAATCATTTATTAAGATGAGCGAAAAAGCACCTTTTTTGGTATTCTCGGGAACTAACTCGAGATATCTTGCAGAAAAAATCTGTTCTAGTTTGGACTGCCCACTTGGCAATATGAACATCACCCACTTTGCTGACGGTGAGTTTGCAGTATCCTACGAAGAGTCGATTCGTGGTAAAATAGTATTCTTGGTTCAATCGACTTTCCCCAACTCAGACAACTTAATGGAGCTTCTGTTGATGGTTGACGCTGCTAAGCGTGCATCAGCTAAAAGCATTGTAGCTGTTACTCCTTATTTTGGTTGGGCCCGCCAAGACCGTAAAGACAAACCACGTGTGTCTATCGGTGCTAAATTAGTAGCCAACTTGTTGACTGTAGCAGGTATTGACCGTTTAATCACGATGGACCTTCATGCAGACCAGATTCAAGGATTCTTCGATTTGCCTGTTGACCACCTTTATGGTTCTGCTGTATTCTTGCCTTACATTCAATCACTCCAATTGGAGGACCTTGTAATTGCTACTCCAGACGTTGGTGGTTCTAAACGTGCTAGTACTTTCTCTAAATACCTTGGTGTGCCATTGGTACTTTGCAATAAAAGACGTGAGAAAGTGAACGAAGTAGCTTCTATGCAAATTATCGGTGACGTACAAGACAAGAATGTGGTATTGATTGACGATATCGTTGACACAGCCGGAACAATTACAAAAGCTGCTAACATCATGAAAGAAGCTGGCGCTAAGTCGGTGCGTGCTATTGCTAGTCACTGCGTAATGTCAGATCCTGCTTCATTCCGCGTGCAAGAGTCAGCTTTGACTGAAATTGTATTTACCGATAGCATCCCTTACTCAAAGAAATGCGCTAAAGTAAAACAACTTAGCATTGCCGATATGTTTGCTGAAACTATCCGTCGCGTTGTAAACAACGAGTCTATCAGTTCTCAATACATCATCTAAATACCAGATTGATAATATAGTAGAATAGCGTTTTGCTCTTATGAACAAAACGCTATTCTTTTTTTTGAATGGTTTCTTATAGCACCTTCTTATAAAGTTCAAGAATTATCTCTTTTGAAACTTCTCTTGGGTTGCCCGGAGTACAAACATCTGCGTAAGCAGCATCTGCCAATCTATCAAGATCTTCTTCTTTAATTCCAATTTCTGTAAGTGTTTGAGGAATACCTACACGCTTAGACAATGACTTAACAGCTTCCACAGCCGCTTGAGCTGCTTCCTCTTTAGTCATACCATCTTTGTACACATTCATTGCACGTGCTATATCTACATATTTATCCAAAGCTGCAGGAGCATTGAATTCCATAATAGTTGGCAGCAATAGTGCATTAGCCACACCGTGAGGTATATCGAAGATAGCACCCAATGGATGCGCCATGCCATGAACTACACCAAGACCCACGTTAGAGAAAGCCATACCAGCAATATATTGAGCTACAGCCATACCGTCGCGTGCCTCTGCATTAGTAGGCTCATTTACTGCAGTTTCCAGGTGACGAGTAATCATCTCAATTGCTTTAATCTCAAACATATCGCTCATTTCCCATGCACCTTTGGTAATCAATCCCTCAATAGCATGAGTCAAAGCATCAAGACCAGTTGCAGCTGTCATACCCTTTGGCAAAGTGTACATCAATTCGGCATCTACAATAGCCATTACTGGAATATCGTTAGGGTCAACGCATACCATTTTCTTTTGATTTTCCTCATCAGTGATAACATAGTTGATTGTTACCTCTGCAGCTGTACCAGCTGTTGTAGGAAGAGCGATAATTGGCACTGATTTCTTTTTCGTATCGGCCACACCCTCTAAAGACACCACGTCACTAAACTCTGGGTTATTAGTAATGATACCAATTGCCTTTGAAGTGTCAATTGATGAACCTCCACCAATAGCAAGGATAAAGTCGGCACCCGACTCTGCAAATGCTTTCACACCTGCCTTCACGTTGGTCACGGTAGGGTTAGGTTTAATTTCGCTGAATATTTCGTAAGGAATACCTGCATTTTTCAATACATCCAATACCTTATCCGCTACTCCAAACTTGATCAAGTCTTTATCAGTAGCAACAAAAGCTTTACGCAAACCTAAACGGGTAATTTCTTGTGGGAGCACTTCACGAGCTCCAGGACCGAAGTAAGATACTTCGTTTAAAACAAAACGACGAATCATAGTATTCTAATTGTTTTTTGAATAGATTAAATAAAGATAGTTCATCCGCAAATAAGAATTCTAGAATCGCTTTCTGTGCTGAACTATGCTGATGCAAAGGAATAGATTTTAAGCATACATTAAGATAAAAACACTCATGTTTAAGAACATTGTAAAAAGTGAGTACAAAGTATTAAAACAGTTCTCCGAACAGTGTAAAAAAGAAAAAGGCACTCTAGTGAAACTTCATATTTCGCTAGAGTGCCAATAATATTATATTTAGAGGAAAATATCAGAGCTGACGCCCATCCTTATATGTACCTCTGCGTATCACTTTACCTGTCTTATCTTTCTCCACAAAGGAACCATCTTTCTTTCCAGCTTTAAAAGAGCCCTCATAACGGACACCATTTTTATCCTCTTGAATGCCTTTGCCTTCTTCTCGACCGTCTATAAAGCCTCCTTGATATTTCACACCTGAGCTCTGAATCAAGATGCCTTGACCGTGTGGTAAATTTGAGCCCCAATCGCCTTCATAGACGTCGCCGTTGACCCACACATACTTACCCTTGCCTGCACGTTGATTTTCTTTCCAATCACCTTCATACACAGCACCATTAGCCCAAGTCATTTTACCTTTGCCATGTTGCATACCATCCTTAAAGTCGCCTTCGTATTTATTACCATCAGCGTGATAGTATACACCATAGCCTGTACGAAGCCCATTCACATAAGCACCTTCATAGCGGTCGCCTTCAAAGTAAAACACGCCCTGCCCATGCTGCAAGTCGTTTTTCCAATCACCTGTATATTTTTCGCCAGTGGCATACTCGAAAGTACCTTTACCATCGCGCGCATCGCCTTGCCAATTGCCTTCATACTTACTACCGTCATTCCAAACGAGCTTACCTAGACCCTCTTTCTTGTCATTGTTCCAGTTGCCAATATATTGCGATCCGTCACGCCACGTATATGTACCTTGACCTTGACGTTTATCGTTAACCCAATCGCCAACATAGCGATCACCGTTATAGTAATACATTACACCATAGCCATGCTGGTAGTCTTGATTCCACATTCCATCGTAACGGTTATTGTTCTGAAAGTAGAAAACCCCTTTACCATGCTGCATATCATCCTTCCAGTAGCCTTCATAACGTTCGCCATCAGAGAAAAGAAAGATGCCATAACCATCACGTTTACCTTTCACATAGTAGCCCTCATAAACATCCCCATTAGGATAGACTGTTTTGCCTTTACCATCTGGTTTGCGACGTTTAAGTTCACCGGTATAAGTAGCGCCATCCTTAAACTGATAGTTCCCTATTTTTAAAGATTCTGAGGAGCTATTTTTACCGAAGATGTTACCAATATTTTGTGCCTGAATACCTTCTGATGAGATTAACAAACCACCGCAGAGGATAATCGTATATATATATTTCATATTATTTCTATCGTAAATTAATCGATTTAACTATATGCACAAAGATAACTGATATATTATAAAATAGGTACAACAATTTTGTACAATACCTTACTTTTTACCAGCAATGACCTCTTTTAATTGTTCTTTGCAAAGAAATTGTTGAGCCAGACGTTGAATATCTTCAGGGGTAGTAGACTGAATAGCCGACAGAGTACGTGCATAGTAATCATCAGACTCATCGTATGTGTAGTTGAATATCCAAAGATCAGACAACGAGAAAGCGGATTCGTAGCTGCGAGAGATTTCGCCCATCATATAGTTTTTTACAACTTGAAGTTCAGCATCTCCCACCATTTCTGTATGCAAGCGATCTATTTCATTATAAACCTCACCGATAAGAGGCTCTACATAGTTGCTGTCTGCTTCTGTTGATATCAGCAACAAATTACTATCCGGATACTTAACAATGCCAGCCGAAATCCCATAAGTATATCCCTTGTCTTCACGAATATTATTCATCAGACGACTGCCAAAATATCCTCCAAACAGAGTAGCAAGAACTTTAAATTTGAGAAAATCAGGATGTTTGCGATCCATCACATGAAGCCCCATCTTAATAGCACTCTGTTGTGTTTCGGGACGCTCAATAAAAAAACGTTTCTCAGGCGCCGGCTCTATAGAATAGGTAGGCATTGGAGAAAAAGTAGATTCAGCGCCAAAAACTGAGGTTCCAAAACTAGACTTGATTTGATCTAGCATGTTATCATCAATCTTTCCCGAGATAAATATGGCACAGCCACGAGAATTATAGAATTTCTCATAATAGGCTCGAAGAACATCTATGTTGATTGCACGATAATCTTCCTCTTGCGCTACCATGCCACATGGGTGGTTTTCGCCATAAAGAACCTTGAACAATTCGCGCTGTGACAAATAATCTACACGCTGAAGGTTTACTAAGAACTGCTGAATGTTCGTATCTTTCACGATTTCTAGTTCACGTGCAGGAAATAGAGGCTCCTTCACTATAGATTCGATAACATTTAAAACCTTATCGAAATATTTGTTTAGCGAATAGAAGGTAACATAATCGTGACGAGTTGATGCAGATAGTTCCAACCATGCACCATAGTAATCCAGCTGTTCAGATATCTCCTTAGAAGTAAAAGAGGCACTCCCCTCTCGCAGCATGCGCGAAGTAAATAAACCTTGAAACTTCTGCTGCTGCCTCCAACGTCCACCCTCAAAAAGTATATCCACGCGCGTCACATCTTGACTACCCGCATTGATTACTGTCAAGGACACTCCATTTGGCAAAACAAAGCGCTGAGGAGATTGCAATGTTAAGCTATCTAGTTGCCTAATATCAGGCTGTATAGTTCTATCCATTGTTCATTTGAGATAAGAATTGTTCTGCACGTTGTAAATCCTCAGGAGTATCGATGCCAATTGTCTCCACATCGGTAACACCTACTTTAATGGTAAACTCATTTTCCAACCATCGAAGCTGTTCCAATGATTCGGCCTTCTCTAAAGGCGATTGAGGCAACGATGTGAGTTTTCTTAAAACCTCTAAACGATAAGCGTAAAGTCCTATATGTTTATAGAAAGTATGGTGTTTTAACCACTCCCCTTTATCCACCCCACGCAAATAAGGGATAACAGAACGGCTAAAATAAAGGGCATTCCAGTTATCATCTAGCACCACCTTAGGAGAGTTGGGATTTTCTAAAGCTTCCAACGTATCTGTAGACAAGAAAGGCTTTACCAGCGTGGCAATATCAGTGGTAGTATCTTCAAAACAAAGGCGAAGCTGCTCAATCTGTGAGGCTTGAACAAAAGGTTCATCTCCTTGAATGTTAATCACAACATCATAGTCGCCACCAATCTTTGTAGCAGCTTCATAACAGCGGTCAGTACCACTATTATGCAAAGGAGAAGTCATCACCACCTTACCTCCAAAAGCAAGAACAACCTTTTCGATACGCTCATCATCGGTAGCTACATAAACACAATCTACCATATGGGCAACTTGTTCGTATACTCGCTGTATAACCGGCTTACCACCAAGCATTGCCAGAGGTTTAGCCGGAAAGCGTGTTGACGCATATCGTGCTGGAATAATTCCTAGAAATCTCATTATTACTATTATTTATCAGATAGATTATTGTTATCAGAAGAAACTAGCTCTCTAAGACTATGCTGTACATAGATTCTATTGAAGTCATCCGCCTTCCTTATTTTATCATCTACACGCAAGAGGTCTATATCTATACGAACAATCTCGCGTATTTTATCTTCGGGCAAACGTCCACAAGCTGCTTCTATACTCTTACAAATATTGTAAACATTCTGCTCTTCTAAGGATGTTTCCACTAAGGCAACCTGATTAGAGAACAAGGAGGGATTGCTCAATCCATAAGGCGATGTAGAACACTCTTTAGCAAAACGTATTCTAGGAAAAGCCTGAGAAAGCATCCTTCTTGCTTGCCCCATGTGCTCTTTGCAGTGATAGTTGCTACCCAAACAGATGATACAGCGATGCATGATAGTTACTAATTAAAAAGATCATCAAGACCGTGACCAACATTCACTTCTTCGTCGTAAGTCTTAGTAGAACAAGGGTTGAAATCGTCAGGAATATCAAATTTCTCTTCTTGCGAATAACCTAGTTCCGGACGAGCATATATTTTATTCATATACTTAGCCCAAATAGGAAGTGCTAAAGAGGCCCCTTGCCCATAAGTCATCGTATCGAAGTGGATATCGCGTTCTTCTCCGCCAACCCATACACCTGAAACAAGCGAAGGGGTAAAGCCCATAAACCAACCATCAGAGTTAGAGTTGGTGGTTCCGGTTTTTCCGCCCATATCGGCTGTGATGCCGTATCGAGCACGAACACGCCCACCCGTTCCTTCATTGATTACCGCACGAAGCATATCTAACATTTTGTAAGCACTTGATGGACTAATAACCTCGTCCATTTGTGGGGTAAAGTTTGCTAACACATTACCTTCGTTATCTTCTATGCGGGTAACAAAAACCGGAGCTACACGAATGCCGCGGTTTGCAAAAGCAGTGTAAGCACTCACCATCTCGCCCACCGATATTTCGCTAGGGCCTAAGCATAGAGATACTGTAGGCTGGATTTCCTTATTGCGCACACCAAACGAATGCATCAATCGTACAAGTTCGTATGGATTCATTTTATCCATTAGATAAGCCGACACCCAGTTGCTAGAGTTGGCCAACCCCCATCGTAAAGAAACACGTTCACCATAGTTCTTAGCGCTCGCGTTACGCGGAGTCCAGGGTATACCATTTGCATCAATCAACGTTTGCTCTACATGACGCATCTCATCACAAGGTGAATATCCATTTTCCATAGCCTGTGTATATAAGAAGGGCTTAATTGTAGAACCTACTTGACGACGGCCCGTCATAGCCATATCATATTGGAAATAGGTATAATTAGGGCCACCCACATATGCTTTAACATGACCATTATAGGGATCCATTGACATAAAACCTGCACGCAAAAAGTGCTTGTAGTACTTAATAGAATCCAATGGAGTCATAATGGTATCTTTCATACCTCCCCAACTAAATACTGACATCTCTTCTGGGGTATTGAACACCTTATTGATTTCCTGCTCAGATAGACCTGCGCTTTTCATTTGTCGGTATCGATCAGATTGCCTCATGTTTCGAGCAACAATATCATCAATCTGCTCTTGAGACAGCTGATTACTATAAGGAGCCTTTTTACGACCTTTTTTCTCTTTAAAGAATTGAGTTTGCAAGTCCTGAATATGTTCTACCACAGCCTCCTCGGCAAATTGTTGCATACGAGAGTCTATTGTAGTATAAATTTTCAAACCATCAGTGTAAAGATTGTAAGGTGTACCGTCTTTCTTAAAGTTTTTCTTACACCATCCGTATAGAGGATTAGTTTCCCAGTCTAAAGAGTCTTCATAGAACTTCTGCATTTGCCAACCTCTATAATTTGCCTTCTCCGGCTTAGAAGCATTTAGGACGCCACGAAGATATTCACGGAAATAAGTAGCCAATCCTTCTTTATGGTCTACTCTATGGAAGTTGAGTTTGATAGGCATCTCCGACAAAGAGTCCTGTTGTGCATGTGTGATGAAGTTAGCTTTTTCCATTTGCCCAAGAACCACATTACGACGATTCAACGCATTGGTACGAATACGTTCGTTGCGCGAAGCGGGATTGTTTTTTGATGGGTTCTGACACATTCCCACAAGAAGTGCAGCTTCTTCAATGTTCAAATCTTTAGGCTCTTTACCAAAATAAGTATGTGCAGCGGTTTTAATTCCTACAGCATTATTCAAGAAGTCAAACTTATTAAGATACATCGTTAGAATCTCATCCTTTGTATAGTAGCGCTCTAGCTCGACTGCTATCACCCACTCTATAGGTTTTTGAAACAAACGTTGCATGGTATTGCTAGCCACATTCTCTGTGAAAAGAAGTTTTGCCAACTGTTGAGATATAGTACTACCACCGCCAGCACTTTTATTCATCAAGATACCACGCTTAACAATAGCACGAGCTAAGGCTTTTGCGTCTATACCCGAGTGCTCCTCAAAACGGACATCTTCAGTAGCAATCAATGCATTAATTACATGTGGAGAAAGATCAGCATAGCTAGTATACACACGATTGTTCTGCTCAGAAGAGTAGTTACCCAGCACTACCCCGTCTTCGGAGATTACCTCAGTCGCAAATTTATAATTCGGATTTTCGAGTTCCTCTATCGGAGGCATATAACCTACCCAACCTTTCGCAATAGCCACAAAGAGAGTTATACAGCCTATAAATGCAAGAGTTAAAAGCACCCAAAGGGTTTTTATCAATATCTTTATCATTGGTCGTTACTTTACAACAAATAAGGGATGCAACCCAAAAGTCACTATCCCGATTTTACTATCTATATGCTGCAAAGATAACCATTATTTGAGTAAGGAACAAAGCAGTTTTGGTAATCTATATACGATAGAGGCTTTTAATTAAACGTTTTTTTGTTAAATGCCTTAATTATAGAAGCAAACTAAGCAGACCCGAAAGATATGAGCAAAAAAAAACGAGAAAATTCCTCAAAACGGAATCCCTCGCTCACTGTAAGAAAAGCCACTTTGGCTTTTCTTTTCTTAATAACAATCAATCCTTAAAAACAATCTTCTTTTTAACCTAAAATCTTAAAACTAATACTCTATGTAATATCTGTCTGTGTTATCCTTAAATCAATCTATTTGCCTAGTATATTTATTACCTATTGAATGATTATACTAATACCTTAATAAATATTTTCCTTAAAAATTATAGCGGTTTCTCAACCACACTGCAAATATAGATTGTTTTTTCCGTGTGCGCAAACGAAACATACATCAATAACATACATTAACACAGATGCCTCTATAGATTCTTTACTTCATCGAGTTCAACTAGCTTATTAACAATAGCATATATCGTCAAACCTGCCACACTGTGTATATTCAGTTTTTTACTAATATTTTTTCGATGAGTAATAACAGTATGCACAGATAAAAATAGACGTTCAGCTATTTCTTTGTTAGTCATACCCTTGACCACGCACACTACAATTTCCTTCTCTCGCAAACTCAGAACTCCCTGTTCATCCCCTTTGGGTTCATCTACATGGGTATCTTGCAAAGTTGTCAATTTAGAAACTATGGTATCCATATCATCGAATATAGATATAGTTTCATCGTACTTAGCCACCAATGATGGTTCTACGAATCCCACTATTAAAGCCACTACATAAACCCCTTTATGTCCAAAATCGGTTCGAAACTGATCAACATCAAAATAGTGTGCAAAAGAAGGATTGACTATCAATATATCAATATGTTGAGTGATAAGGCAATCATTAAGAGCATTCATAGTAAGCACTTCAATGGGCTGCATCTTAAAATTGGGCAAACGCTTCAAAGCCATCGCCAAACCACTTCGAATGATAATAGAAGTCTCAGCTATCACCACATATTTCATGTAACTATTATTAGTGGACATTTCTCATCCTCCTTTCTATATTCAATATAGCTGGAACAAAGAGGTAGTCTTCTATTTTAGAATGCCACTCTAAACCCTCTTCACAAGCAAAGATATCATGCAATGCCATATAGAAAAGTGTAGTATTTGCCTGCACCGGACAATATTTAATAAGAATATTCTTAAGCTCGGTCAGTGTTTCACCAACTTGCTCATGATGTTTAGAATAAGTTCCTATCTGATAATTGCCAGTGAGTTGTCCTTGCAGCAGAGCCTCTGCATATAGAAATACGGTTTTATCTTCGTACTCCATGTGTTTCCGAACCGCACGGGTATACTCATCAAAAAACTTCAATATCAAAAAAGAGACGTTTTCTGTGGAATAAGCTATACCCTCGAGAAGCTTCTCGCGAATAGAAGGTAGACAAATATCAAGAAAATAGTTGTGCGATTGACGCAAATAGTGTATCAGCGTGGGAATAGAAACCGCGTCGAGCTCATCACCTATACAGGGAAAACCTTCATCTAGGAAGTTGACTATAGCCAAGAATGTAGGACAATCTACTCCATTCGAGTCACAAATATCTTGAACAGTTTTATCTCCAACTCCTAAGGATAGGCCAAAACGTGACATCACTTGCAACACAGAGTAGTTATCCCCTATGAGATCGCACATCTTATGCATAGCAGTATATTTTTGCAGATGTTTCATCAATAAACGTTGGTTTTAAGAATTATAGTGCAAATTAACAGAGAATGAGACAATAGTACAATACCCACTACTAGGTATTTAAAAAACAAAAAACACCGCCACAGCAGAAGCTAAATAAAGAGCATCAGCTGTAACAGTGCTTATTGCAGTTCAAAGAAATTAACCGTATAAGAGCTATCAGTCTATCCTCTTACATCATCCATGGTATCATCATCAGGATTCAACTCGTCAACAGCATCTTTTATATTTTCTTCGTCAACAGGTTCATTAGGCATAACTTCCTCTACAGGATATTTAAGCTTTTCGTCTTTCAACTTATCATCAAACAGCTTATCAGCTGGTACATCGGCTGGATTCTTCTTGCAATCGCTCATAATTCTACTCTTTTAAATGTTTTATTATTAGAAAACAAATCTGCGTCAGAAAAGATTAATGCAATGACTCTTTTTTCCTTGTAACGGCTCATTTACACTTATATAAAAGTACCAAACATAGCAAGGGCTTGCCAGCAATGTAGCAAAGGCTTGCCACCGTGGTAGCAAGCCTTTGCCTGGTCGGTGAGTAGAGCTAGCCACCAAACCATATAGCTATGCCTTAAAATACAGACATTCGCAATCACAAGTTAATGCGCGAAACAGCGCTATTTATCAGCCGCATCTGAAGCTGCAACCTCCATGGGCTTAACGTCTAGCTCAAGTTTTTTGAACTGAGCTACAATCTTCTCGCTATCCCATCTTTTTGCAGAATAAGTGATCTGTACTGTCTGATTTTCTATATTACAATCTACTTTTTTAATTCCACGCATGGGAAGAAAATGGTTTTCAATCTTCCGAACGCAGCTTTTACAATTTAGCGTTACTTTATACAGAGTTGCAACTTCATCGGAATTAGTATTTGCAGAAACAGCCATGGAGAAAAGCACAACTACCAAGAGCAATATATTCTTATTAAATGTATTCATCATCTTTATCGATTAATTTTAATATGTAAATGGAAATATTAAAGTAGAGACAACCTCCTTATTTCTTAATTTTAGGAATAGACCAACGCATGCCTACATAGAATTTTGGTCCACTCAATGGCCCCCAAATCATTGTAGCATCAAAGCGATCACCCCAAGGGTTGCCAGCCTCTACAATAGGATTCCCTTGGCGATAGCCTGTGAGGTTTTCTCCACCAACATAGGCACTAAAACGTTTATAGTTGAATGTAGCTTGAGCAATCAGTGTCACAAATGACGGGAATTCACTTTGCCACAAAGGATCGGCTGTACCCGGGTTGGGCATACGTCCCCCACCATTAAACTGAGCTGTAGCATCGAACTGCCACATCGCACCTGGTGTTTGATAAGAAGCCGTAAGCAAGCCTTTAAAACGATTAGACAGTGGTTTGGCCAACAACTCACCATCATAAGTAGTCTTAACATCCGTCCAACGATAAGCACCCGTAAGGTTGAACCCTTTAAAAAGAGGATAAGAGAGCTCTATTTGTGCACTTTGCGCATACGATCGCCCACGCAAATTAGAAAATACCACTTCGGTAGAATTTTCGAGGTTAGCAACCACTTGTTTATCGAAATCTGTATAATAATACTCCAACATCAACGACAAATCTTTTTCAAACAGAGGAAAAGTAAAGTGTGCACTAGCACCATAATTCCATGCAGATTCAAAATTGTCGAGATTTTTATCGAATATCATCTTACGACTACTTGCTAGCAGGTAACTATTTTCTGTTAATACATTGGCTACCCTGTAACCACGACCTACAGAAGCACGTAGATTCAGCAAATCCCCCCAAGGTGCATATTTGAGGTGCAAACGTGGAGTAACAAAGAAACCATGATTGACACTATAATCACCACGTACTCCGGCCAAAAGAGTAAAACGGTTGTAGTAATCAAAAGTATATTCTGCATATGCCCCTGTTATAGGATCCTTGCGTTGTAGTTTAACATTATCGAGCCCCTGCACCCTCGCGTCTATCAGCTTCTCGTTATATGAATCATAATCCATACTAGCTCCTATATTAATACGATTTTTTGAATCAAACTCGGTTTCAAACATCAGATTAGCATATAGATTCTTTTGCTCAATGTCAAATAGACTATGCCCGTAAGATGAATTTTGTTTGTGATATGTACCAGATAGAATCAAAGCCAGGCTTGTGTTTTTGTCCTGATTGAAGATATAGCCATTCTTTGTAAACATCACAGCTCTATCAGTTTTGATTCCGATCTTATAGGGATTGTCGATATGCGTACCGTGAACATCTTGACCGCTCTCCCTTTCCTCGTGAACATAATTGGCAACTGCCTGGAAGATATAGTTTTTATTTCTGTAAAACCAACGATTCATCACATTGTACTGCTCCGTCTTAGGCATATCCAGGAAGCCATCGTCATCAGAATCATGCGAGGTTTTCTCGCGAGAATAATGAAGAAGCAATCCAGCAGAAAGTTTATCATTTATACTGATATTGCCATCAACATTGGCCTCTAAACGCCCAGTGTGCGCTGCAAACAGATTTACAAACAAGGGATCTGCCAATTGAGGTTTTTTGTAGTCAATATTAATCTGACCCGCCAGCGCTTGATATCCATTCTTTACAGAGGAGGTTCCTTTAGAAACCTGAATGCCATCCATCCATGAACCGGGGACATAGTTTAATCCAAAAGAGGATGCAGCACCCTGCAAATTGGGCACTTGCTCGGTGAGCATCTGAACATAGTTGCCAGACAACCCTAGAAGTTTTATCTGTCGCGCGCCGGTAGTGGCATCGCCATAGGTCACATCGACAGATGGATTGGTTTCAAAACTCTCGGATAAATTGCAGCAAGCAGCTCTAAAAAGCTCATCAGTTGTGATTTTTTGCAATTGCAACGGTTCCATTCGTGAGTGATGTGTTGAAGAGCGACGCGCACTCACCACAACCTCATCAAGACTGAGTTCACCTTGAAGAGTTATTTCAATAAATTCGGTTGGATCGTTCACTTCCACAGTCTCGGAAGTATGGGCCACGTAGCTTATGGTAAGACGGTTTGTAGAAGATGATAGAACAACTGCAAAATCTCCATCGATATTGGTAACACCACCAATAGATGTACCATCCCAAACTATATTTGCACCAATAATGGGTTCACCATGAGCATCAATAACTCTCCCTTTAAGCGTGTTGTGAGCACTCGCTACAGATCCTATCGCAACTGCTATTGCGATAAAAATTATATTCTTAATCATTTTTTATTCCTTAATTCGTAAATATAGATACATCGATTAAGACCTATAGACGCGTCTATAAGCCTAAATTAAATCTGCTAAAAAGGAATAAATTTAAATTAGGAGAGTATTATGTTTTGCAAGAACAACGCGCCCAAAACTATGTGGAGGCGAAATAAATGCAACAAAATCTGGATTATATTCTTCATCTGGTAAAGGCATAAAGTTGAACAGCTCTACTTCTATAGCCACAGGAGGATATAAAACAAATGCAAAATCGGATAATTTGATTGGAGTAAAGGCTAGATAATCATTAGTAATGCATTCTGAAGAGAGATCGCAACAGTCATCAAGATCGGTTTCACCCAGCAATACTAAATTTTCAGAGCTATCCATGCCACATGAGGTATGTAAAGTTTCACCCAAAGAGCCGTGAGTTGCAGCCTTATTGGCACAACAATCCTTGACGGTAAGCAGACTTACCTCTTTGGTGTTGCAGCAATAGTCCAAAATGTTTATCCCTACAACTCCCACAGAAATTATAGCAATAAGCATTAAAGCGACAAAACGTACAGACTTCTTTATCATTTTACAAATATAGCAAGTGAAGTTTAACTATCCAGTAACCAACCACAACGTGATAGGATTAATTAAGCTAGTATAACAAAATAAATTGAACAGATTTATACTTAGAAATAAACCATTAATAGAGCACTAAAAAATAGACAAGGGTTCGCCATACATACATATAGCGAACCCTTAAAAACATATTCTATCTAGTGCACGAAGCAGTTATAGAGCTAAATTAATGTCCCGGACAACAAGATTTCTTAGCTTGTTGTGCATCGGTAACTACTGCCGGTTTAGCGTCTAATTCTAGTTTTTTAAACTGAGCAACAATTTTCTCATTGTCCCATCTTTTAGTAGAATAGGTGATTTGCACAGTTTGGTTCTCAAGGCTGCATTTCACCTTTTTAATACCACGCATAGGACCAAAATGATTTTCAATCTTCTTCACACAGCTCTTACAATCAAGTGTAACCATGTAAGTAGTAGTCATCTCCTCCGGAGTTTCTTGAGCTACAAGCGTAGAAGAGAATAGTGTTACCATAAGCAGTAACATCATAGTTTTAAAGTTTTTCATCGTTTTCATAATTTCAATTCAATTTCTAGTTTGACAATATTATTAGTTGTTTCGTGATTAATTAGCTATTTCTAGGAATGGACCAACGCATACCTACATAGAACTTAGGCCCATGAACAGGCCCCCAAATCATAGTAGCATCAAAACGATCGCCCCAAGGATTGGCAGCGTCAATAATTGGATTTTTCTGACGATACCCTGTAAGATTCTCTCCACCTACATATAAGCTAAGTGTTTTATAATTAAAAGTAGCTTGAGCACTAAGAGTGATAAAAGATGGGAAATCACTATTCCACAGCGGATCTACAGTTCCGGGATTGGGCATACGACCACCACCGTTGAACTGAGAGGTGGCATCAAACTGCCACATACCACTAGGTGTCTGATACGAAGCGGTGAGCAAGCCCTTGTAACGGTTAGTCAATGGTTTTGTCATAAGCTTACCATCATAAGTAGTCTTTGCTTCCGTCCAACGATAAGCACCGGTCACGTTAAAGCCTTTCAAAAGTGGATAAGAGATCTCAATCTGTGCATTTTGTGCATAGGAGCGACCTTTAAGATTGGAGAAAACCACCTGAGTAGGATCTTCTACATTGGCCACTACCTGCTTGTCAAAGTCGGTATAGTAATATTCTAACATTATTGACAAATCTCTGTTAAATAGAGGAAAGGTGAAATGCGCACTTGCACCGTAGTTCCATGCCGATTCAAAATTATCCAATCCACGTTCAAAAACCATCTTACGGCTACTTGCCAATAGATAATTATTCTCAACCAACACATTGGCAACACGATAACCGCGTCCAACAGAAGCACGTAGATTCAACAGTTCGCCTAAAGGAGCGTATTTTAGATGTAAGCGCGGTGTAACAAAAAAACCATGATCACTACTATAATCACCTCGAACACCGGCCAAAAGAGTAAAACGGCTATAATAGTCGAAAGTATATTGCGCATAAGCGCCTGCAATTGGATCCTTTCGCTTTAGCTTAATATTATCCAACCCTTCTACGCGTTGGTCTATTAGCTTTTCATTGTAGTTGTCATAATTCATACTCACCCCAGTACTGATGCGATTCTTGGAATCCAGTTCGGTTTCGAACATCAAATTGGCATAGATATTTTTCTGTTCTACGTCAAACTTATTCAAACCAAAAGAGGAATTTTGTTTATGATACGTTCCCGAAAGAATTAATGCCAAATTAGTGTTCTTATCATGGTCAAAGATATAGCCATTCTTTGTGAACAGCACCGCTCTATCGGTGTTAATGCCTATTTTATATGGATTTTCTATATGTTCTCCATGAGCAATTTGGCCACTTTCTCGGTCTTCATGAATAAAGTTAGCAGCAACTTGGAAAATATAGTTATTGCTTTTGTAATACCATCTATTCATCACATTGTATTGCTCAGTTTTTGGCATATCCATGAAACCATCATCGTCAGAGTCATGCGACATCTTTTCACGTGAATAATGGAGCAACAAACCAGTTGATAGTTTATCGTTAATAGCAATATTGCCATCAACATTTGCTTCTAAACGGCCAGTGTGAGCTGCAAACAGATTCACAAACAAGGGATCAGCAGTCTGTGGCTTCTTATAGTCGATATTAATTTGGCCCGTCAATGCTTCATAACCATTCTTCACAGAGGATGTTCCCTTTGAAACTTGAATGCCCTCCATCCAGGGTCCGGGTACATAGCTCAGCCCATAGGCCGAAGCTGCTCCTTGTAAGTTGGGCACCTGTTCTGTAAGCATCTGCACGTAAGTACCTGACAGACCCAAGAGCTTAATCTGACGTGCCCCAGTTGCTGCGTCAGCATAAGACACATCTACAGATGGATTGGTTTCAAAACTCTCCGCCAAATTACAGCAAGCTGCACGGCAAAGTTCATCATAAGTAATCTTTTGAGATTGCAAAGGATACATACGAGAGTTGAGCGTTGATGAACGACGAGCACTCACAACCACCTCATCAAGAGCTAATTCACCTTGAAGTACTATTGTTACGAATTCTGCGGGATTATCAATAGCTACTTTCTCGGAAGTATGGCCTATATAGCTAGCAATAAGCTGATTTGTAGAGGTTGCTAGTTCTATACTGAACTGTCCATCTATATTGGTAACGCCACCTATGGAGGTATCTTCCCATAGCAGATTAGCTCCTATAATTGGCTCTCCATCAGCGTCAACAACTTTGCCCTTTAAAGTACCTTGGGCATAGGTAAAAGAGGTTATCGCAAACGCAATTGCGACAATAAGTATATTTTTAATTTTCATATTTCTTATTCCTTGATTTATAAATGCATATTAGCCGAGGTTTATTGCGCTAGCATAAACCCCAATTACATCTGTAATAAAGGAATAAATTTAAATCAGAAAAGTACTGTGTTTTGCCAATACTACACGCCCAGTACTGTGAGGAGGCGGAATATAAGCAACGTATTCAGAGGAGAAATTATAATTAGATAGAGGTACAAAATTAAAAAGCTCTACTACAATAGCAATAGGAGGAGATAAAGCAAAAACAAACTCGGTAATCTTAACAGGGGTAAGATGGAGATAACTACTAGTAACGCAATTTGAATACACAACAGCTTCATGCTCATCTAGAGAATTCATAGCAGAGGACGCACACTTGTGCCCTTCATCAGATGATGCCCAACATTGACAAGATGAGTCACACTGAGATGTATGCAGATGAGATTCTCCACTGCAGCAACGATCATTGGCTAGCAACATACTAACCTCTTTATGGTTACAGCAATAGCTCAAAATGTTTATTCCTACAGCCCCAGTTAAGATTATAGCAATAAGCAGAAATGCGCATATGTTTAAAAACTTACTCATCTAATGCAAAATTAGTATAAGGCACTCAACGAAAAAAGAGAAATACAATCAAATACACTAAAATTAATATACTATAACACAACAATTATTATTTCGCATTTATATGTTTATGGATTGAGAACGCCCCCAACATATTCTTTTATAGATATCAATCCAGTAATAATCGTTCTTAATTCTTCATCAGTAGGAGTAGTATAGCCCTTACTATCAAACGAACAAATTGACTCAAAGCTTTGTATAAGACGCGCAGTATCCATCATTTCGGGTGTCAACCCCTTATCATAGGTATTAGCTTCTCTATACATAGAAACTGGTGTATGATGAATAGCCTCGGTTTCATAATATGCCAATAAAGCTGCAAATAATTTCTCAAAACTCATAATAGAGATGTTGAATAGTAAGTTGTTATCAAAGCGGCTTGGTTGATTCAAGTGCTTTTCTAGAGTTTTCAAATAGCCAGCGCCATCTTTGTATAAATCATCACTCTGTTTTTTCCAGGTAAACAATTCCATAAATAATCTGATCTAGGAGAATTAAATAACTACAGTTCCTTTACCCAAAACAACATCTCAGGTAAAGTCGGAGAGAAATCTTCTGAGAAATATAGCAATTGTGCTATTTGATTATCTTTTCTAACTTCAAGGGTAACTTTAGCACAGTTTCTTTCAGATGCGATGCTAACGATTTTCCTAAGCATCATCCTCCCATAACCTTTACCTCTAAATGAATACTCTATAAAGAAGTCATGAATATTCAACATTGGAGCTGCTTTAAAAGTAGAGAAATTAATGAAAGCTACTGTATAGCCGATAATTTGATCTTCTACCTGAAGGAAAAGCACAACAGCATTTGGGCTAGTTTCCAATCCATCAAGAAGATGAAGTTTCTGTCTATCTAGAAGTTTATTGCCTCCTCCTTTAGGGTCAGCTATATACATATTTACTAACTCACACAAGCGAGTGCAATGATACACATCAGTAAAATCGCAATTAACAAATAACTCTGAGTGGGTATTTACAAATAAAGCCATAGCGGTATTTATTTAGAAGTTATTATTCCTATTTCTCTATTAATTTGAATTTTTTGGGATCTATCTCATATTTCTTAATCCTAAGCCCCATCATTCTTTCTGTAACGCCTAACATTGTTGCAGCTTTCACAATATTCCCCTTTGAAGCAATCATTGTATCATGAATAATCTGTTTCTCTAATTTAGCGAGTATAACTTCAAGCGTACCTTTATGCTCGGTATTGCTGGACAACGCAGACTGAATAGTAGGCGGTAAATTATGTGTATGTATCACATCATCAGTAGACAGTATACAGCAGCGCTCAATACAATTCTCTAGTTCACGAATATTGCCAGGCCAATGATAGACCATCAATGAATCTATAGCAGAAGAGGTAATTCTTTTGATAGTACGATTATTCTGCTTATTAAATTTCTCGATAAAATAATTAACCAGTGTTGGGATATCATGAAGCCTTTCACGCAAAGGCGGTGTATAAATAGGGAACACATTGATTCGGTAATACAAATCTTCACGAAATGTACCTTCAACAATCATTTTTTCAAGATCTTTATTGGTAGCACAAATTACTCTTACGTCAATATTGATAGTCTTATTACCTCCGATTCGCTCTATCTGTCGCTCTTGCAAAACACGTAATAGCTTTACTTGCGTGGACAAGGGTACGTCTCCAAACTCGTCAAGAAATATTGTACCGCCATTGGCCGCCTCGAAACGTCCTATGCGCTGCGTTGTTGCTCCGGTAAAAGCTCCCTTCTCATAGCCAAACAACTCACTCTCAATAAGATTATCAGGAAGTGCAGCACAATTGACCTTTATAAATGCTTTTTTAATACGCTTACTATTATAATGTATAGCATCAGCTATAAGTTCCTTTCCTACTCCACTCTCACCACGTATCAAAACAGTAGTTTGAGTTGGCGCAACACTTTGTATCATAGAAAACACCTCTTGAAGCTTTCCGGAATTTCCAACAATTCCCTTAAAAGTACGTTCTGTGATGGCCTGCTTCAATAATGAATTCTCTTTTCGCAGTTCATCAAGCGCTTCATGATTCTTCTGTCTTCTACGCACAGCTCGGGCTATCATAGAGCCCACAATAGAAAGCAATTTAATATTATCATTAAAGTTAGGGGCATCCCGATATACCTTATGCATACTGAGAGCTCCAATAATTTCGTTTTTTTCTTTCAGTGGGATACAAAGGAAAGAGACATCAAGATTATCTATTTTATAAGGTAAACCTATTTTATTAATAAAATCCTTGGAAGTAGAGGTGCGAGGTACCACTACCATATCACCCATTTGAACCACCTTCCCAATGACCCCTTCCCCAAGGCGGTAAGTGACTTTACCCAAGTCTACTTTTTCTAGTCCATAAGCTCCTTCTACATATATTAGTTCTTTATTTCTATTAAGTACTGAAATCATAATAGTATCTGCTTTCAGTTGTTTTTGCAATAAAGAAATAACTACATCTAAATTAAGCTCACTTCCGTTCAATTCATTACTTATCTGTAGTAACAGATTTAGATCTTTTTTAACCTCACAATCTCCTTTAAATCGATTTGTGCAAATGTTAGCCATAATTCTATTGTTTTAAACCAATACCCGCGACAAATATACACCATTTTAGAAATATAAATATCATTTTAACCTATTATTATTGCCAATGCTGTTATTATGACACCACATAGCGAATATTAAAAGCGAATAGACAGGCTACAAATAAGTAGTCCTACATAATAATAGCTACTTAAATGTTATTAAACAACTTTGCAAAACAGAGTTACAAGCCTGACGATCAACAAACTACAAGTTTGGCACGCTATTAGCAATAGAAATAGCAACACAAGACTAAGGTATATGACAAATGAGTTTTCTATAAATGGAGCGATTGCAATTTATAAAGGGGAAGAAATATTCATGACTCTTTCTCACTTCTCACTTTTAAAGCTTATTGAAAAAGAAGGCTCAATTAATGCTGCAGCAAAAGCAAAAGGAATACCCTACCAGCAAGCTTGGAATCTTATTGATCAAATGAATAAAATATCACCAATACCAATTGTCGTGAGACAAAAAGGTGGCAATGGCGGAGGAGGATGCATAGTTAGCAAATATGGGAAAAACGTAATTAAACTATTTGAGCACAAACTAAAGCTTTTTAAAAAGGCAATGGACGAAATGAACGAAGATATGCAAACATGTCTTCTTTAGTTTTTTTGCAAACCGATATACTAATATCATATAACGAACACAATATTGATTCTATACATATTTTTTCAACTAAATCTCTAGCAATTGTATAGCATCTCTTTTTTTACACATCGTTATCTCAAAAAGAAATAACGTATTCTAATTGAAAATTTAAATTATATCATTATGAGAAAAGTATTATTTTCAAAGGCAAGATTGTTTTCAACACTACTATTATTTTCGCTCTATGGGGCGACAGAAGCGCAAAACTTAACCATTTTCGGTGAAATTCGGCCACGAGCTGAATATCGTGACGGATATGGTCTACCAATTACCACTGATGATGAAGGAGGTTTCTTTGTACAGCAAAGAACAAGGTTCGGAGCAAACTTCTCAAACAGCCTCATCAAAATGCAGGTCACACTACAAGATTCGAGAACATGGGGGGAAGCGGCCCATAATGCCGACAATCCTTCTGTAGGTTTATACGAAGCTTGGGGCGAAATACTAATGTATCCAGGATTCACAGCCAAGATTGGACGTCAACCTCTTAAATACGATAACAGAAAGCTTTTTAGTCCAGCCAATTGGAGTAACACAGGTAATGCATTTGACATCATGATGCTCAAATACAATAAAGACAACGATCTAATGATAGATGCAGGTTTCTCTTACTCCAACAATTCAGGAATTTCTAAAGAAACTTACTATGATCCTACAATGAAATATAGGTATATGGAGTTGCTCTGGATTTCTAAAAAAATAACAGATGATTTAACCATTAGTGCAATAGGAGTTGCTTTATCCAAACAAGATACAATTTCTACTTTAGGTAAAGCCAACTATAAGAAACACAAACATTATACTCAATTCACTATGGGTGGAACCATTAATTATGAGCCTTCTTGCATTCCATTAAAATTATTCATCGAAGGTTATTATCAAAGAGGGAAAACTATCTATAAAGGAGAGTTCGACAAACTAAAAAGTTACTACCTCGTTGCAAACGGCTCTTATAAGATACTACCTATTCTTTCAATAGCAGCCGGATATGAATATATTTCAGGTGATAAGAACCCTAACAACGGTATACAGAGAGGGTTCATACATCTTTTCCGTGGCAACCATGACTTTAATGGATCTATGGATTATTGGAACGCGACAGGTAATAGAGGACTGCAAGATTTATATGGAGGGATCCTTCTCGATTTCAACAAAAAGAAAACCCATGTAGAATGCAATTATCACTATTTTAAAACTGCTGTTCAAGTGGCCAACCTTAATGGGAAAAAGCTAGGAAGTGAAGTAGATATTAAAGCGACCCACAAAGCATACACTTGGATGACGCTTGAAGCTGGTTACAGTATCTATTTTTCAAACAACAACCTCAAGATTGTTAAAGGGTTGGAAGGAAAATCTCTTCGCACCCCACAATGGGCATATATAAGTATGTCTATCAAACCATCTGTAGCCCTGCAAGTGCTTACAAAGAAATAACAAGAATGAAGCCTGAAAGTATAAATTTTAAAAGGAAAAAGATTATGAAAAGAGCTATGTTTTTTATTGTAGTTGCACTTACAATGGTTTGTTCATTGAGTGCTCAGAAAGTAAATGTTGCAGCAGCAGCCAATCTTCGATTTGTATTAGAAGAAATCAAAGATGAATACCAGAAGCTAAATCCAAACAGCAAAGTAAATATCACATTTGGAAGTTCAGGAAATCTAGTTCAGCAAATTATTAACGGTGCAGCATTCGATTTTTTCATGGCAGCTGATAATAACTTTCCACTTAAGCTAAAAGAGAAAGGTGTGACTTATGGTGAAATGAGAACTTATGCCTTTGGAAAGCTAGCTATCTACAGCACAACTCTCGATTTGACTAGCGGTATTGATATTCTAAATAATCCGCTAATTAAGAAGATATCTATAGCCAAACCCGAAACAGCCCCTTATGGTGATCGATCTATCGCTTTGCTAAAAAGTCAAAATCTCTATGATGGCCTTAAACCTAAAATCGTATTGGCTGATAATATCTCTCAAGCTGCACAGTTTGCATATACCGGTAATGCCGAAGTTGGTTTTGTAGCACTATCTTTAGCCTTGTCGCCCGATATGCTTGAAAAAGGTACTTACCATATAGTGGACCAAGCTCTTTATACTCCTATTGAGCAAGCATGTATATTGATAAAGCAATCGGTTGCCAACGGTGAAGCAAAGAAGTTTATGAGCTATGTGCTCTCACCAGCAACAATAGATATTTGGGAGAAGTACGGCTACGCTTCTCCTGCTAAAGATTTACTTGTAAACAACTAAATAAAAAAGAAATATTCGGCTAACAAATATTACATATATGTAATTTTCATAAGACTATCCTACTCTCTTTGTAGGATAGTCTTTTTTATTAGATCGAAACATCCGAGAAAATAAAAGCATTATACAACACTGTTTTACAACACATTAGCCACCACAACAAGAGAACCTAGATTAGATTAGCTGATTTTGGCACGCAATTTTCTTAATACTTACTAAAGATAATTCTTTTATAGAATTTATTATTAAAAATCAAAATTAGGTATTATGAGAAAGATTGCAATTTACGGGAAAGGTGGAATTGGTAAAAGTACCACTACACAAAACACAGTTGCTGGACTAGCAGAAATGGGTAAAAAAGTTATGGTAGTAGGATGCGATCCTAAAGCAGACTCAACTCGTCTTTTATTACATGGTTTGGCACAGAAAACTGTATTGGATACATTGCGTGATGAAGGTGAAGATGTAGACTTGGATGACGTTATGAAAACAGGATTTAGTAACACTAGTTGCGTAGAGTCTGGTGGCCCTGAACCTGGTGTAGGTTGTGCCGGTCGTGGTATCATTACCTCAATCAATCTTCTTGAACAACTTGGCGCATATGACGATGATAAACATCTAGACTATGTATTCTATGATGTACTTGGTGACGTTGTTTGCGGTGGGTTTGCAATGCCTATTCGTGACGGTAAAGCACAAGAAGTGTATATCGTTTGCTCGGGTGAAATGATGGCGATGTATGCTGCTAATAACATTTGCAAGTCTATTTCTAAGTTTGGTAAAGTAGGTACAGTACGTCTAGGTGGATTGATCTGTAACTCGAGAAAGGTAGATAATGAAGCAAATATGATTCAAGAATTTGCCAAAAAGTTAGGAACACAGATGATTCACTTCGTACCACGCGACAACATGGTGCAACATGCTGAAATTAATCGCAAAACAGTTATTGATTATGCACCAGAGCATAACCAAGCCAACGAATATCGTGCACTAGCAAAGAAAATTAACGACAACGAAATGTTTGTAATTCCTACTCCACTTCCAATGAATGAGCTGGAAGACCTTCTTGTGAGTTTTGGTATCATGAACTAACTACTTTAAAAACAAAAGGAGAAATATACTATGTATTTATTAAGAGCAATAGTAAGACCCGAGAAATCACCGGTGGTAATGTCAGCGTTATTTAATGCAGGATTTCCTGCCGTTACTAAACTCCCAGTTTTCGGTAGAGGTCGTCAGAGAGGTCTCAAGGTTGGCAATGTCACTTATGATGAGCTACCAAAAGATCTGTTGATGATTGTAATCCCTGAAAGCGACAAAGATTATGTCATCGAGACAATCATGGATGCGGCTCGCTCTGGTCCTGATGGACAGTTTGGCGATGGTAAGATATTCGTCACTCCAGTAGAGGAGGCTTATACAATCTCTTCGGGCAAAGTTGAAAAATAATCTAAAGTCATTTGTATATGAAGTTAATACTAGCAGTTCTACGCATCGCTAAAATGCAAGAAACAAAAGTGGCTCTTCAGGAAGCTGGACTACCATCCTTCACTGCCATGCCGGTGGTGGGGCGTGGGAAAGGACACGGAGACTTGGAGAAAGCAGATAAATTCGACCCAGCACTACGCGACCTGATATCAGAAATGCCTAGACTTAAATCGAAACGCATGATCACTTTGGTGGTTAGCGATGATAAAAAAGACTTGGCAGTTAAGACTATTATGGACACGAATAAAACTGGAGCAAGTGGCGATGGAAAAATATTTGTGATAAATACAGTGGATTCTGTTCACATACGAACAGGTGAAGCAGGTGACAAAACTCTTGATTAAACAGAACATCGAATGGAAAAAGATATTATTACTCCTCTAGCTTCCTTTAAGGAGGAAGTATTGGAAATATACCCTAAAAAGGTAGGTAAAAAGAGGAATAAAGCCATCACCTACAACGACCCCAGCAACATCCCAGAGATTCAGGCTAACGTACGTACCATCCCAGGTATTATCACGCAACGTGGCTGTACCTATGCCGGTTGTAAAGGGGTAGTATTAGGACCTACTCGCGATATTGTCAATATTACTCATGGCCCTATTGGTTGTGCTTTTTACTCATGGCTTACTCGACGAAACCAGACTCGCCCAGACGAATACAATACCAACTTTATTCCTTATGCATTCTCTACTGACATGCAAGATTCTAACATCGTATTTGGGGGCGAAGAAAAGCTTAAGCAAGCTATACGCGAAGCTTATGAACTGTTCCACCCACGTGCCATTGCTATCTTCTCTACTTGCCCTGTAGGTTTAATTGGTGATGATGTGCACCGTGTGGCTCGCCACATGATGGAAGAGTTGGGAGGTGACATCAACATCTTCGGTTTTTCTTGCGAAGGATATAGAGGCGTTTCACAGTCTGCAGGACATCACATCGCCAACAACCAATTGATGAAACATCTTATTGGTCGTGACGATACGGTGAAGGGCAAATTTAAATATCGCATCAACGTATTAGGCGAATATAACATTGGTGGAGATGCCTTTGCCATTGAGAGTTTACTCGAAAAATGTGGTATTGAGTTGGTAGCTACATTCTCTGGTAACTCTTCATTAGATCAGTTCCAAACAGCACACACAGCGGATCTCAACCTAGTGATGTGCCATCGTTCAATCAACTATGTAGCCGAAATGCTCGAAACTTCGTTCGGTATTCCTTGGATGAAGGCTAACTTCATCGGTGCAGAAGCTACCGCAAAGACATTACGCAAGGTTGCCAAATACTTCCAAGATGAAGAGCTTACCGCAAAAGTAGAAGCTG
Organism: uncultured Bacteroides sp.; assembly: GCA_947074205.1. Classification (GTDB taxonomy): domain Bacteria; phylum Bacteroidota; class Bacteroidia; order Bacteroidales; family Bacteroidaceae; genus Bacteroides. The sequence continues at coordinate 6,497 of CAMTOQ010000020.1, read as the reverse complement.
TTATCGAAGAGGAAATGAAAGCCGTAACCGAGGCTGCTAATAAAGCTCGCTTGAAGACAGAAGGCAAGACTGCGATGTTGTTTGTAGGAGGATCTAGAGCTCATCACTATCAAGAGTTATTCAACGAACTTGGTGTAACAACACTAGCTGCAGGATACGAGTTCGGCCATCGCGATGACTACGAAGGTAGACGTGTACTGCCAAGCATCGTAATTGATGCAGATAGCCGCAACATCGAACAAATTACAGTAGAGAAGGATCCAACTCGCTACAAACCACGTAAAACAGAAGAAGAGTTGAAGGCTCTAGAAGCAGAAGGGCTAGAATTCAATGGTTACGAAGGTTTGATGGCTGAAATGCAGAAAGGCACACTCGTTATCGATGATTTGAGTCATTACGAGATGGAGAAACTTATCGAGATGTACAAGCCAGATATCTTCTGTGCAGGTATTAAGGAAAAGTTCTGCGTACAAAAACTTGGTGTACCCTTAAAGCAACTTCACAACTATGACTATGGTGGCCCTTATGCCGCATTCGAAGGAGCTATTAATTTCTATAGAGATATTGAGCAGATTGCTTGTTGCACAATATGGAAAGAGATGAAAGCGCCTTGGGAAATGGATGAGGTAGTAGAAGCTTCTTACGCCTATTGAATGTATCATTAAAACAAATTGATTTATGCTTTTAAAACATACTACGCCAAAAGAGATTGAAAGGAAAGCCCTAACAATCAACCCGGCAAAAACCTGCCAGCCCATTGGGGCAATGTATGCAGCTTTTGGTTTGCATGGATGTCTACCCCATAGCCATGGCTCGCAAGGATGCTGTGCCTATCATAGAAGTACGTTGACACGACATTTCAAAGAACCGATAATGGCATCAACTTCTTCATTTTCTGAAGGATCATCTGTATTTGGCGGTTCTGCCAACCTAGTACAAGCCATTGATACTATATTCACAGTCTACGATCCTGAAGTAGTAGCTGTGCATACTACATGTCTTTCGGAAACCATCGGTGATGATATGACACAAATTGTATCGAAAGCTGGTGAAGATGGAAAGATACCCGAAGGTAAGAAGGTAATCTATTGCAATACTCCTTCGTATGTGGGTAGTCATATCACTGGATATTCCAACCAAGTAGCCGCATTCGTAAAATTCTTCTCAACAAGTACACCACGAAAAAAGAATGTAGTAAATATCATTGCCGGATGGATGGAACCATCTGACATGCGCGAAATCAAACGCGTAGCAAAAGAGATGGAAGCTCGCATCATCCTTTTCCCCGATATGACAGACGTTCTAGACACAGGGCTTACTGGTAAATATCAGATGTACCCTAAAGGTGGAACAACGCAAAAGGATATGATTGCCACTGGTGATAGCAAATTTACTATCGGTCTTGGAGAATATAGCACCCAAGATGCTTGCATTAAGCTTGAGAACAAATGCAAGGTAAAATTCGAGGTAGATGATATACCCATCGGACTTAAAGCTACTGACCGGTTTATAATGTCGCTCAGCCGCCATGCCAATGTTCCTGTTCCAGATTCAATCACTGACGAGCGTGCTCGTCTCATCGATCTTATTGCAGATAACCAGAAGTACTTCTACGGCAAACGTGTGGCACTTTGGGGAGATCCGGACACATTGATTCCTCTTACCGAATTTCTTATTTCTTTAGATATGAAGCCCGTTTATGTTGTTACCGGCACACCGGGTAAATCTTTTGATGAAAGAATGAAGGTATTGTTGAAGGATATACCGGAAGCTAAATACAAAAGTGGACCTGCCGCTGATATGTTCCAACTGCATCAATGGATTAAACAAGAGGGAGTAGATCTTCTAATTGGTAACACTTATGGCAAATACATTGCCCGTGACGAGAATACACCATTTGTACGATTTGGTTTCCCAATTGCCGATCGCGCAGGACATAACTATTTCCCAAAAACATGCTACGTGGGTGCCATCAATCTGGCTATACAGATTCTTAATGCACTTATGGATCATCAGGATGCAACGTGTCCAGAGGAGAAAGTAGAGTTCCAAATGTAATCGCTAGCCGAATAATTTTGCGGGTGATGTTTCTTCAAAGTTGGGACTTCACCCGTATTTTTTTACTCAACACAAAGAAAAGAACAACTATGGAAGGAATTTTAGAAGGTAGAAAAAAACAAGTTACCCGAGTTGGTGCCGGTTTCAAAGAGATTGATTGTGGTAAAGTAAGCCTTGCCGGTTCCATCAGCCAACGAGCTTGCGTGTTTTGCGGTTCACGTGTGGTGCTCTACCCTATTGCAGATGCACTTCATATTATACATGGCCCTATTGGATGTGCTGCTTACACTTGGGATATTCGTGGCTCGCTTTCCTCTGGTCCGGAATTACACCGATTGAGTTTTTCAACTGATCTGCGCGAACGTGATATCGTTTTTGGAGGAATTGAAAAACTTCGTCTTTCACTAAACGAGCTAATAGATAAGCACCAACCAAAGGCTGCTTTTGTATATACAACCTGTATTGTAGGGGTAATTGGTGATGATGTAGAGTCGCTCTGCAAACAAATGGAATTAGAGAAAGAGATTCCAATTATTCCTGTACAAGCACCAGGATTTCAAGGATCTAAGAAAGATGGTTATCGTGTTGCATGCGAAGCGTTATCCCAATTAGTAGGAACGGCCAATAAAGAGCTACCTAAATATAGCATTAATATACTCGGAGATTTCAACTTAGCAGGCGAACTCTGGATTCTTCTAGATTATTACAAACGAATGGGCATCCATGTCAATGCCACCATCACCGGGGATGGGCGTGTTGATGCTATCAGGAATGCCCACAACGCGGCACTAAACGTAGTACAGTGCTCTGGTTCAATGACCTATTTGGCCAAGACGATGAAGGAGAAGTATGGAGTACCTTTTATGCGCGTCTCCTATTTTGGTATTGAAGATATGAGTGATGCACTTTACGATGTAGCACGCTTTTTCAAAAGCAAGGAATTACTAGAGAACGCACGACGACTTGTTAAAGATGAACTAGACAAACTGATTCCTGCACTTGCGCCCTACCGAGAAGCGCTCAATGGGAAACGAGCGGCCATCTATGTTGGCGGAGCTTTTAAAGCGATCTCACTGGTAAAAGCATTACGATTGATTGGTGTAAAGACTGTGGTCATTGGTTCGCAAACAGGAGACAAAGATGACTACAACATGATACAACAACTCTGCGACGATGATACCATCATTGTGGATGATGCGAACCCGGTAGAACTTTCAACATTTGTCAAGGATACGCAAGCCGACCTATTTATAGGGGGTGTTAAAGAGCGCCCGATAGCCTATAAAATAGGACTGGGATTTTGCGATCATAATCATGAAAGGAAGGAGCCCCTAGCCGGATATGAGGGGATGCTAAACTTTGCCAAAGAGGTTTATGCCACATGCATGAGCCCTGTATGGAAGTTTGTTAAGTAGGTATCCTAAATCCTACATTTATGTATGCTTTTATCTTCTTACTAACTTTCAAGTAAGATTAGAAAAGCACCCGTAAATAATTAGTTTAAGAATAATCAACTGATATATAAAGACATATAGATTATATCGACCTTAACGAAAACCTTGGCACAAAAATGGTATTGTAATAATTGTAAAAAGATTGACTATTATGCAAAATGAGGGACTAACATTGGAGGCAAACAAGCATGTTGCTTCTAGAAATGCTTGTAAACTTTGTGCTCCGCTCGGTGCATCTATGGTATTTAAAGGCATCGAGGGATGCATACCTATGATACACGGGTCGCAAGGATGTGCCACCTATATAAGACGCTACTTAATCAGCCACTACAAGGAGCCGATGGATATTGCGTCGTCCAACTTCAGCGAAGAAACTACTATCTATGGAGGAAACAAAAATTTCATCAATGGCATAGATAATATTCGTAAGCAATATGCTCCAACTGTGATGGGTATTGCATCAACATGCTTATCAGAAACCATAGGTGAAGATATACCTTCCTTAATAGCAGAATATAGAGAAATATACAACGGAGACTCTACTCTGCCTTTGTTTGTTCATGCATCGACTCCTAGCTATAGCGGCACACATATGGATGGATTTCACGAGGCAGTACTTGCTACTATTCGTACACTCAGCGTAGAAGCAAAAAGAGAAAGACGCATAAATCTATTTTCGGGTTTCATCTCTCCCGCAGATATCCGACTTCTAAAGCAATTGATGAATGATTTTGAGATAGACTATACTCTATTTCCCGACTATTCTACTTCAATGGATAATCCCTGTTGGAAAGATTATCATCTTATACCCGAAGGTGGGACTTCTATTGATGATATTAGAAAGACAGGAAGTGCAACAGCTAGTATAGAGTTAGGCACAGTATTGAATAAGGGTTCTCTCTCAGAACAAGTCTTGATGAGGTCTAGCGTGACAAGCGCTGGTGAGTGGCTAGAAAAGAACTACTTCATCAAAAACCACACAATTGTAATGCCTATTGGAATCGAGGCTACTGATAGCTTAATGAACATCATCTCTACAACAAGTGGGAAAGAAATACCACAAAAATACGCTCTTCAACGAGGCCGATTGGTAGATGCTTATATTGATGGTCATAAGTATGTGTTCGGTAAAAAAGCAGTGGTTTATGGTGAAGAAGACATGGTGATTGCTGTAAGTTTATTCTTGGCTGAAATAGGAATAAAGCCGGTCATCGTAGCATCGGGGGGGGAAAGTAAACTCATGAAGAAAGAGTTGCTAAAATACAATGAAGAGGCATTCTCGGAAACTATTATTCTATCGGGAGCCGATTTTGAAACTATACGTGAATTATCACTTGAGATAAAGCCCGACATTATTATTGGTAATAGCAAAGGATACTATATAGCTAGACAACTTTCTATTCCTATCGTACGAATAGGTTTTCCCATCCACGACCGTATTGGAGGCCCTCGGATCAAACATCTGCTCTACGAAGGTACTCAGAACCTATTCGATCTAATTGTAAACGCACTACTAGACTATAAGCAGGAGCACTCTCCTATTGGTTATAAATACATGTAAAAGGATTGATTATGGCAACATTGATTACAGAAAAAGATATAATGAAGCACCCTTGCTTCAATGAAGAGGCAAAGAGTAAATATGCTCGTGTGCATTTACCAGTTGCACCTCAATGTAACATTCAGTGCAACTACTGCAACCGTAAATACGACTGTGTAAATGAAAGTAGACCAGGGGTAACTTCGGGAGTATTAACACCCCAAAAAGCCGTGTCGTATCTAAAGGAATTATCAAATTCGATTGATAATATATCGGTTATCGGCATTGCCGGCCCGGGCGATCCGTTTGCCAATCCTAAAGAGACTATGGAGACGCTTAGAAATATCCATAACGAGTTGCCAGACAAAATCTTCTGCCTTTCATCAAATGGACTAGGTTTAGAACCCTATATCGAAGAAATTGCTGAGTTGGGAGTGACACACGTCACGCTGACTATAAATGCTATCGATCCTGAAATATCAGCTAAGATATACCGCTGGGTAAGGTTTGAGCGTAAAGTATATAGAGGAATAATGGCAGCAGAGCTTTTACTAGAAAGACAGTTAAGATGCATTCCATTACTCAAAGCCAAAGGTATAGTTGTAAAGATCAACTCCATCATTATACCCGGGGTCAATGATCATCATATTCACGAAGTGGCACGTGTTTGCAAAGAATTAGGAGCAGACATCATGAACTGCATTCCCTTGATTCCTACAGCAGATACCCCTTTCGAGGAAGTACCCAGACCCACGTCTGTAGAAATCCTAAGAGTGAGAGAGTTTGCTAAAGAACATCTGCCAATGATGGCCCACTGCGCTCGTTGTCGTGCCGATGCAGCCGGTTTATTGGGGCAAGATCTATCAGATTCTTATCAGATATTGCAAAAAGTGATAAGCACATCCGAAAGTGATCTTGCAGATAAGCCCTACGTGGCAGTTGCAACAAACGAAGGTCATTTAGTGAATCTACATTTAGGAGAAGCTATGCATCTTTATATTTATCAACAAACACCCAAAGGCTTTCAATATGTTGAGTTGCGCAAAATGCCTAATGCCGGCACAGGCGACCAAAGATGGTTAGATCTAGCTAGAAGCATCAAAGATTGCAGAGCACTTTTGGTAAGCAGTGTGGGCGAAAACCCTAAAAGCATCATCGATGGATGCGGCATAAATGTCATCGAAATGACTGGGTTAATTGACGAGGGTCTTGAAGGTGTATACAATCACAAACCTATAAAAACCATTGCTAAACCCAATGAGTTTAAATGCGGCTCAGGCTGCAAAGGCACTGCTATGGGGTGCGCTTAACCTTGACGAATAGAGGTAACAGCAATACTCTCTTTAGCCAGTTTACTTTTTTGTGAGAGAACTCCTGTAGCTGGCATTATAGGTTTAAGTTCCTATCAAGCTAATGCTAGTCCGGTGCAGAGGCTTTTGCAGTAT